>JBOGOU010000200.1:0-3443 GCA_050748205.1 Pyrinomonadaceae bacterium | reverse complement strand
ATCATTTGTAGCGCCCTCGTGGGGTCTCTCGATGTGAGCCATTCCGGTTCCAGTGGTCATGCGCTCTCTCCTTCTGGCCGGTTATGCCCCTCAAAGCAATCGGGAGAGATGCACTCCCCCCTCTCATTCACCTGAATCGGTCCGCACCCCTCGCACAACACCACCTCGAAGGGAAGACAGCCCGCGAAATCCCCCCGCTCCCCAAACTCGTTCGCACATTGCCCGCAAAATTCAGCCATCACGCCTCCAGCCAGCTCAAAATCTTCCGCGTGTTAGCCTTGGAAAACCGGCAACAGCCGAGGCGCATGTGGCCGTTGTGGACGGAAAAAGTACGTAGCTGTGGTTCACCATCAGCCTCCCTAGTTTCCACCGCAATCTTCCGGCGCTTGGCAACCGCTAGATGCTCTTGCAGGACCCATTTTGAGGCTACTTCGCCAGTAGGCATGAAAAAAAGCCTCTCCCCCTCTATAGCACACTCGGCATTCTGGTACCCCGCTGGAATAACCGTGTAGCTCATCACGACCTCCCTTCAGGCCACCGTCTCCTCTACCCCCAACTCGGGCGGAGGCGGGGCATCCACCACTTCAATCTCGTGTTTTGTCTCCGGCGTTCCCAACTGAGCCAGTAGCCGCTTGAAGGCAATCCTACTATGGCCAACAAAGTTAGGCTGCTGTGTCTGGCCCACCAAAATACAGCCCTCCGTATCGGCTGCCGTGTTGCCCCAATGGATGAGAATGGTGCTGCGTCCGGGGATGCCAAACAACTCCGGCATGTCCATCAGGAAACGAGGGCTGGGATCGAGGCGCAATTCGTAGGTGCCCGCAGGAATAGCCGTCCCTGGCTTGCCGTCCCTTATCGGCAATTCCAGTGTATAGCACTCGAACCGGCCATCCAAATACAATTCCCCCACAGTTGAAACGGCAGTCAGCCACTTACGTTCGAGGCGCAGCTTCATGTTCCCCCCTTTTGCCGGGCAGCCTTCTCAATGAAACACCGGGTACAAGTCAAATAATGGTGTACTTCCCGGTGCCGCCGACCGTCCGGTTCCACCACATCAACCACAATCTTAGCATGGCGAAGCTCTTGCGGCGCACAGGCCGAGCAATAAACCATCCGGCACCACGGACTGGGCACTGCAGGCCCACCACAGGAGCTACAGGTGGTCGCAATCTCGTGGCACGCATCCATGCGGACGGTCATTCCTTACCCCCCGCGGTACCTGAAAATCAACCACAACAGCAAAGCCGTCAGGCCGACCTGAAGAACATAGTAGGAGGTCAAAAAGTAAGCCCCCTCCAGAATAGCCAGCACCAGGCTGCTGACTTGCAGTAGAACAATACAGACTTGGGTAGAGATGCTGAAGTCTCCTGTCCGCCTGCGCATCAGGATGCGCTTGAAAAGGGGGAAGTACATAACCACCGACACCACCATGTTCAGCGGCGTTAGGATGGCCCTAGAATCCATCAGCGCCTCGCCTCATTCTTCACCAGCTCAAACAAGTAGCCTTCCGCATTGAACATGATGGCACACAGCACGTCCTCTAAGTCTCCTTCTACCACTTGGTAGCCAACCCCCCGGTGATAAAGCCAAAAGTCCACCATATGGCGCAAAAGACTGTCGGCATAAGCGTCTAGAGCAATGCCCTTCTGCCAGTTGTCAGGGGCGCGTAACGAGCCATCCTTTTGAATCCGGTGCTTGTGCATGTACTGAGCCCGCCGCTGCAAGACTTGTGGTGAGAAGAAACCTTCATACTCCAGTTTCCCTTCAGCGGTATCGCGTGTGGCCCCAGTAGAGAAAACACGGACCTCGGCAGGAGGAGACCCAATGAGGGTACCGGCGGGAGGAGGCGTAGTAGGAGGCCAGGCTGGCCCTACACGTATGTCGTTCTGCACAAAATATGCCTCATTTTCACCCTTTTGTGTTTCCTTCATCCTCACACCGCCTTTCGATCCCTACCCCTCATTCGTGTCTTCCACAAGGATATAATAGGTCTTTGCCCCTTGCTTGTGCTGCTCCACTTTCCGGGCCTTGATGAGCTTCCGAAGCAATTTGTAGGCACTATCCTGGCTCATGTTGCCGCGACGGGCGGCAAATTCCGCTGAGGTGAACGCGCCGGGTGGGGAACCAGATTTAGGGAGTTCGGCGACGGCAACGTCGAGCGCCTTCCAAATTCGCTCGAATTCGTCGGGGTCGGTGACAGGACGTACAAGGCTCATAGAACCGGCTTTCTGAATACTAGAAGGTACTCATGTGTTTTGCTTGTATATCTTTTTGCGGCTACCTTGCCAGCTTGAAGTGGAGCGAAGGGACTATTATTGTGAACCACAACCACGTCATGTGGCACAAGACCGGCTTCCATAAAGAGTCGTAGAGAATCGGCATGGAACAGACGAAATGCCTTTCCATCTCTCCAGTCGCCACATACCCAACATAGGAATTTTCCCGGTTTGAGCACCCGCATTATGTTGCACGCGCATACCTTAATCTGAAATAGGAAGTCATCGTAGCTACTAATGTCCGACAGTTGAGCCGGAGCAGATTCGTACTTTTCCAGGCGATGATAAGGCGGACAGGTGAACACCAAATCTGCACTCTCATTCTGTGTGTGCGCGAGAGAACAGCCATCCATGCAAGAAATGGTTCCGCCCAAAGGCGCAAGTTTTTCAGATACTTTTAGGAAAGTGTTGCGAGCTACCTCATAACCATGATATTTGCGCTTGAGGGTAAGGGCCACGATACCCCGGCTAGCACGACCGGCAAAAGGGTCAACAATCAAATCTCCTTCCAGGCTCCAATAGCGAGTCACGACTTCGGCAAGATGCGGGTGAAATTCACTGAATCGTAATCCCGGAAGATATTTAGAATCCTGGCTACGTCTAGTCGTTTCGTCCCCATCATCGCCTATGATTTTACGCCAGTCTTCTCGCCGTTCGAGTTTGAACACGGACAACGGGAGCCATCCAAACTGCTCCTTGACTGTTACGTTTTCATCCATTGGAAGCAACTTCTGGTATGACTTTGCTTTTTCCATTGGCTTTATAGGCGCATCCCCTTCGCATGTAGGCTCACATCAATCCGCCCATCCGCTTGCAATGTGGCAGAGATGAGTCCCAATACCCCCGGTGCGTATCGCTTCTCCGCCGCATACCCCCCGAAGTAGCGTAGATAACTGGGACTGATGATGACGAATGCCTGTCGTGTAATCATCTCACCCGTGCGCTGGTCGAAGTCGGCCTGGTATACGAGGTCGGCCATAGGTTGATGAAGGTGCCCAGTCCAGTAGATGTCGGCCTTGACCCAAGGCATGTCCTTACGAGCAGCATTGCGCTGGCCGCCAGCCGTCTGGGCCGCTCCGGTGCCGTGATGAGCGGCAATGCGAAAGTTCATCCCGCGCCACTTCACGGTACAGAAGCAATTATGGGAAGCAAAACCCTCTGCTACAA
>JBOGOU010000199.1:0-10197 GCA_050748205.1 Pyrinomonadaceae bacterium | reverse complement strand
GCGGGGGCAAGCCCACCTTCCTCACCTGTGAGATTTTTAGACTTGAATTGTTTTCTGAAGCCTCAAGGCTAGTCCACCTGGAGGCGGCGGCCAAGTCGACAATCAACCCTCGGTGCGTCATAATTGAACATTCCAAATCAACCCGTAAAAAACACCATGTCACAGGTAACAGAACAACTCATACTAGACGCTTTGCGCCAGATTCAAGATCCCGATCTGCACAAGGATATTGTTACGCTCGGTTTTATCAAAGACCTGAAGATCGAAGGTGGCAATGTCTCATTTCGCATCGTGTTGACGACCCCCGCCTGCCCCGTTAAGGAACAAATGGAAGGGGCCGCGCGGGAACTCGTCTCAGCCATCCCGGGTGTTCTGTCAGTTAGTGTGAAGATGGACGCTGAGGTCCCTAAAGGGCGCGGCATCGGTGAAAAAGTTTCTGTTCCTGGTGTGCGCAATATCATTGCGGTTTCGTCGGGGAAAGGTGGCGTGGGTAAATCGACAGTCGCCGTGAACGTTGCAGTTTCGCTGGCGCTTGATGGAGCGCGAGTCGGCCTGATGGATGCGGATGTTTATGGCCCGAATGTCCCGATCATGCTAGGAGCAAGCGATGCTCGTCCCGAAGTGGAACTCAACAAACTGGTTCCGATCGAGGCTTATGGGGTACGAATAATTTCCATGGCCTTCCTGCAGCCCGGCGACAAGCCAATGATCGTGCGCGGCCCGATTCTCCATGGTCTGGTAAAACAATTTCTTTCGGATGTAAAGTGGGGCGAGCTGGATTATTTGATCGTAGACATGCCGCCAGGCACAGGCGATGTGCAGCTGTCTTTGGCGCAGCTTGTTCCGGTGCAGGGAGCCGTACTCGTTACAACGCCTCAGGACGTAGCAATTGCCGATGTCCGCCGCGCGCTGCGGATGTTTGAAACGGTGGCGATTCCGATTCTTGGCGTGGTCGAGAATATGAGCTATTTCATTGCTCCTGATACGGGCAACCGCTACGACATATTCGGGCAGGGTGGCGGCGAAAAGCTTGCAGCAATGTACGGCGTGCCGTTCCTCGGCTCGGTTCCGCTGGGAATTGAGGTGCGCGAAGGTGGCGATAAGGGTGTCCCCGTCGTAGTCAGCCAACCCGATTCCCCACAGGCTCAGGCCTTTAGGCGCGTCGCCGAGGAGGTGGCCCGACAGGTGTCAATTGAGGCGATGAAGCCCGAACTTGTCGTTTTGGGCAAAGGACAGTAAGATCATTTGTGATTGCCCATTGCCCATTGCCAATTGCCGATTTAGATCTGCAGATACGGTAAGGAAAAAATCGGCAATCGCCAATCGCCAATCGCCAATTGGCAATCGGAAATCGACATAAGGAGAATTAGCGAATGTCCGCAACAACAACCCATACTCATACCCATACTGAAGTACCAGGGACAACAACTGCGCCGACCGTGACGCTGAATGTCACAGAAAACGCGGCTGCCGAAATCAAGAAATTTATGGCGAGCGAAGAGGGCCTGCCGGAGAGTTCCGGACTTCGCGTCCGCGTGGTTCCCGGGGGCTGCTCGGGTTTTCAATACAGCTTAAATATCGAAGAGGAATCACGCCAGGGCGACTTTATTCTCAACGAGCATGGCGTGCGACTCTTCGTGGACATGTTCAGTGCTCAGTATCTAAACAACGTCGAGATCGACTATGTGACCGGCGTTATGGGTTCCGGCTTCACATTTAAGAATCCAAATGCGACTGGAAGCTGTGGCTGCGGTACTTCGTTTACTGCCTGAGTTTCCTAAGAGAACCGGCAGACTCGAATGTCTGTCGTACAAAAGGCGCGGTGCGCTAGCGCAGAGGCCCGGAATTCTTAAAGATTCCGGGCCTGCTTTTGTTTAGGAATCGGCCTGCCGCCGTGGCCGCAGGTATAAACTCTTTCAACTGACAATGAAGGTTGTTCAAGCACAATCCCCAGAGGACATACAGCGAGCGCGTGGACTCTTTGAAGAGTATGCGGCGGGGCTGGGAATAAGTCTTTGCTTTCAGAATTTTGACCAGGAACTTCAAGAGCTGCCCGGCGACTATGCCCCGCCGAGTGGCCGACTGCTTTTGGGCGTAGAAGGTGATCAACTTGCAGGCTGCGTGGCGCTGCGGAGCCTTGGCGAAGGTACGTGCGAAATGAAGCGACTTTACCTGCGTCCAGACTTCCGCGGGAAGGGACTGGGCCGGGAACTGACGCAAACGATTATTAACGAGGCCCGCCAAGTTGGCTATCAGCGCATGCGGCTCGATACGCTGCCGGGCAAGATGGACAAGGCGATCGCAATGTATCGATCGTTTGGTTTCAAAGAGATCCAACCCTACTACGAAAATCCAGTGGAGGATGCAACCTTCATGGAGCTGGCACTCTAAACCGCTAAGAGATTCGGCCGCTGATTTACGCGAATGAACGCGGATCAGAATTCAGACAGACAGTCGAGCCGAGTGAACCGCTTTTGTTCAGATCTGTGTCATCGGCGCTGATCCGGGGCTAATTTCCGATAGGCGACCTTTGCTCTTCGCTGACGCTCTTTGGCGTCCTGGCGGTTCACTACGAACGCTCATGACTTGCCCCGCCGGGTTTCTTGTGCCAAATTCATCGGGCTATCAAACTAGACAGATTTCTGGAGCCATACTGATGCCGAAGATTGAAGCCGAGACTGCGAACGGAACGCAGGTGTTCGACGCTCCGCAAGGAAAGAAGCTGGTGCTGGCCATTGAAGACGCCGGAATCGACATCCTTCACCGCTGTGGCGGTAACGCGCGCTGCACGACGTGCCGAGTAGAAGTTCTGGCAGGAGATCCGGGTGAGATGCGCGAACTCGAGCGCGATCGCCTGGCGATGGAAACAGAACTTAGCGACAAGGTGCGTCTCTCATGCCAAATTCACATCAATGATGATCTAAAAGTCCGGGTGATCAACCAGGCCAGCGTGAGAGGCATGGATCCTGGGCCTCGGCCTCTGGACGAATAGGAATAAGTCCTATAAGTCCTATAGGTTCTTTAGAGAAGAGGGCCACCACCTTGCTGACAAGCTTATTGCGCCCGTGCCGCCACTGGGTGTAATCTGCGCGCGTAATTCAACAACTCAACTGGATACGACAGGCAAATCTCTGTCCTATTAACACCTCGGAGGGTCTATGTTAATTGATTATCTCCCCGTCAGTCTGGCCATGTTTCAAGACATAGTTCATGCTCCCACTGGCGAAGCGCTGCCAAGGATTATTCTTCGCTGGACACACTTTGTGGCGGGCATTACGTGGATTGGTCTGCTCTACTTTTTCAACCTGATCAATGTACCTTTCCAGAAGGCTCTCGATCCAGACACCAAGAAGAAGGTAAACCCCGACCTGCTCTCGCGCGCGCTTTGGTACTTCCGCTGGGGTGCAGTGGTGACTGTGCTTGTTGGCCTTACTTACTTCGCAATGTACACACTTAAGGGAGACGTGAATAACGCAAACACGATCGGCGGAGCAAGAGTCAACATTTGGTGGGTATTGTTTGCCTGGTTGACTTATCCGATCGTTTTGTTCGTCGTGGAATATTTGATTATCAAGAAAGTGGCGGCGGTGACGAAGGATGGACGGATTTATGCCGTGGTAATGCTCGTCCTGGTCGCGATTATCACGTGGGGCCTCGTTAAGTTTTTCATCGGGATGTTGACAGTCGGAGGAGAGAGCTGGGCCAGCAACAAGACCATGTCGATCGGTGTCGGCGGCGCCTATGGGATCGTGATGTTGCTAAACGTTTGGGGCATTATCTGGCCCAACAACAAACGGATTATCGCAGCGACGGCGGGAACTGGTCCCGCCGCGCCACCTGAGTTGGCTCGCCAGGCTTTTCTGGCTTCCAGAACCAATGCCTGGCTTTCACTGCCCCTGCTACTTTTCATGGGAACAGCACACGGGGACTGGGTGATCTTCGGCAAGAACTAGTTTTTGTGGGAGCCGGCCGTGGTCAGTGGTTCGTAGTCAGTGGTCCGTAGTCAGTGGTCCGTGGTCAGTGGCCCGATTGGTCTTTGTTCTCCGGTCTTTGGTCTTTGATTTACACGACGCAATAGCAGATAACGTAAAGTCGTAAGCCCAAAGACCAAAAACCAAAGACCAGTCGGAACAGACTGCCTCCTGCCTCCTGCCTCCTGCCCCTGCTCCTGCTTCCTGCCCCTGCCTCCTGCCTCCTGCCTCCCCTGCCTCCTGCTCCTGCCTCCTGCCCCTGCCTCCTGCTCCTGCCTCCTGCTCCTGCTTCCTGCCCCTTTCTTTTTCCGGCACACTAAATCCGCAGCCGCTTAACGTATTCGCCACACTCAGGCGCAATAGTCTCTTTGCATGAGTGCCTTGCCAAAAGGACATTTGCATTTCATTATTCGAATTCTCCGGAGGTGAACGATGACAGACTCTTACAAAGCCAGGCAGTTTAATCTCAGCGGTTTGAAGGGCATTTCGGATGAAACGTTGGAACTGCACTTCAAACTCTACGAAGGTTACGTGAAAGAAACTAATAACTTAAGGGAAAAGATCTGGGGGTTTATTAGTGACGGGAAGGTGGACCAGGAAGAGATGCCGGCGTATTCCGAGCTAACGCGGCGCCTGGGATTTGAATACAATGGCATGGTTCTGCACGAGTACTACTTTGAGAATCTGAAGAAAGACACAGGCACGGGCGAACCTGACCGCACATCACAATTCGTGCAATCAGCTGAGGCGAGTTTCGGTAAATACGAAATTTGGAAAGCTGATTTCGTGGGTATCGGCAAGATGCGCGGCGTCGGTTGGGCTATCTGTTACGAGAATCCGGCGAATGGAAGGCTATCTAATCACTGGATCTCGCTTCACGAAACGGGCAACGTGGCCGGCTTTAACCCGATACTGGTGATGGACGTTTGGGAACACGCTTATCTGCTGGATTACAAACCCGCTGAGCGCCCGAAGTACATAGAGGCCTTCTTTTCAAATATTGATTGGAGCGCAGTTGAAAGTCGGGTGAAGGGAGTTGTCTCCAGCCGCAGTCAAGAGTGGATGTCCGCCACCACAGGCGGGCTAACTGAGTAACAGTTTTAAGAGCTCTCGCGCCGAAGCAATACCAAAGCCAAGGTGCTCTTCCTTGCTAGTTCCCGGCATTAAATTAGCTGTCCACATTCAGGGCATCGAACATAACGAATTTTGCTCTCGAACACAGACCCCATCGGTGCAGGCGAAGCCGCGCCGAGTACCGCCGCCTGTTGCTCTCGATCAGCACAGATCCTTTCGAACGAGGTCACATCAACCCAAAGGCCCGAACAACGTTCACACTCCCGAACGGCCGTCGATCCGATTGCCACTGACTGCATCTGGATTCGACAACGAGGGCAGTCGCGTGCCTCCAGACTTCCAGCTTTGCGGGTGACCGCTGGTGCACCGCAGCGAGGGCAATGCTTGCTGCCCAGGAACATCAAGCCAAAGCATGAAGCGCAGGCGATTGTAGCGAGCCGCGCCTCGCAATATTTGCACAGTGGTTCGTCCGTTGCTGTGGGGGCGCCACACATTGGGCAATTGAGCGTTTCCGCATCCATGCCTCGCATTCTAACAGTTTGGAAGTGAGTCAGTGTGCTTTTGGCCAGTCAACTCTTCACTCAACTAAGTGGCTTCACTCAAATTGGTCAGTATGCCGCAGTTTGGTCTAGCTGGACTATCAACTGCCGCTTGTGCGATTCTTGCTGCCGAACTCAAGTCGTCGTTTCAGAGTAATCTTCTTAATCAACCAGCTCTATGTTGCCGGGTGCGTGCCGCGCGAAAAACCCGGGACGTCTAAGATGAGCAGCGTGCTCGATGAGGTTCTCGAGGGGTTTGAGCCATCGCCTGAACTTGTCTCTGTGATGGCGGGATCTAGAACAGCGGCCGTGTTAGCCCTGGACATTGGTACGTCTGGGGTGCGTGCTTCGCTATTCGATCAGAGAGGCATCGAGATCGAGGGTGCAAGCGTTCGCATTGAGCATCGTCGTTCAGGCCTCGAGGATGTTGCTGAAACAGACGCCGACGCTAATTTCGAATTGGTTGCTCAGACAATCGACGCATTGCTGGATAAGCCCTTCCAGTCAGCCACGCAAATTCAACTGATAGCCGTTTCCTGTTTTTGGCACAGCCTGCTCGGAGTGGATGCTACAGGCTTAGCTACGACTCCTGTTTTTGGCTGGGCTGATACGCGCGCCGCTTCCGTGGTAAAGGACCTGCGAAACCGGTTCGATGAGGCGGCAGTCCACGCCCGCACTGGTTGCCGCTTTCACCCGAGCTACTGGCCTGCCAAACTGCTCTCGCTACGGAATGAACAGCCCAAAATATTCAACCAAACCAGTCGCTGGTTGTCTTTTGGAGAGTATGTGGTATTGCGTTTGTTTGGCGAGACTGCCGCCAGCGTCTCGATGGCCTCTGGAACGGGGTTGTTTAATCAACGATCGCTCGAATGGGACAAGGAGTTAGTCGAGGCACTTGAGATTTCATCCGAAAGTCTGCCGGAGATTTCTTCCCACGGCGAGACATTTCATCCATTGACTCAGGAGTATGCGGCGCGCTGGCCACAGCTCAGCGAGGCCCGGCTGCTGCCTCCCATCGGTGATGGAGCAGCCAATACCATCGGCAGTGGCTGTACCACGCGCGAAAGGACGGCGTTGATGATCGGAACGTCAGGAGCGATGCGCGTGCTCTATGAAGGCGAGCCTCCAACCACTTTGCCTGCCGCGCTCTGGTGTTATCGAGCTGACCGGCGCCGCGTGGTGGTTGGTGGCGCCTTATCGGATGGAGGAGGTCTCTATCGCTGGATCAGAGAGTCGTTGCTTCCTGCTGAAGATTCGGAATCAATCGAGATTGCCCTCGAGACGCAGGAACCGGATGCGCACGGCCTCACCGTTTTGCCTTTCTGGGCGGGCGAACGGAGCACCGGCTGGTCAACCGAAGCTCGGGGCGCCATTTTGGGTCTCACTATGCGCACACAACCCATTGAAATTCTGCGCGCGGCTTTGGAAGCAGTCGCTTATCGCTTCGCTCTGATCGCCAGGGCACTTGAGCCTTTTGCGCCCGGCGCTTCAATTATTGCTTCAGGCACAGCGCTGAGCTTGTCTCCTGTCTGGACTCAGATAATCGCGGATGTGCTGGGGCGTGCGGTTGTGCTTGCCGAAGCGCGGGAAGCGTCAGCTCGCGGGGCGGCCTTGCTTGCGCTGGAAGCCGCGGGCAGAATACAGAGTATCGCAGCGTTTCCGGAGCGCGGGGAGCAGACGTTTGAGCCGAACATGTCGCGCCATGCGCGATATCAGGAAGGACTCGAGCGGCAACAGAAATATTATCAGTCTCTCTTCGCTTGAGTTGCCAGATTTGTGGCACGTGCATCTTGCGCGTGATTCACGGTGCTCGACATCCGTGCCATTTTTGTAAACCGCACAACATGCGGAATGTTCTAGTTATTGACGATCAAACAAACGAGGGTAACTGAAGGCATGAGCGCTCCGATGCAAAAGCAGACAGACACCACAGCCGAGCTTGACCAACTTTGCATTAACACGATTCGTACGCTCACGATCGACGCCGTGCAAAAAGCCGAGTCGGGCCACCCGGGGTTACCGCTGGGTGCAGCTCCGATGGCTTATGTGCTTTGGACGCGCTTCTTGCGTCATAACCCGAAAAACCCAAAGTGGGAGAACCGCGACCGCTTTTTGCTTTCCGCCGGCCATGGCTCAATGCTGCTTTATTCCCTGCTGTATCTCACCGGATACGATCTTTCGCTCGATGAAATTAAGCACTTTCGCCAGTGGGGTTCGAAGACACCGGGACATCCGGAGAACGTTTTAACTCCGGGAGTGGAGATCACCACCGGACCGCTCGGTCAGGGTTTCGCGAACGGGGTGGGCATGGCGATGGCCGGCGCGCATCTCGCTGCCAAATTCAACAAGGATGGCTTTCCAGTAATCGATCACAATGTCTATGCCATTGTCTCCGACGGTGATCTCATGGAAGGAGTGGCGTCGGAAGCGGCGTCACTGGCGGGCCACCTCAAACTCGGAAAGCTGATCTATCTCTACGACGACAATAAGGTCACTATCGAAGGCTTCACCGATCTCGCTTTCAGTGAAGACGTTCCCAAACGATTCGAAGCCTACGGCTGGCACACCGTCACGGTTGAAGACGGCAATGATCTTGACGCGATTGAAGCAGCTATACGCGAAGCGCACTCAGTGGGAAACAAGCCTTCTCTGATTTCAGTCAAGACCACGATTGGCTATGGCATGCCAACGGCCGGTACCCGCAAGGCGCACAGTGATGCGCCGGGCGAAGAAGCTGTACGCGAAACTAAACGCCATCTCGGCTGGCCCGAAGACAAACACTTCTATGTGCCCGAGGAGGCTTTGAACCATTTCCGCCAGGCAATAGAACGAGGCGTTCGACAAGAACAGGATTGGAACAGCCTGGTTGAGAGCTACCTCGAGAAGCACCCGGAATTGGGCGACACCTGGCGGCCCACAATGAAAGGAGGGTTGCCGAAAGACTGGGAGAACCATCTGCCAGATTTCAAGGACGCGAAACCGATGGCAACGCGCGCCGCCAGCGGCGAAGTGATTAACGCACTGGCGCCACACATGCCGGTGCTGATCGGTGGCTCGGCTGATCTTGGCGTTTCCAACAATACCGACATTAAAGGCGGCGGCGATTTCGAGGCAGGCAACTACCAGGGAAGGATCATTCACTTCGGTGTGCGCGAGCACGCGACGGGCGCAACACTTACGGGCATGTCGCTGAATGGCGGCTTGATTCCTTTCGGGGGAACGTTTCTGACGTTCTCTGACTACATGCGTCCGGCCATTCGTCTGGCGGCGCTTTCCAAAGTTCAGGTAATCTACGTCTTTACGCACGACTCGATCGGACTGGGTGAGGATGGACCAACGCACCAGCCCGTCGAACACCTTGCAGCGTTGCGCGCCATACCAAATCTTTTTGTCGTCCGCCCTGCTGACAACCATGAAGTCAGGGAGGCCTGGCGTCTTGCCATCCTTCGTCGCCATGCACCAACTGCCCTGGCGCTAACTCGTCAGAAAGTTCCTCTGATTGATCGTAACCGCTACGCGTCCGCAGAAGGACTGCGCCGTGGCGCGTATGTTCTCGCGGAGGCAGAAGCCTCTGATGGTACCCCAGTCGCGCCGGCGCTGATCGTGATTGCCACCGGCTCTGAGGTCTCCCTCGGGCTAGAAGCTCGCGAGAAGCTGCAAGCTGAAGGCGTCTCGACGCGCGTCGTCTCAATGCCCTGTTGGGAACTCTTTGAAGAGCAGCCGGACGACTATCGCTTCGAAGTGTTACCCCCATCCGTGACGGCTCGCCTGGCTATCGAAGCAGCGGTACGTCAGGGCTGGGATCGCTACGTTGGGCCTGAAGGCGATGTCGTTTGCCTGGACCGTTTCGGCGCCTCTGCGCCGGGTGATGTAGTTTTACGCGAGCTGGGCTTCAACGTTGAGAATGTCTTGAAGCACGCGCGGGCACTCAAGTAGTTACATGCGAATTGCAATTGGCGCGGACCACGGAGGCTACCCTCTAAACGAGCGTGTGATCGACGAACTGCGCGTCGCGGGACATGAGGTCAATGACTTTGGCACTCACGACGGCTCCATCCCAGACGACTACCCTGACTATGCGCTGAAGGTTGGTCAGGCCCTGCAAACGGGCAATGCAGAGATAGGCATTCTCATCTGCGGGAGTGGCGTTGGCGCTGCGGTAGCGGCCAACAAGTTGCGCGGCGTTCGCGCAGCCCTCTGCGGTGACACTTACTCGGCCCACCAATCACGCGAACATGACGACTGCAACGTGTTGTGCCTTGGGGCACGAGTCACTGGAGTCGAGTTGGCGATGGAAATTGTGCGCGCGTTTGTTGCCGCGCGGTTTACGGGCGAGGAGCGCCACCGACGAAGATTGAGGAAGATCGCCGAGATTGAGTCTTGACACAACTCAGAGCGGTATGGTTGCCCCGCTCAACTCTGGCAACCGTACAACTCAAAAGAAAATCACTCATGCCTATGAACCTCACAGGTCAGGAAGGTGGGCTTGCCCCCTCAACTCTGGCAACCCTACAACTCAAAAGAAAATCACTCAGGTCTATGAACCTCACAGGTTGGGAAGGTGGGCTTGCCCCCGCTCAACTCTGGCACCCTACAACTGAAAAGAAAATCAC
>JBOGOU010000198.1:0-1556 GCA_050748205.1 Pyrinomonadaceae bacterium | reverse complement strand
GTGGAGAATCGCGACGACCTCACCCACGACCAGTCGGTCCTGCGCGAACGCATCGAATGGACGTGTCAGGGCATGAAGATCGACGCTTCCGACCTCGCAGACCTCGCGAAGAAGCTGGACCTTCCTCTCATGACCAAGGATGGGGAGGAGGCCGCGATTCCGTCGCCGGTGCCGGTGGAAGCTGGTATGCGGGTAAAGCCCGCGAAGGCGCCCAAGGCTCCGAAGATCAAGCCGTCCACGCTCTCGGATGAGCAAGTGGCAGCTGCGATCGCCAACGGCTAACCCTCATCCAATGGTGAGCCAGCGTGCGGACATCCACGCACGCGTAACCCACAGACTGGTGGCAAGTCCAGTCAGAAAAGATACGATTATGGATAGGAAAGACTTGACACGTGCTCTGGCGAAGGCCATGGCATACGAGGAATGCGGCAAAGAGGATTTAGCTAAAGAATGGGCTTTGTTGCTAATACTTCGAGTAATGCAGGAATTCGCGCTGGAACGCGGGGATATCCTGGATTTGCCAACTAAACTATAGAAAAGGGCAATGTGCGGCTGGCACGCGTCTTGCTGCTTCCGCGGCAGAGCACACGAACATAAGGAGAGTGTGTTATAGTGATTAATTTACTTATAAAAGGCGATGTAAAGTCGGCCATAAAGTCGGCCAAATGTCGCGGCCTAATATTGAAAAATGTAAAGGTCGTCAAATCGAGCAACGATGCGGCACGACCGGCTGAGAGTATCGGGCAAGTAGCACGCGAGGATCAACTGCGCGTAGCTATGTGGTTCTGCGAAGAGAACACAGTAATCGATGGCTTTGGCTATCCCATCGGTACCCTGCTCCATTACAGTTTCGACGACGACGAACCCAACATTCAGCAAGGAGTAGCATTATGAATAAGCCAACGTGTAAACTCGTCGGCACCGATGGAAATGCCTTCGCCATCATAGGACGGGTAAGACGTGTGCTGAATCAAGCAGGACAACCAGAGAAGGCACACAGAATTTGGCGACAAGGCGTTCGCCTGTAAATCGTACGACGCTCTGCTGCAGTTAGTATTCGACTACGTGGACGTAAAGTAGTCGTTGGCACGTCGCTTGCTTTGTCCGTTGTGGGCGCAGGACACCGGAGAACAACATGAAAGTGTATGAATTGTTGAATAAGCCGGAAAAGTGGACGACGGGAACGTCCATGCGAGACAAAGACGGGATCCCGGTAATATCAGAGCGTGCTGCTTATAGTTATTGCTTAGTAGGTGCCATAGGGGTATGTTATCCATCTGAACTATATACTCATATTCAGAAAAAATTGAGTGAGGAATTAAAGCACAGGAATATATCACAGTGGAATGATGAATCAACATACGAAGAAGTAATATCCGTGTGTCGCAAATTGGATATTTAATTATGAAACAAGAATTATTGCAAATGCTCAAAATGGCTTTGGCTACAGGCGCACAGCGCCAGAAATGGAGATAAGATGGATAGAGTTACGGTGCACCGAATGTATTACAATCCTGACAGTTACCAAATTGGCAAGAATGAACCGTATGTCCAAT
>JBOGOU010000197.1:0-7029 GCA_050748205.1 Pyrinomonadaceae bacterium | reverse complement strand
AAAATTTGGAGTGCGGCGACAACGACGCCGCTTTGGATTCTTTAGGTTTTTATGGCTCGCCAATCCAAAGCGGCGTCGCGCTACGCTTGCCGCCGCACTCCAAATCTGTTTTTCAGCAGCCTGCTAGAGTTGAAAGCGAGTCTTCTTGTGCAGCGGACTATTTTCGTGGCCGATCAAGAAATGAGTGAGCCACTCACCTTCATTAATCAGCAAGGTTGGGCTCGGAACGTCCGGCGGGAGGTCAAAAACAAGCTTCGTTGTATACGTTTCGCTTGGTCGTAGCGGAGTAGTAAAAGGGGTTCCGACATCCTCCATCTGCGCCAGCGCGCGCTCGCCATCCGCCGAAGGCGCGTAGCGTCGACCTTGAGCATCAATGACGGTAGCGACGCGGCTATTGGGCGTGAGAGGGCCATTCCCGCGTTTTGAGCTGATGGTATCTTCATCAAAACGGGTCTTAATCGTCACGACGTGGTACAACCCCTGGGCAGTCGCCTGATTCGGGTTGCTACCGAGAGTTTTTGTTTGCCTCACATCGACGATTGAATAGGCGAGATGGCAATCGATTTCGCAGAAATGTTTCTCCAGGCCGCGCGCCAGCACAGTATCGCGGCTGGTCAAAGAGAATAACAAAACGGCACCCAGGTAAATTGCCCCCAAGATGGCCATCGCGGAAATGACAAACTTGCTTCCGGCCAACTCGCCTTTTATGACCGAATAAAGAAAGACCGCGCCGGCGACAAGAAAAAGAAAACCCGTCCCCAGAAAAGCTATCGCTCCTATGGGCGCCGCAAGATTCACATTTGTGTACATTTCGAATTTCCTCCTGTAGTCCAGCAGGCAAAAGACTCTCGAACAAAGGGCTTTGCAGCGCAAAGCGAATGAGCAAAAAAAGGACCAGCGGTTTAGCGGTGACGCATTTGCTGAATCAGCGTTTCCATGTGGTTCAGGTAGTTCTCCAAAGCTCGGCGTCCCGTGGCCGTCAACTTGTATTCGGTCTTTGGCACGCGGCCCTCAAAAAACTTGGTGCAGGTGATATACCCGGCATCTTCGAGCTTGCGCGCGTGCACACTCAGATTTCCATCAGTCGTATTCATCAAGCTCTTGAGATCGTTAAAAGTCATGACGTCATTGGCAGCGAGAGCGCTCACCATTCCCAGGCGCAATCTTTCGTGAATCAGGCGATCCAGCTCTGGAGCGAGGTTCTTCGCCTTGGCGCCCTTAAGTTCGCGCAGGCCGCCTGCCGCACCATCGTGTTTCTTTTGCGCTGATTGCTTAAGCGCGGATTGTTTAGCCACCATACCTCCTTGCGATAACTACGCCGAAAATTATGTGGAGCCCGCCGAAGCCGGCCGCCATGAACCAGTTTGCCAGGCTTGGCACAAGAAGGGCGGCTGCTCCGAGACCCATGAAGCACAGACCCATCAGAGGAACTACCGGAACTGAAAACATTCCCCCGGTCACCACACCGGTGCCATAGAGCAAAAGCCAGACTCCGGGAATCAAATCGATTAGACCTGCACGATAGAGCACGACGGTGAGCAGCCCACCGGCCACGATTGGTGGTGACAGACTAAATGCAACTTTGCGCGCCGGCCCGGACCAAAGCGGCATCTGCACTGCCCTCGCTTTTCGATCCATAGACCATCCGGCGATTAGCAGCGAGACCAGGGCCTCAGCCAGCCAGACCGCAAGCCAGGCCTTGAATGATGTTTGCTGCCTGGCGATGAGCGCGGCGAAAAGAGCGGTCACGCCGATTGCTACCTCGCCCCAGCCCGATATGCCGGTGAAAGCGGACGCGCGTTCCATCGTCTCGCGGATGTAGCGCAGGTTATCCATCGCGCGTTCGTGCAGCGCGGGAGGCTGTTCTGTTTTGGGTGAAACCAAGCGGATCAGGCTCATCGAGTTGAGATCATAGGCCACTCATCCTAGTCCTGTCAAGTACTTTGTGAAACAAAGTAACCAGGTTATTTTCTATGCTTAATAACGTCCTCGCCGCAGCCGCCGGCCAACCCGAACACAAGCAATACATTAGGCTGGTGGGCGACAGTGTCTCGAGGGGATAACCAGGCCGGGCCTTGCCGATTATCAGTCCCGAATCGTTCGTTGCGTGAATATGTAAAACGAGGCCAGCCTGTTAGGCCCAACGAAACTTCAGGTACGCTCACTTCCACGATGATGTCGATTTTTCAGGAGCAGGGTTTTCAGCCGCGGCAATTTATGAGCACGCACATTTTTCTGGTGTGACTTCATTCACATCAGTCAATCTTGATGGTGTTGCTACCTACTCTATAGCTACTTTTGAGAACACGGCTAAATTTGATTTCTCAACTCTAACTAATGCGACTGACTTCAATCGTGCAGACTTCGCCGACGTGAGCTTCTTAGCTACACAATTTGAGGGCGGAGTTGAATTTCGCGGCACCAGGTTCAACGGAAAAGCAGATTTCTCAGGCGCATTTTTTGACAAAAGGACATATTTCAATGGGGCAAATAACGTAATTAATGTTGATGAGTATAATCCTCCGGAATATATCTTCAGTCGACTTGTTCTATCGAAAGACGCTCAGGTCTTCTTTGAGAAAATGGACTTCTTCAAAGCCTCATTTCAAGATACAAATCTTGAGGAACTAACTTTCAGAGACGTAGGATGGTCAAGGCCCACTACGCGAATTCAACGCTGGGTTCGACAGGAAGGGCTATGGGATGAATTCGCACCCATATCTCAGTACGCAGACCGGGATTACGAAAAAATAGCCGAAAATTACCGACAGCTTGTACTCAATTATGAAAAGAAGAGAGACTATGACGTCGCCGAAAGTTTTCACATCGGCGAGATGGAAATGCGGAGAAAGAAGAAAGGAGATGATTATGTTTTCTGGCGCTGGCGGAACTTCCGGTGGGTGGGGGAATGGCTTAATTCATATAACGTATACCGCCTCGCCAGTAACTACGGCACCAGCTACTGGCAAGCGCTGCTCATCCTTTTCATGCTAATACTAACGTTATCTTTAGCTTTCCTTTCAGCAGGATTTCAACCTAGCAAAGAGAGCGCTGGCCTGGAGACACATGGCCTGACGAAACTCAGAGTTAATAATGATGCGGCATATCTCATCACCGCAACCTAACAGCCATTCAACCCGAAGCCGTTAGCAACACAACTTGTTGGAGGAAAAAGTCAACTGGCGCATGCTTAGGCCCTTCAGTCAAGAAAGGGTGAGCGCTTCTCGAACAAGGGTCGCCTGCTCCAACTGATGTATGGCGTAGGAACCCGTTGCCGGGCTGGCCGAGGCAGGGCGTCCGACGTAGATGGGCCGCTCGCAAGCGGGCAGAAGTGCTTCCATTCGCGGTTCGACAAAGGTCCAGCCACCCATATTCTTCGGTTCTTCCTGGGCCCAGACCAACTGCCTGGCGTTGGGATGAGTGGCGACCAGCTCTTGCAGCCGGGCAAGCGGGAAAGGATAGAACTGCTCCAGTCTGACCAGACTAACGCGCGTTTCCTCTGATTTCTTGCGCGCTTCATTGAGATCGTAAAAGACCTTGCCACTGCAAAGCACAATCCGCTGCACAGCGGACGGGTCCTTGATTTCAGAATCATCAATCAAGGGATGAAATCCGCCATTGGTAAGATCCTCACGCGGCGAAGTCGCCGCGGGCAGTCGCAGCAGACTCTTGGGTGTCATCACCACCAAGGGCCGCTCCATGCCCGGTTTTATTTGCCGCCGCAAGAGATGAAAATATTGCGCCGGCGTTGTCGGATAACAGACTTGAAGATTGTTCTTGGCGCAGAGTTGCAGGAAGCGTTCCAAACGCGCGCTCGAGTGCTCTGGTCCCTGACCTTCATAACCGTGTGGCAGAAGCATCGTTAGCCGAGCAGTTTGCCGCCACTTGTCCTCTGAGGCAGCGATGTACTGATCGATAATCGTCTGGGCGCCATTCCCAAAGTCACCAAACTGAGCTTCCCAGATCACGAGCGCATCCGCCGCGACAACGGAGTAGCCATATTCAAAACCAAGCACGCCTTCTTCCGACAAAGAGCTGTCGAAGACTTCGAATCGCGCCTCCGCACTCGACTCGGAGCGCAATTCGGAAAGCGGCGCCCAATGCTTGCCCGTCTGCGTGTCATACAAGACGGCGTGCCGCTGGCTAAATGTGCCGCGACCCGAATCCTGCCCGCTTAAGCGAACCCGAGTTCCTTCAATTACGAGCGAACCAAAGGCGGCAGCCTCTGCGAACGCCCAGTCGATGGGCAGTGCGCCTTCGCCCATTTTCGCGCGGCGCGCCAGCTGGCCTACCATCTTTGGATTGATGTTGAAGCCTTCCGGCACTACGGCTATCTTGCGCGCTATGCTCTGAACTACCTCTGCGTCCACACCGGTCTGGACTACTTCTGAACCATCCATTTCTGCAACGGTAGGAGACTCGTGGGTAGGTTGTTGCTGGGAAACAATCTCCTTGGCTCGCGCCAATGCTGCTTCATAGCGCCGCACGCGCTCTTCAATCAAAGAGTTGAGTTCAGCCTCGTCGATCACGCCCTCCTTGATCAGTTTCTTCGCATAGATTACGCGAACACCGGGATGGGCTTTCACGCGGGCATACATGAGCGGTTGCGTGTAACTTGGCTCATCGGTCTCGTTATGGCCAAGCTTGCGGAAACCGACAACATCGAGCACTACGTCTTTGTTGAATTCCTGTCTGTAGTCCAAAGCGATCTGTAGCGCACGGTAAGCCGCCTCTGGGTCGTCGCCATTGATGTGAAAGATCGGCAATTGAGTCATACGCGCAACATCTGTGGAATAGATTGTTGAGCGTCCAGCTTCAGGCGAAGTGGTAAACCCGATCTGGTTGTTAATAATTATGTGAATCGTTCCGCCAGTGCGATAACCCTTGAGCTCAGCAAGGTTAAGAGTTTCCATCACAATGCCCTGGCCTGCAAAGGCTGCGTCTCCGTGCAACAGCACAGGCAATGCTCGGTCGATTACCTCTTCTCGAGGCATTCCTTGCCTGCCTCTCATCAGATCCTGCTTCGCTCGAACCATTCCTTCGACGACCGGATCGACGGCTTCCAGGTGACTGGGGTTTGGCGAAAGAGTAAGGCTGACCTTGCGTTGACTTGCTGTCTCGCGTTCGCCTACCGCTCCCTGGTGATACTTCACGTCACCCTCGTCGGCGGGAAAGGACGGGTGGATCGATCCTTCAAACGCAGCGAAGATGCGCTCGCAGAACTTTCCAATCACATTCGCCAGCACGTTCAAACGGCCGCGATGGGCCATGCCCAGGGTGATGTCTCCGACGCCGCGACCACCTGCCCCTTCAATCAGCTGATCGAGGAGAGGAATGATTGTCTCGCTGCCTTCGAGGGAAAATCTCTTCTGGCCTAGATACTTCGTGTGCAGAAAGCGCTCAAACTGCTCGGCGGAGATCAACTTCCATAGAAGCTGTTTCTTGACTTCTACGGGAATCGGTTCGGGACTAACGAACTGCTTGCGTATCTGTTCGCGGATCCATAGCTTCTGTTCCTTGCTTTGAATGTGACGATATTCAATGCCTACTTTGCCGCAATAAGCCCGCTGCAGAATATCTAGAATCTGACGCAGCGTCGCACTCTCAGTGCCTGCCAGACCGCCAGTAATGAAGACCCGATCGAGATCCCAAATCGTCAGGCCATAGGTCTCAATGTCCAATTCCGGATGATAAAGCAGGGGCATCGCATGCAATGGATCGATATCGGCTATCAAGTGGCCGCGAACGCGGTAAGCGTTGATTAACTCGATCACGGCAGCTTCCTTGAGCGCCTGTTCTCGCACCTGATCGCCGGGCTCGAACAACGGGTTGTGATCGATGTTCCAGCGAAACGGCGCATGGGCAATGCCAAGATCGGTGAAGGCATCTTCATAGAACTTAAACTTGCCGATGATCAGATCGTGAACACGGGCCAGGAAAGCCCCGGATTCAGCGCCTTGAATGATCCTGTGATCATAGGTGCTGCTGATCGTAAGTGCCTTGCTGATCCCCAATTGCGATAAAGCGTCGGCCGCCATCGCCTGATACTCCGCCGGGTACTCGATAGCGCCGGTTGCGATGATCAGCGACTGGCCGGCCATCAACCGCGGAGTTGAGGCCACGGTGCCGATGGTTCCCGGATTTGTCAGCGAAATGGTAGTCCCCTGAAAGTCAGAGATCTGAAGTTTTCCTTCGCGGGCGCGCTTGATCACGTCATCATAAGCTTGCAGAAATTCGAAGAAACGCAGTCTGTTTGCGTTCTTGATGTTGGGAACGAGTAGAGTGCGCGTGCCGTCTTTCTTTTCCAGATCGATGGCGATTCCCAGGTTAACACTCGAGCGGTGAAGTCGTGCCGGTGCTCCGTCGACAACCGCGTAGCCATCGTTGAGTTGCGGAAACTGATCGAGAGCGCGCAGAAGGGCCCAGGCGATCAGGTGCGTGTAAGACGCCTTACCCCGATCGTTCTCCTCCAGATACTTGTTAATGATCCGCCGGTTCTCGTCGAGAAGTTTCACAGGTATGCGGCGTTGTGAAGTTGCCGTGGGAACAGAAAGGCTCGCCTCCATGTTCTCCACGATCTTAAGCGCACCACCGCGGATCGGAATTACTTCAGCGTCAGCGGCTGCGACGGTTGCTGCGACGGTTGCTGGAGTGGGAGGTACAGGCGCGGGAGCAACGGCCGCTTTCGATGTTGCCGGCGTGGCCCCTTTGGCGGGAGCATCGGCGCTCCTTTTTCCTGATATGGCCGGAGCCGAGCTACGACCATTTTCAGACGTCTCAACCGCAGCGGCTGAACCATCAGTAGCGAGCAATTCTGTAAAATAAGCACGCCACGACTCATCCACTGACTCGGGATTGCTGCGAAAACGACTCAACAGCCCTTCGACGTAGGTTGCGTTTGCGCCAAAATTCTCCGCAATTAACTCCGACAAATCGACTTTGGTTCTTTGATCCAACTTCTAATTCCTCTCAGGATGAAACGGTTACCCAAAACCCAAGGTGGGTCCACAACTTTTATCCCTATTTAGG
>JBOGOU010000196.1:0-5072 GCA_050748205.1 Pyrinomonadaceae bacterium | reverse complement strand
TAGGATCCATTGGCTACCGCAAATGGTTCTGTGGGTGAGCGGTGTTTTTTGAGTTGAGTCTGGGATCCATTGGCTACCGTAAGGTCGAGCTTGCTTTGCGTCCTGGTGTCTTTGTGGTGAAATCTAGTCTGGTGATCAACCCGAAGCACACAGCACGGAAGCGATTTACGCAATTGGTAGCCGAAGCGGCGAGTTGTAAGCGGTGCTCTGCGATGTGCCAAAAAACCGCCGTTTTGAGCGATCTAAACGGTTCGCTTGAAGCGCGTGTGATGTTTGTCGGTGAAGCGCCAGGACGCAAGGGCGCTGACCGAACGCGCATTCCTTTTTCCGGAGACCAGTCGGGTAAGAACTTCGATCGGTTCCTGGCTTCAATAGGGTTGTCGCGCGCTGAGATTTTCATTACCAGTGCGGCGTTGTGCAACCCGCAAACCGGCTCAGGCGCGAATAGAAAACCAACGCAGAGCGAAGTAGCAAACTGTTCTGAGTTCCTGCGCAGGACTATTGATCTTGTTAAGCCCAAAGTTGTTGTGACACTCGGCTCAGTTGCGCTCGCCGCGCTAAAGCGTGTCAGCGATCACAACTTGAATTTGAAGGACGCGGCCGCGCGTGTACATCAGTGGGACGGCCGGCTACTGGTGCCGATTTATCATCCCAGTCCACAGGTGCTTGCGTCGCACCGTCGCGAAGCTGCGCAGCTTGAGGACTATAAAGTGGTCGCTCGAGCTATTGGCCAGTTCCGTAAGGCGAAATGAGCGAAGCAACAAAACAAATCGTCACTCAACACTCGCCGCTACATGAAACGCACGTTCGGTTGGGCGCAACAATGAGAGAATGCGACAATTGGTTCGTGCCTGCTTCCTACAACGACGTGCTATTCGAGTATGCGGCCGTTCGGGAACGGGGCGCTGGAGTGATTGATCTCTCTTCCCGCGGTCGCTTTCGCGTTAGTGGTTCCGAGGCAGTCTCTTTTCTCAATGGGCTGATTACGAACGACATGAAGACCCTGACGGAGAACCGCTGGATGCCAGCTGCATTCCCCAACGTTCAGGGGCGTTTGATTGCCAGCGTCCGTGTTGTTCGTTTGCCGGACGACACGACCGGCAAGACCGTTCCGGTTTTTCTAATCGATACTGAAGCTGCGACCCACAAGCGCGTTCTGAATGCGATTCAACGGTTCACGCTTGCCGGTGACTTTCACGTGGACGACTTAACCAGCCAGGTTGCGCTCATGTCAGTACAGGGAAAGAAGGCAGTCGAGATTATCGGGTCTCTCCTCGGCCAAGCGCCCTCCGGCCTGCCTGCGAATGGTGTGGTTCAAGTTGAGTGGCAACAGGAGACCTTGACAGTACTGCGCGCGACACACACCGCTGAAGATGGATTCGACCTGATTGTGAGCGCCAATAACGCGCCCGCCCTCTGGAAGGCGCTGGTCGATGCGGGAGGTTGCCCAGTAGGGCACGACGCGCTCGAAATGCTCAGGATTGAAGCGGGCGTGCCGCGTTACGGCTTAGACATGGATGAAAACAATGTCGTAACGGAAGTTTTGGACGAGGCTGTGAGTTACACAAAGGGTTGCTACGTGGGCCAGGAGATCATTGCACGAATAAAATATCGCGGTCATGTAGCGAAGAAACTGACCGGAGTCATGTTTGAACGACTGGTGAAGCTGGAGTCCGGCGCCGCAATCAAGTTCAAAGACGATAAGGAGGTTGGCCGGATCACTTCTGCCGTGTCGTCGCCGCACTTGGGACGCAGCGTGGCGCTGGCCTTTGTGAAATACGATTCTTCGGCTCCCGGCACGGAAGTGAGTGTGAGTGCCGACCGAACCGAACCAGCCGTTGTTACCGAGCCTCCCTTCGTACGGGGCAGTTGGTATAGTTTACCGAACATGAATGCATGAGCGAACAGCAACCCGATAGCCAGCGATCTCCAAGCAGTAACAACGACCCTAGGCGCGATCTTGACTACGAGCAAGCCCGGCTCGCTTTTTCAATCATCGAGTCACTGCTCGAACACACGCGCGTCGTCAGCGATCTAATCGCGGTAATGGCGCAAGCGCTCGATGAGGATACGCAAAAAGCACTAACCCAGACGCCCGTCTGGACAGCCTATCTTGACAGTAGACGCGCCCTGGAACGAACGAGGGCCGATGTGGAACGGTTTGCTGAAGTAATGAAGAGGTTGAGCGAAGATTAGCTTTCCTATAGGCAATAGGTCCTGTAGGTCATATAAGTCCTATAGGTCCTATATTGTTTTAACAAAATCGCGAAGCGCGTCCATCTGTGCCTCACCTACTTCGAACGTCACTGCGTCCACCTTGATCGCAAACTTCCTCGCCTGGGTAATCTTAAGCAGAGTTTCGTAAGGCATCCGAAAAACGAGTCGCTCACCGACCCAGCGCCGGCCCGGCATTGCATTCTTGATGGCCGACCTGTTCGAACTGAGAAAGATGGTTTCCCCGTCTACCTGGAACATGACGTATAGATCGATCTTCAGTTTCCGCGCCTTCACAATTGATCTGAGTTCAAAGTCGACCACTTCGGGCCGCCGCAGAGTCTGACCGGGATAGCTGAACGAAGCCGCAAAGTGGAGACTGTAGTACTTGTCTTTCTCACCGGAGATCTGCACGGGCGCCATACGCACGGTTGTCACATTCTTTACTGGATCGAAGGAGCTTTGAATCTTGGCGGCCTGCGGTAGCGGCTGAGCAACTTTGGAATGCGCCGGCAGAGCGAAACGGCGACGGCGCTTTGGGCTGCTGTCGTTGTATTCGTGAGAATCCAAAGCGGTGTCGCGCTGCGCTGGCCACCGCACTGCTCCAAAGGTTGCTGAACTGAACGCGACCAGGAAGATCGCGATAAAAGTCGTCGTCAATAGAACCCCCGTTTCAGTAGTCTCATTTCAAGAAAAACATTAAACAATCCACTAAATCACACGAAGCAACACTACGAGTTCTTCGTGAAATTTTGTGTGACTTCGTGGATCGTTATTATCAACTGACGAGCTACGAGAGCCACACTTGAAGAATTACGAGATCAACATTGGTTTCAGACTCGACAGGTGATGAGATTAATAACGCCAAAGAGGCTCTGCTCAACCCGCAGCAGGTGAAGGCCGGCTGACCGCACCTCGTCCGCCGTGCGACGATTCAAATGATCGTTAAAGAGCCGCACCGTTAGCAGATTAAGAAAATCGAAGACATAGCCCAGCAAGCCACGAGGCCGCACATGCTCCAGCAGTAGAATCGTGCCGCCTGGCCTAACGACACGGCGCAACTCTGCGAACGCTTTCGACGGCGAAGCTACCGAGCAAAAGACGAGCGTAGCAAACGCAACATCAAACGACTCGGCAGCAAATGGAAGCGCCTCAGCATAGCTTTGCACGAGCCTAACGCCTTCGGGTCGCTTCTTACTTTCGGCAATCCGCAGCATCTCGCGACTGGGTTCGCTGGCAACACCGTGCATTCCTTCTGAATAAAAAACAAAGTTCCTGCCGGTGCCTGCTCCCACTTCGAGAATACGGGCGTTTTGCGGCAACAATTCGAAGGTTTGAGTACGCAGGCGCGCCAGGAACCAACGTTCGAGAGGACGCATCACCGCGTCATACTGTGGCGCAAACTTGTCGTAGATGGCTTCGGGCATTCACCGTAAGATTTCTAGCCGCGGATACACGCGGACAAACGCGGATCAGAGGAAAAAATCAGCAAGAGATTAGAGTAAAAGCCTTTCCAGAGCTGAGTAAATCTTTTTCAGATCCGCGTGTATCCGCGTTAATCCGCGGCTGAAACGCCTTTCTAACGCAGCATCATGATCACCTGCCGCTCGCGTCCGCCATCAAACTCGCAAAGAAAGATTCCCTGCCAGCGACCCAGCAGCAGCTTTCCATCTTTAAAGGGCACGGTAACGGAAGAACCGACGATACTCGCTTTGATGTGGGCATCGGAATTTTCTTCACCGTGACGAAACCCCATTCCGTGTTGGGGTAAGAGTGTGCGCAACGCGTGCAGCATGTCGCGTGGCACATCCGGGTCGGCATTTTCGTTAACAGTCAATCCCGCGGTGGTGTGTTGTACGTAAAGCACGACGACGCCCTCGTCGGCCTGTGAATCGGCGAGTTTTTTCTGCACCTGATCGGTAAACTCAACCAATTCTTCACGGTTGCGCGAACGCACTTTGAGGACGTACATGTGAGGATTCTACAATAATTGGGAGGAATCTGGCGGCAGAAGAGAATGCTGGCCGCGGATGAACGCGGATGAACGTGGATCGGCGTAGATCTGAAAAAGCTTTTCTAGATTCCCTTACAGCCTTATTCTGATCCGCGTTTATCCGCGCAAATCCGCGGCTCAATGCCTTACTTCTCATCAATTACAAAGTTGTAGGTCATGGCGCCTGCAACCTTCACCGGCTTGCCATCCACTGTCGTGGGTTTGAAGCGAGCCTTATAGGCAGCGTCCACCGACGCGCCGTGCAAGGCTTCGGGTCCGCTTTTGGCGCGCGCTTGAACCACCTTGCCGTCTTCGCCAATCACTATACTCACCGTCACCATTCCCTCGATTCTCTGTTTCCTCGCTTCTTCAGGATAAACGGGTCGCGGCGCTTCAATCAGCTCACCCTTGACGACTTCCTTGTCTTTCTTCTCAGTTTTCTCTTTTGCCTTTTGCCCCGGAGAACTCTCTTGCGTTTCCATCGTTGGAGCAGTGGAAGAAGAAGCCGGCGTTGACGTTGTTGCCTGAGACGTCTGATTAGCTTGATTTGGTTGAAACGGTTGTGAGGCAGGATTTGGTTGAGACGGTTGGGCTGCTGGATTTGCTTGAGACGGCTGACGCGCCGGGTTTGGTTGAGACGGCTGCGCCGCTTGGGTTGTTTGAATCGGTTGAGAAGGCTTTCCTGGCTTTTGTGTCGCTCCCGTCTGATCTGAGGCTGATGGAACGTTGACAAGTTGGTCACTCGCCCCGTCCATCGCCACTTCTCCGACACTTGTGTTGCTTGCGCGGCTGTATGCGCCGGCTGCAACCATCGCGACAAGTGCCAGCCCTACTAACACGATTGTTAGCAGGCGAGTCCATGAAG
>JBOGOU010000195.1:0-14439 GCA_050748205.1 Pyrinomonadaceae bacterium | reverse complement strand
TCAAGCTTGAGTAATTTCTTCTGAAGCAAAGCTTATCAAAGTTGGGCGGGGGGCAAGCCCACCTTCCTGACCTGTGAGATGCTCTGACTTGAATGGTTTTCTTGTGATCTTGGAGACTATTCCAACTTGAGCGGGGACAGGATCCACCTTCCCAACCTGTAGATTTTCAGACTTAAATCCTCTCCTTAAACCACGAATCGCAAAGCTCCCGGCATAATCCGAAACTCTACAGGTGTCTTACCGCGAACATTTCCATCCGCTTCGATCAGCAGCCCGTCCTCCTCTGAAAACGTCTCAATGCGAACTCTCTTTCCCTGCGTGATGCTCACGTTCGGATTTGCCACGTGGCCGCCGTGGTGTATACGCGGCAGCTCGCGAATCACCGTTGCGCGCGTGAGGCCTGAGGCCGTTATCACGTCAAGTTTGCCGTCATCCACAAGCGCTTTTGGCGAGAGCATCATTCCCCCGCCAGCGTAGAGACCATTTGCCACCGCAACCAGGTTCATACGTTTCTCAATCGCCTCACTCTGATCAATAGAGACCCGCACAGGCCGCTCACGCCAGGCTCCGAGCGCGCCCACGGCAGCCACTGCAAAACGTATCTCGCCGGAAAAACGGCGCATCACACTTCCCTGGGCCGCAACGCGGGCCGCGGTCTCGCCTCCGATGCCCATCGTCGCGGCGTTGAGGCAAATAAACTGCCTGTTATAGCCGTCACAAATTCCATGCATCACATCAACTACTCTCACGCTTTGTCCAACTTTTCCCTCACAGTGGGAGATGAACAACTCAATCCACCGATCCAGAGCGCCACGACGGCCCAGCAGACCGCGAGCAAAGTCATCTCCAGTACCCGCGGGAAGAATTGCCAGCGTGGCTGTGCTATTTATCAATGATGGCAACGTTGTGCTTTCGCCGGCAAATTCGAAAAAGCCTTCCGCGGCTTCGCTCAATGTTCCGTCGCCACCGACTACGGCAATTGTGCTGAACCCGCCTTTGAGTGCAGTACGAGTCTCAATGGTTGCGTCGCCCGGGCGAGTTGTTTCGTAGACCTCGAATTCGAGTTTGCTTTGTTTTAGCTTTGCTTTGATGATGGGCCAGGACCGCCGCGCTTTGGCGGCCGCATTATTGACAATGATTAGTGGCTTGGGAACCATTTCGCACCGCGTGAATGGTAAATTTAACAAGTTATGAAAGCTGTCACAATCGTCAGTTTCGGCGAGGTTGAAGGACTCGAGATTCGCGAAGTCGATCCGCCTGCGCCTCTCACGGCAGATCGCGTGCTGGTGCGAGTGCGAGCCGCGGCTCTAAATCGAGCAGACATTCTCCAGCGCCTGGGCCGTTATCCGGCGCCGGCGGGCTACAGCCAGGAAATTCCGGGACTGGAATTCGCGGGTGAGGTCGAGGCGATAGGGAGTGAAGTGCGGAAATGGACGCCCGGTCAGCGTGTTTTTGGCATCATCGGCGGCGGCGCCCAGGCGGAGTGTGTCGTGGTGCCAGAAGATCAGCTCGCGGAGATTCCTGCAAATCTCGACTTCCTGCAGGCTGCAGCCGTGCCGGAAGCATTCATTACCGCGCATGACGCTTTGTTCACGCAGGCAAAGCTGCAGATCGGTGAAAACGTTCTCATACACGCAGCGGGTTCGGGAGTGGGCACAGCGGCAATCCAGCTCGCGCGGAATGCCGGTGCGAAAGTCTTTGGCACCTCACGCACCAGGGATAAGCTCGAGCGAGCGAGGGAATTCGGACTAGACGCCTCGCTCGTTGTCGCACAGGACGTCTCGGTTCTGGCCGACGCAGTGCGCGAATGGACCAGAGGCCAGGGAGTGAATGTTGTTCTGGATCTGGTGGGAGCCGGATATCTGAGTGCAAACCTCAGCTCTCTGGCTTATGGTGGGCGAATGATGCTGGTAGGTACAACATCAGGCGCAAAAGCGATCCTCGACATGGGCGAAGTTATGCGTAAGCGGATCACCATTGTGGGCACAGTATTGCGGGCTCGTTCTGCGGAGGAGAAGGCAAGAGCTACCCGGCTCTTTGCAACGCATGTGTTGCCGCTGCTGGCCGATGGACGCGTTAAGCCGGTGATTGACCGAGTCTATAGGCTCGAGGAGATTCGCGAAGCCCATGCCAGACTCGAGTCGAATGAAAGCTTCGGCAAGATTGTGCTGGTTCTATAGGTCAATAGGTCTTATAAAGCAATAGGTCATTTAGGTCATATAGGTCATATTTCTTTAGATCCTATTTCTTAAGATCTAGCGCGTGCGCGTCGTGCAGATAGCGCGAGTTCTCGCGCCCGCGGCATGGCTTCAACGGCACGGGCAATCTGCGGATCGCTGTCGTTGAAGACTTGTACCGCGGCCATCATTCCATAGGCTGCAGTGGCCAGCTCAAACCGTAGCTGCTTCTCTACAAACGGTCGCGAACGCTCCAGTTGTTCGGGGGTCGCCTTGAATTCCGGCTTGCTGGCAGCGAAGCGCTTCAGCTGTTGGAACAAGGCATCAGTGACGGGAAAATCCGTGGCTTGCAGGTCGTGTCTGAATTCGATCGGTCGTTGAATTTTATAAGACTCAAAACCCTGTATACGTCCAGTAGTCAGCTCCAGCGCAAACGCGAAAACGGCATCGGTCAGTTTCGCTTCCGCAACCGTACCCTTTCGCGGCTTGGCTATCTCATCCGGGGCAATTCCCCCGCCGCCATAGACAGCGCGGCCGATGTCCGTCCGGCTTTCAGGTCCAGTGGGCTGGGTCTGACCATTGTTGCTGCTGGCTTTATCGCTGGCGATTCCCCCAGGGACGTAGTAGTCGTAGAAACCACCACTGGAGTAGTCGCGTTGAATTAGACGTCCCGACGGCGTGAAATACTTTGCAATGGTCAGCAGTAATGCTGAATCGTATTCGAGTTGAATTGGCAGTTGCACGAGACCCTTGCCAAACGTGTTTTCACCAACGATAAGCGCGCGATCGTGATCCTGCAGCGCGCCCGCTACAATCTCAGCAGCTGAAGCGGAATCACCGTTGACCAGCACGACCAGCGGCGTTGGGTCTGGCGTGTCATTAACCGCCTTGAAATTCTCGGAGCTACCTCTGATTCTGCCCTCTTGCTTGACTATCAACTGGCCACGCTGCAAGAAGGTATTGGCAACGCGCACTGCTTGAATCAAGAGACCGCCACGGTTACCACGCAGATCCAGGATGAGCATATTCATGCCCTTTGAGTGGAGATCCTGTAGCGCCTCCTGAAACTCATCCGCCGTAGTCAGATTAAACCCGCCGGTCATCGCAATATAACCAACTCCGGGCCTCACCATGTAGGCCTGCGGAATCGAGGGCAGCGGCACAGCGTCGCGGGTGATGGTTACGGTTTCTACTTGATGCGAGGCTGCGTGCTCAACAGTGACCTTTACCACTGTACCGCGCGGTCCCAGCAAGAACTTGCGCACCTCTCCGTAGGTTTTGCCTTTCATCGATTTTCCGTCGACCTCAATAACGCGGTCGCCGAAACGAAGACCTGCACGCGCTGCCGGCGCGCCTTCAAAAGTCGCGCGAATGTAAGTGTTGACTGTATCGCTCTCGCGAAGATCACCGATCGTGGCTCCGATACCGAAATATTCTGAGCGTTGCTCGGTTCGAAACGACGCGTACTCAATCGGGTCGAAATAGGTGGAATGCGGATCCAAAACATTCAGCATGCCATTAATCGAAGACTTGAAGACGGCGTTGTAGTCCAGCTTCTTGCCATCAATGTGATTGGCCTGAATGACAGATAGAGCCTCACCGAGATCGGTCTTGACCACCGAAGGTGTGACCACGGCTTTGGTTGTTGTCGCGCTGGTGCTGGGAGCCGGACGTTCAGGATTATTACCTGGCTGGCGTCTGGCCGACCGGTTCTGCTGGGCGAAAATGATTGCAGGGAGTGAAAGGGCAAGGGCCAAAAACAAAATGCCCGGTAACAATGATCGTCTTCTCACGCAACCCTCCTAAGCTCTGTTCTTCTCGTTGCGGTCTATGTTTTCACCCCGTTTACCGTGTTGACCGGCAAAAGCGGGCTGCCAGAATAGCACGAACAACCAAAGGCTTTGAAATTATACGCGGCCTCACGAGCCAAAGTTCAGCGTCTACCGGGACGGGAGCCTGGCAAATCCCGATGATTTGAACTGCGAGTGTCAGATGGGTTAAAGCCTCGCTTCTGAGGGCGAAAGTCACGCATTTCAGCCGATTAGTGATGCAACCGGCAGGAAACGTTGCCCAATATCTTGTTCGATGATTCAAGTTGTCGGGTGAGTTACCGGGGCCCGGAGAGTATCGGGCAGTAGTGGCATAGACTTAGTCTGTGATCTCAAGCGGCCAGTCACAGACTTAAAGTCTATGCCACTACTGCCCCGATACTGCCCCGATAGTTCCCGGGGACTGTTTTTTCGTGACAAAAGAGCCCGTAGTTGTGCACTATGGTGCGCTAATACCTACAATCTAAGAACTCAAGATTCCAATTGGGGATAGGTTCCTAACGGAGGACAGAATGGCTAAACAACTGGATCGTAACCAGCTCGTGTCGTTTGCCGACTCGCATCGTGATGACTATGAACAACTGCTGCAACGATTTGTAGAGACTCCCACCGTTTCAGTGGATCCCGCTCATGCCGAAGACATCCGCCGGGGTGTTGATCTAACCGTTGAAACTCTGCGCCAATTCGGCGGCGAAACGGAAGTCTATGAAATCAACAAAGGGAATCCGGTGGTTCATAGCGTATTCGGTTCAGATAAGAGCTTGCCAACGGTCACGGTTTACAACCACATCGACGTCCAGCCGGCTTCGAAAGAGACCGAGCCCTGGGAGACTGAGCCGTTTGTGATGACCAGGAAAGGCGATAGCTATTTTGGTCGCGGCACTACTGATGACAAAGGTCCGGCGCTTGCCGCGCTGTTTGGCTCGCGTGCCGCAAGGGAAGCCGAGGTGCCAATCAATGTCAGGTTTCTCTGGGAGTTTGAAGAGGAGATTGGCTCGCCCAACTTTGAGAAGATCATCTCGAAAGCTGCTCCAGAACTGCGTACCGAATCAGTAGTTGTTTCCGACACCGTGTGGGTATCAAGGCAGCGTCCGGCGAATTCGGCGGGTTTGCGCGGGCTGATGGGTTTTCTGCTCACACTGGAAACGGGGACTGTCGATGCTCACTCAGGTGAAGTTGGCGGCGCCGCCCGCAACCCAATTGGCGAATTGATGAAGGTGGTTTGCGATCTCTACGATCCGATCACCGGAAAGGTAAAGATCAAGGGCTTCTACGACGATATGATTCCTCCGTCGAAGAAGGAACTAAGAGATTGGGCCAACTGTGGTTTTTCCGCTAAGGCTTTCAAGAAAGCACACAAATTGAAAGCGATGCGGACAGAAGACGACATCGAAGTAATGAAGCGTATTTGGGGAATGCCGACATTTGAGGTGCATGGAGTGGCTGGTGGATACCAGGGACCTGGCGTGAAATCCATCGTACCCCCGCGCGGGGAGGTCAAGGCGTCGTGCCGTCTCGTGCCGGGACAAAACCCGCAGAAGATTGCGCGGCTGTTAAAGGCGGCGGTTAAAGAGCGCAATCCCGACGTGAAGGTTCACTTCGAATCCATGGCCCCAGCCTTTAGGACTTCAGTAGAAGGTCCATTGCCCGAAGCATTGAAGCGAGCGGTGAAGTTTGCCTTCAAGCGCGACGCTGTATTCGTGCGAGACGGCGGCACGATCGGCGCTATGACCAGTATTGAGAAAGTGTTGAAGTGCCCGATAATGTTCCTCGGTCTATCTCTGCCAGAGCATGGCTACCATGCCCCGAATGAGAATTTCGACTGGCAGCAGGCTTCTGGCGGGATGGTGGCATTTGCCAAATACTTTGAAGAAATCGCCAACCTGCCGCGGAAGTGAAGCATTAGCCGCGGATTTACGCGGATGAACGCGGATCTGAATAAGAATGGATTGAAGGCTTTTTGGTGGTGTCGTAAGTTAAAAAAGGCAAGTAATCGATCCACTAAATCACACGAAGCAACGCGAAGTTTTTCGTGCAATTTTGTGTGAGTTCGTGGATCGTTCTTGACTAGCTGCTAGGGAAGCGAAAGCCCTTAACCTTAATCCTCAGATACTACTCTTATTCCAATGTGTATCTATCCGCGTTCATCCGCGTAAATCCGCGGCTAATTCTCTTCTCAAATCACACACGCCAAACGCTCTTCATTCAGCCGTGTGAATCCAAGGCGTTCATAAAATTGGCGGGCTTTGGGATTATCAAGATGCACCGCAACGTCGATGCGCGTCACTGACTCTTTTCTTAGCTGCTCTTTCAATCCTTCAAGCAGCGCGGTGCCGATTCCTTTACCACGCCGATCCTTCTTCACCGAGACATCATCGAGCTTCGCGACCATCGAGCCCATCGAAGTGGAGACCGCGTAACAGATAACACAAATTCCCGCGGCTCCTCCTTCGTCGTAAGCCATCCAGACAAAACCCAAGTCAGGATGTTCGAGAAAGAGATAGAGCGCATCGTTCAGGCCCTGAATACCGCGATCACCGTAAGCCTTGCTGCTGGCCAGGTAATGTTCATCTTCACTAAGGAAGGCACTCAACATGCCGAAGGCGTCGGTGACTTCAGGGGCGGTCATCTTGCGGCAGGTGATCAAACAAAAACCTCCTTTCAGGCTCCGAAACGTGCGTTGCTTATCATGCCACATAACACCCCAGGTGTTATAATCCGCGCGTTCCGCTTCCAGATATTCCATCCTTCAAAGAAGTGCAGGTTCAAAATAATGAAGAAGACCTTACTAGCTGCTTTCGCGCTGATCATCGGGGTGTCGTCATTCGCGTTTGGTCGCGAAGCGAGACTGGTGCGTTATCCGCACTACCATAACGGTCGCATCGTCTTCAGCTACCTCGGAGACATCTGGACCGCCGATGAAAACGGGCAAAACCTCCAACGCCTGACCGTCAACCGCGCGCGCGATGTGTATGGGCGCTTCTCTCCCGACGGGAAATGGATCGCCTTCTCCAGCGAACGCAATGGCAATCTCGACGTTTACATTATTCCCGCGGAGGGTGGCGCGGCGAAACAACTGACTTTCCATTCGGCCGATGACACGGTCCTTGGCTGGCGACCTGACTCCCAGGCGGTGCTCTTCTCAAGCAACCGCGGCGAAGACTTTACGCCTCAGCTCTACCTGGTGAGCGTCGCCGGCGGCCTGCCCACAAAGGCAGGCACTGACATGGGTGTGCAAGCCGCCTATTCACCCGATGGCCGGCGGCTCGCATATAACCCCAAGTCGCAAGTCTACTGGCGCAAGTATTATCGCGGCGCTAACCAAAGCGACATCGTGGTGATGGACGTTGCGGCGAAGCAGTTTACCCAGTTGACTGACTTTGAGGGCCACGACTCATGGCCCATGTGGGGACATGACGGAGATATCTATTTCGTCAGCGATCGCGACGGCAACGGCTTGACGAACATCTGGCGTATCTCGGAAAGCGGAGGCAAAGCTGATCGCGTCACTACGTTTAAGACCGGTGATGTGCGCTGGCCGGCAATCAGCGCCGATGGACGAGTGATTGTCTTTGAACACGATTTTGGTATCTGGAAGCTCGACGTGGGCAGCAGAAAAGCAACGCCGATTCAATTGAACATTTCTGCTGAGACGCAAGAGAACCTCAGCGAGGTACAAACCTTCAACTCACAGGTAGATGACTACGATCTGGCCCCGTCGTCGCGACGTGTGGCTTTTTCAATTCACGGCGAGCTTTTTACAGCACCCGTGGAAGAGGGTGACCTCAAACAGATCACTGACGGTCCCGCCCGCGATCGTTCGGTGAGCTATTCCCCAGACGGAAAATCACTTTCCTTTGTTTCCGATCGCAGCGGCCGGGAGGAGATTTATATTACGTCCACGGATGGCGCCGGTGAGGCCCGTCAAATCACTGACATCGACACCTTGAAATTTGGGTACAACTGGTCGCCCGATTCGAAAGAGATTGCCTTCACAACTTCCGACGGCAAACTACGGAAAGTTGACACTACAACAAAACAGGTCGCGCTGCTGGATTCGTCGAGTTATGGAACCATCGGCGTTCCTGTCTGGTCGCCTGATGGCAAATGGATCGCTTATGCGAAATCTGATATTACGCGCACGTCCGACATCTATGTAATCGCCGCGTCGGGCGCGGAAAAAGAACCACACAAGTTGACGTTTGATTCAAACAGTGACGTGAATCCGTGGTTTGCTCCAGACGGCCGCAAGCTTTTTTTCCAGAGGATTGAGGCCTCAACTGGAAATGCTCCAAATGCAATTCAGATTTATTCCGTAGCGCTTGAGCGACAGGATCGTGATCCCGATGATCCAGAGGAACGGGTAGAGCCCGAAGCGGCTTCCGCATCGTCGGGGGAACCGGGATCTGAAGGCGCAGCCCCTCCGCGCCGGGGGCCGGCGGAACGACGTCAACCCCCAAGAGAAACCAAAATGGACTGGGCGGGTTTGAAACGTCGCACACGGCAGGTCACGCGCATGCCGTTTCCTACTTCCAGTTACACGGTGGCGCCCGATAGCCGTACGATTGTTTTCGTCACGAGCGAGCCCGCGGGAACAGCCAACGTGCCAGTTATCTATTCCATACAGGACGATGGGAAGCGATTGACGCGCCTTACTTCTGGTCTGCCACCGAGTGAAGACGGCGGTCAGGGTGGTGGTGGAGGTTTTGGCGGCGGCGTTTCGGGACTAACTGTCTCACGCGATGGACGAACGCTTTTCTTTATCGAACGCGACGGTATCTATTCAGTGCCCCTACCTGCTTCTCCGCCGCCGGGCTCTGCAGCGGCAGCGGCCGCAGCTAGTTCAGCGCGTGGCGAAGCATCACGCAGACGCATCAGCTTCAACGTAAGAGTTCGCGTCGAAAGGCCTGCCGAGTGGGCGGAAATGTTTGACGATGCCTGGAGGACCATGAAATATCGGTTTTATGACCCGCAGATGCATGGCATCAATTGGGACGGCGCGCGCGAGAAATATCGCCCCCTGGTTGAGTTTGTTGGAGATCGTCAGGAACTGCTCAACATCATCAACGAAATGATCGGTGAACTAAATGCGTCGCATACCGGCGCCGCGCCTCCTCCGCGCGGACCGGGCGCGGGAGGCCTCTCAACCGGGCATCTCGGGGTCGAATTGGAGGCTGACAGCGCCGCGGGACGATATCGCGTCACGCACATTTACGAAGACGGGCCGGCTGACAAGGATTGGGTGCGGGTGAGCGTTGGCGACTATCTAATAGCCATAAACGGTAAACAGGTACGCGCTGGCGATAATTACTGGCAGCTGCTCAACAACCGTCTCAATCGCAAGAGTGAAGTTAGTTTCAACAACAAACCCGGAGAGGAAGGAGCGTGGGCTACACGCATCGAAACAATTAGTCCCGCTGCATACAGTCAATTGCGCTATGAGCGCTGGGTCAAAGACCGGCGGAAGAAAGTGGATGAGCTGTCGGGCGGCCGCATCGGCTATCTTCACATTCAGGCGATGAATCAACCATCCCTCAGAAAGTTTGAAAAAGAGATTCGCGAGTTTCGCAACAAGGAAGCAATGGTCATCGACCAGCGCTGGAACGGCGGCGGCAACATCGAACAGGAGTTGTTGGCGATTCTTGTGCAGCGGCAATATCAGATTTGGCAGCCGCGTGGTACAGAGCCTGCCGGGAGACCGTTTGCCGGGTTCTTTGGTCCGAAGATCGTGTTACAGAATTGGCGCTCCGCGTCAAACGCGGAGATGTTTCCCGCCGGCTTCCGCGCACTGGGCCTAGGAAAAGTGGTGGGCACGCCGACGGCGGGCGCCGTCATCGGCACGGGGAGTTACAGCTTGATCGACGGCTCAACCGTGCGCACTCCTGCAGTCGGAGTTTTTCTCGCTGATCCCAAACGTACGAATATGGAAAACTATGGCGTACAGCCTGACATGCTGGTTGACAATTCTCCGGCGGATAATCTTGCCGGTCGCGACCGCCAGCTCGAAGCTGCAGTAGAAGAGCTAATGAAGCAACTGCAGGGACCAAAGAGGAACGTAGCCAGTAATGAGTAGATTGATTTCTTCATCTGGCGACACCGCAAGGTGGGGAGGAAGTCAAAAACGATCCGCAAAGTAACGCCGAATATCAAAAACAATTTTTCGCGTTCATTCGTGTGGTTTCGTGGATCGGTGTTCTACCAAGCCAGATCTCAAATTGGGGGCATCCCGTCTATGCAGCGGGATCCTTAAGCTCGAGGCTGATAGAACCACTCGCTCACAGAACCATTTGCGGTAGCCAATGGGTCCTATGCTCAACTGTTTTGTTAGTGTCAGTTCGTGTGATTTCGTGGATCGTTTGGCCATTTCGAGGTCAGAGACGATCCACGAAGTTACACGAAACAACACGAAATGATGCAAGTTGAGCTAGGATCCATTGGCTACCGCAAATGGTTCTGTGAGTGCTTCCAATGACAGAGCGTTATTGGCGACTATTCAAAATCGGGCGCCTCGGCCGGTGGCCCTGGCCCACCTTCCAATCTATCAAGACCTCAGTTTGAATTCCTTAGGCACAAACTCGACAGAGCGTACCAGGCCATCGGTTTTTCCGCGAGCATCACTCTTAGGGCTGTAGCACACCACAACTCGATCTTGGGTTTTGCGTAGACCGCAGGTGATCTCGCCAGCCACATCCGGGCTGAAGGTCGTGATGTCTACGTCCTCAAAACTCGAGGTCGTTAACCGGAGCAGCCCATCGCCGACTTTAACAACGAAAGTGATGCCTTTCGCGTCGCAGTCAATACGCAGCAAAATTCCTTCCACCTGCGTTTCACCTTCAGCCGGCGTTCTAAGCGCCTCTCGCAAATAAGAGCTTGGATCTTTGTCCTTTATGGTTACCGTTTGATCGACCTGCACATCCGGTTGCTTCACCATTGGCCGGTTGGCACTTGCTTCTTCCCTGGCGGCACGAAAGCGCGCCATCTGTTCCTGAAGGGAAGAAATCGCCTTGAGTAGTGACCCGGCATTTGCTCGTATTTGCGGATCCGCGCCACTGGCCGCCAGCGGTTCCGCCACTCTTCGCGCTCCGTCAAAATCCTCCTTGCGCATGTAGAGCTGCGCCAGCAGAAACAGAAATTCTTCACTACCTGGCGAGAGCTTCACCGCGCGATTGATCATCGCAATCGAATCGTCCAGATATTCTCCGGTAACCAGATTCAGGAACGCCAGCAGATGATACGACTGAGGGAAGTCAGGTTTGAGATCAATCGCCTTGCGCAACTCAGCGCGCATCTTTTGCGCTGTCGCTGCGGGAATGCCATAGACAGGTTGGCCATCAGTGATGACCTCGCGACTCACGGCATAGGCATAGTAGTAATGTGCCAGATAGCTGCTTGAATTCTCCGCGACTGCGTGCTGAAGGTGCTCTTTTGCCTCAGAGAATTTCTTTTGCTCCATCAACACCATACCCAGGGATGCATGGGCCATCGCAAGCTTCGAATCTAGTGCCAGGGCCTGTTCGAGGTTACTTTTGGCGTCCCCGAGCCGGTGGATGTGATAAAGCAGATCCCCGAGGTATGCCTGCGCCTCGGCGTCAGTGAGGGGAGCCGTCTTCATCTCAGAATCGAACTCGAGTTTCTTTTCAAAGGTCACAACCTGACCGCGGTATGAATGACGTTGAATGTAGTCTTTCAACTCCTTCTGCATGCCGGCATAGTCGGTCTGAAAAGCGCTGCGGAATGCCTTCTCTGCTGGGACGTTGGCCCTTAGTTGATCGAGGAAGACACCAAGGTTGGGGACTCGCTTGCCTTCGTTTCCCTGGATTAGATAGTGCAGCAGCGCCCACGACTGAGCATAGAACAGGCCGCGAGCGTCATGCTTATTCCGTTCCAATGAGTAGTAATCAACAGAAAACAATTTGTCGAGAGTGAACAACTGGCTCGACCGCAGTAACTGCAAATGAGGAGTAATTAGATTGCCGAGATAAACCTTGCGATCGTCTTCGATATCGAAAGTGCTGTAATACTCGGCCAGGCCCTCGTTGAACCAGGGCGGGATGTTGGTCTTGCCCAGAGTGTTATTGACGAGCAGATGAACATACTCATGAAAGATTGTGCCGTAGGGATTTTCTTCCCGCTTCTCGCTCGTCAGGGTGATGTAGTTCACGTCGCTGCCCGCCTGGAAATACCCTGAGACCGCGACCGCCTTGCCGTCTGCCACGGGCTTGAATGGCTTATAAGAACTGTCACTCTTGAACACGACCACTGTGGTTGGAACAGGTGAGGTAAAGTTCAGTCGTGGAAGGAGTCGCGAAAACACGTCGCGAAACTGTTCGAAGCGGGCGGCCACTTGACGTATTTCCTTTTCGCTTGCATTACCGACAAAATAGAAGTTGGTTGAGCGCACGCTGATCCACGTGTCTTTAGCCGACACCGGCTGATTGGCCGGAGCGACGGTGAGAAGCCAGAAGATTAACGCCAGGGCAAAGACAGTCCGCTTCATGATGGTTGCTACTTCGGGTAAAGGTCTGTTGCCCGCGGCTAACCAGACCGGGGAGATGATGATCTCGCACCTGCGAGGAGGCAGCTTCCAGGCTGCGCAGGACTATACAAAACGCGCTTTGCAGGTGTCAATTTTTGTGTTAGTAGGGATTACCACTAAGCTCTTTACTGGGACCGCGGGCGTCTCGCCCGCAATGAGCGCGAAGCGCGAACAGGCTTTGTGACCGAGACTTGGCGCCTGACGGCGCTCATTGCGGGCAAGACGCCCGCGGTCCCAGTGTTCGCGTTTGAGTGGGTGGCATCCATTGGCTACTGACCACGGACACTGACCACGGACAACTGACGATTACTGTGTCACGATTGTTCCCATCTGCACGACCTCGAAGTTTGAGCCACGGATCGTCTTCAGTGAGTTAAGCTCATTATCGCTCCAACGCGGATCAGGCGCGCCGCTGATAAACCAGTTTGAGCCGTTATCTGCCAGGAACATTCCATACTTCTTCATGGCCCGCAGAATTACCTGCATTCGCGGCGTGAACGTCGATATGTCAAATGTCGCCTTCAGCCGGACCCGCATGCCCATAGGCGGCCGGTTGGGATTTGTGTCAGTGCTGGCATAGTGGCGTGCGGGAAAAACGTAAGCGCGACGCGTGTTCTGTGCGGTGAAACGCAGCGCGTGCTTGATTTCACCCTGTTCAAAGACCTCGTCGTACCGCGCCAGACCAGGAAAAATCGGCAAGCCCGCAGCGTCGGCTGACGTCCAGCCGGCAGGTCTCAAGGCGTTTGAATTCAAATCAAAAACCGCGCCCGAGTCGGCGTTCCAGCTCGCTCCTCCATTAACCGGATGTGAAAAATACATTTCGTACAGTTTCCAGTTGTCGCGATCGATCACGAGAACGTGACGATCCCCGGAAGAGTTTGGCCCGCCTTCAATCGGAGCATTCGTTGGCACTGGATACGGACCGGGATCACTTTGATTGCCGTAAGCCGTGAAGTTGATCTGCACCGGCAGCTGGCTGCCAGCGACTACTACGTAGGGGATACCGTTAGGCGCGCCGTTGTAGACAGTGCCGAAATCTGGATGAAGCGTGACGTTCAGTCCTATGCTGGCAATCAGATTGTCGGAGTTGGAATCTACCGGCATGTTGGAGATGTCCTGATTCCAGGGATTATCTGGCGGAAAGAGTTGCCTGCCGTGAAAGCTCGCTCCTGGACCGAGATCCGGAACCGGCGGCAACACGGGCGGATCATCGGGCGGACCGCCCCCGACATGGCCGATACCGATGCGAACACGATTGCTGGCAGACCCGTGCACAGAGATGCCCACCAGCACGTCGCCGACGTCACCAAAGCTGTTATTGAGCCGGACTACTACCGCCATCAGCCAGCTGAATCCAGTAACCGAATTGACGGATTCCACAGTTAATGGATAACGCGTCCGCGTCACGTCCTCAGCTTCCGCGGTCACCGCGCCGGCACCCTCGCCGGGAAGCAGCCCAAGGTTCGTCGCAAAGAGTGTTACACGCGTGCGGTTGTCAGTGGCGAAAGGAATGGATGCCGTAGGGGCAAAGGGCTCAGATAAGAAATTAACCGATTCAAGTGCAATCGCTCGAGTAGAGTTAGCCTTAGCGAGCAGTATTGGGCCCGATAAGGACTGGGGCAGCGGCGGGTTGGGAGCCATCTCGGCGCGTCTCTGACCGGCAATCAGTAACGTCAGAACGGAGGCGATGCAGCACAGAATGAACGTGCTGCGGCAAACAACTCGCTGCTGGAAAGATGCACGATGCGATCTCATAACGCCCGTCGAGACTGACGAAGTACTTAATTTGAGGATTGGGAACAAGAGGAGGGGCAGAGCAAAATACGCTATTTACACTAAATCCTTTGCGCGAGATTAGTCAAGAACTTGTTGTCCGGAAGGGCCTTCGGTCTTGGGT
>JBOGOU010000194.1:0-8390 GCA_050748205.1 Pyrinomonadaceae bacterium | reverse complement strand
CCTTAACAGTCGGGCTACTGCCCCGAGCTACTGCCCCAGGCGACCCGGACAAGCTCAAGCAGGCACAAAACAAACGGGCAAAGGATCCACTCCTTTGCCCGCATATTAGTAAACCAGTGATCTGGCTCTAAGCGCGCTTCCTGGCAGAGCGTTTTCCCCCGTAACTCAAAATCGTCAGCTTCACGTTGCGGCGGCCAAATCTCATTGCCTCGCGAGTGCTAGGCGTCCAAATGTCGATCTTCCGCCCGCGTATGGCGCCCCCGGTATCCGCTACCAGGTACTCCCCGCTCCAGGCTCCAGCCTCAAGGCGAACGCGAGAGCCTAGAGGCAACACCCTCGGATCGGCTGCGATTATGCCCTGGCTGACAAACCTGCCACTCGCCGTTCTTCCGCGAAGGCTGTAGGCGGTGGCGACGTAAGACATCGGCTGCGAAACTGGCAATTCTGACTCTTTTGGTTCTATGACTGTACCGCTCAGCGTTCCCGGCGGCGTAATGCCAGGTGAGTCAGCTAATGACGACCCGGTCGGCGAATCCGAACTGGGGCTCTTAGCTATTTGCTGGGGCTCTTGTTGGAGTTGAAAAAGAAGAGTCTCTGCTAGAGAGGGTGTGGCCGAAACAAGTAGAAAGGCGGAAAGAAGCGCGGTGGCCAAGACGGCGCTCCCACCAAAGAGGGATTTCATGATAGTCGGGTCTCCTACCGAGGTTGATTGCCTACCCTTCAGCGCTGTGCGCGAGTCCGTTCTTTCCTATGACTCGACCTTCGGCTCAAGGAGTCTGAGAAGACGTCAGCCGAAGTTGGGGGCTTGCATCCTTGATGCAGCGCGCTGAAAAGAAAAACCGGTGCGACTAAAACAAAAACAAGCGAGCATAACCTACTCGCTTGTTTCATAAAGGAGGCTAGCACACCAGGCTGGGAGCGTCCAGCCAAGTGCAAGGGCTTAGCCGCCAGCCTGAAGGACCTTTTTAGTTAAGTGCAGAAATAATTGGGTTTAAACGTTGAAGAAAAAGCTTCCGGCTGCTGCCGGCGGTCCCTGGTAGGGGGTTTGAATGGCTCCGAATGGGGCCGGGGCGAGCCCCCCTCCAAGAGGGGAGCCGACCCGGTTCGAGGGCAGATGCTTAAAGACCGAGGAAATTCTCAATAATACGCTGGCCATCGGGGTGTTCCTGATCGAACAATTCGGGGTGAAACTGGACAGCAAACAGTGGTCGTGACTCGTGTTGCATTGCCTGAATCTCACAGGTTTCATTAGAAGCAGTACACAGAAAGCCTTTTGGAACTTCCTTTACTTCTTCGCAGTGTGAATGCCAAACGGTAACCTCCTTTGGAAGGTCCTTAAAAAGGTCGCTCCCGGTGGTTTCTACAGGGAAATACCCCCGTTCCCGTTTAGCCCCTTCATAACCCTTTCCCGGCCCCAGGCGCTCCATGATCCCCACCGGGGCACCGAAAGCCAGGGCCATCTGCTGATGTCCTCCACAGACTCCGAGAATGGGCTGTGAAGCCTTCCGGATTACTTCAAAGACCCCGTTCAGCGAATCCGGGGAGTAGTCCCCCCAGGGGTGGCTTTGGCCGCTTAGTATGATGTGGGAAGGATCGAGGTCTTTCACCCGCTCAAGCGACGTCGATCGAAAGGTTTCAGTCAAAATCTCCACGCCAGGCCGAAGCCGGCCCAAAACCGCCCGTAACTCGCGCGGACTCACGCCCTGGCCGTCGATTGTGTTGTCGACTAGGTAGATCAACATGATCAGGTCGTCACTAGCCTAGGCAATAAAGCTTTCCATTGAAAGCGCCAATGTAAATACGGCCACCCAGAACGGCTGGCGTGGCGTTTATGTTGTCGCCGATTTTCAACTCCCAAAGCCGCCGGCCATCCTCGACTGAAAGCATATACATCCATCCGGCCTTGTCGCCAAATACTACACGGTCATCAACCACAGGCGAAGTGCCCCAAATCGGAGCGCGCGCAGCATGTTGCCAGACGACTTCGCCCTTGTCTGAAGTGAGACAGTACAGGTAGCCGTTGTTAGAGCCTATGTAAACACGACCGTTCCTAACCACGGGGCTGGCCCAAAAGCCGCTCCGCTCCTTGAAGTTTCTGCTCAGGCCACCTTGAGCCTTAAACTTCCAGACCAGGTCGCCATTTGCTTGTTTCAAGCAATAAACGTAACCATCTTCGGCAGCAGTGTAGACAAGCCCGTCTATAACAGCGGGAGTTGAATCAGAATCCGCGTTGATGCGGGCTTTCCAAATCGTTGCTCCGTCACTCGCCGCCAGGCAGTAAAGATCGCCCAGTTCAGTGCCTATGTAGATCCGTCCATCCACGACTGAGAAGCTGCCTTCCATCGAGCCAAGCCGCTCAGTCTTATAAACTAGCGAGCCATCCTCGAGGTTGAGACAATAGAAAAATCCGTCCTCCCCACCAAGGTAGACTCGTCCATCAATCACCGCCGCCGAACAATCAACCTCAAAGCCGGTCTTGTATTTCCAGATAAGCGAGCCGTCGTTCGCATCAAGGCAATAAACGTAGTGGTCCAGACCACTCGCTATTATTCGATCTCCGTCGATAGTTGGCGTGGCTTTCAGGCTATCTTCCGTTTTGAACTTCCAGATTAGGCTGCCGTCTCTAGTGTTTAAACAATAAAGATAACTGTCCGCGGATCCGAAATAGACACGCTCACCTTTTACTGAAGGCTGGCCAGGCCAGCTTGATCCACCCCAGCCATCTTTATGAAGACGTCCAGCTGTCAGTTTCGTCTCGAATTCCCAGATGACTTCGAGCGGACGATCTGGCCATGGCCCCGATCCATAGAAGTTCCGTTGTGAATTGCCTAACCACGTCGACATTGCCGGCTCGGGGGGCGCGATGATTTTGGGTTCCGCGGCAGTTCCCAGGAGCTTGTTGCCACAGCCTGAGGAGGCGAACGCGAAAAGAAATGCCAGCAGGCACGCCTGGGCTCGGAAGAGTGTCGGGTCGGGAGAACACATTGGGGGAAGAAGTTTTTCTTTATTTCACTTACCAGCGAAAAACTGTCTCCAGATTACCAAAAGGAGGTGTGCCGGATCAAAAAAAGTATGCGAGGGTGGGTTAAGCTCTGTGCTGTGATTTGGGCCTGGTCGGGTGTCGGGTGTCAGGTGTCGGGTGTCAGGTGTCGGGTGACGAGTCGCGTGCGGACTGCCGACCGACTACTGCCCACTGCCAACTGCTGACTGCCAACTGCTGACTGCCCGCTGCCAACTGCTGACTGCCGACTGCCTACTGCTACGTGGCTAGCCAATCGCCGCTATAAACCAATTCAGCAGGCGCATTGATAACAACCTCGCCGTCATCACGCCAGTGGATTCGCGCCTGGCCGCCAGGCATCAGCACATTTATCAAACGTTCGGTCTTCCCCTTAATCACTGCCGCGACGGCAGCGGCGCAGGAGCAGGTTCCAGAAGCCGTGGTTTCTCCAACGCCCCGTTCCCAGATTCGCAATTCAATCGTTTGTCTATTCTGGATCCGCACAAACACGACGTTGGTTCGCTCCGGAAACTGACGGTGATTCTCGATTAGCGGCCCAAGCCGGCGCCAATCCAGCTCGTCAAAATCGTCCACAAAAATGCAACAGTTCGGGTTCCCCATCTTTAGGGCGGTCACCGCGCGTGTTTCGTTGTTCACCATGAGCGGGTAATCGATCACCCGCTCAAACGGCTGTTCGGTCAGCATGGGAATTGAGCCACTCTGGAACTTCGGCTGACCGAGCTCGGAATCGAATACGTATTTGCCTGGACCTTGCTGTTCGATCAAGAAATAACGTTTGACTCCACTGCGTGTACTGAGTCGAAGTTCGGCAGCGGTCCACAGACCATGGTAATGCAGGTAAGCGGCGGCGCAACGAGTTCCATTGCCTGAAAGTTCCGCTTCACTGCCATCCGGGTTAAAGATACGTACACGAAAATCCGCGTCTTCGTTCTCTTCACGACTGATGACCGCTATGCCGTCGGCGCCCGCGCCATAGTGTCGGTTGCAAATACGTCGCGACAACTCACCGAGGTTCGCGACACCGGCCAGCTGATCCGCTTCGATAACTATGTAGTCGTTGCCAAAGCCGTGAAACTTGCTGAAACGAACTGTCATGATCTGGATCGAAAGACTAAGACCGCCCGGCAAACGAGGCCAACAAGACTGCGATCGGGTCTATACAGATCGAGCGGACGTCCGTGTCTCCCGGATAGTTGTTGACCATGATTGAAAATACCAGTTTTTCACCCGCGGCTGTTGTCAAATAACCAGCAAGGCTCGCCGCTGATCTTAGCGACCCGGTCTTCGCGCGAACGTTGTTCTCGGCAGCGGTACCCTTCATTCGGTTTCGCAGCGTTCCGTCGACGCCGGCAATCGGCAATGCCTCTAGAAATGTTAAGGCATGTCGATGACGACTCATATAAGTGAGCAGTTGCACAGACGCTTCCGCCGTGATCAGATCATCACGCGAGAGTCCTGATCCGTCAGTGAGCGCCAGACCACTCGTGTTGACACCCGCTTCCTTGAGGAACGTCTTGACGACTTCGAGTCCCGCGGCCTCACTGGTTCGTGTTGTATTTGTCGAGCCCGGCGCCGGGGGAACCACGTTGCCCAGTGTGCGCAGAATGAGTTCTGTATAGAGGTTTTGGCTTGGTTTGAGTGTCTGTGCTGCGACGGTGCTAAGCGGAGGGGACTGCATACTGGCGATTTCGATCCAGCTCACCGGTTTCGGCGTTACTGGTCCGGTGGAGTACGCGGCTGGGGCCACCGTTCGCGACTTACCCGTAACCAAAACACCGCGCTGGGCCAGGGACGCGCGCAGTAAATAGACAAACAGCAGCGCTGGATGCGAAATACCAACGCCGGCTGTGTAGCCTCGATCATCAATTGGCACCAAGCCCGCGATTTCCAGCACGTCGGAGTTTAGGTCTCGATGCACCGTCAATTCGCGCTTGCTGCCCTTGGGGCCCGTGGTAACTCGATTCGCAATAGTCAGCAGGGGATCGGGCGGACCAGTGGTAATTGTCGCCGGCGCGCCAGCCGCCGGGCCTGGCTTAACCAACAGGTCCAAAGCGTTATCGTTGATCGTGAGAGCGCTTATTTCGGCCCCGTACCACCATTGCAGATCGTCCCAATCCCAGCCGGCGCCATATTGTGGCCCTGTAAAATAGGTCTCATCACCAACGAGGTCTCCCTCTACGCGTTTCACTCCCGCTGCGGCAATCAGGGATGCCAATTCATTAATCCGCTGAAAGTAGTCGCCGCCGCTGAAGCGGGCAGCAATCGAAGGATCACCACGGCCGTAGATCGTAAGGTCTCCGTGCAGGATGCCCGCTGCATCTGGACGGGCCTGGCCATAAACAGAAGTGTTGAAGCGATAATCCGGGGAAAGCCGATCAAGCGCAGTTGCTACGGTGTAGAGTTTCATGTTCGACGCCGGTCTCAGCAACTTGATTGCGTTCTCCTCGAACAGAACCCGGCCCGTTTCCAATGACGCAACTTTGAGCCCCACCATCGCCTGCGCCAGCTCTGGTTTTTGCAAAACGTCCTCTATCCGGGACTGCAACTCCGCGAGCGTCTTGGTTGTCGTGCTGGTGCGGACCGGTGGCACGACCGCCGGCGCGGTAGCACCGTTGATAGCTGGAACAGGGCTCGGGATCGCAACAGGCGTTGGTGTTGCCGTTGGCGCGGGCGTGGCTTGGGGGGTAGCCTTTCGTTCGCGTTGCGCCTGCTGCTGAGCACCGGCTGCTGGAAGCACCCCAATAGCGAGGGCCAGGAGCAAGAGTAGACTTATTGATTCGGTCGCACGTTTCGGAACACTCATGATTTCGTCTTGGACAAGAGTTATTGTCAGGATTGCCTTGGGGAAGATTGTGCTTGCGGCGGTGAATGCGCAGCCCGAAGTTTGGCCATCAACTCCGCAAACCGAGGATCATCACGGAGCGAGTTCCAGTTGGGATCGTTTTCGAAACATGGACGATTCTCATTACCCAGCTTAATGGCCCTCTGCAACCACTCGAAAGCTTCATCCGACATGTCTTCGAGCGCATAGACGGAGGCGACTGAATACGCGATGTCTGAATCAACTTCGGCATTTCGTATCACGGCGTCTGTTAGTTGCGCCCGCGCTTCCTCGTGTTTGCCCTGAGCACTTAGAAACATCGCCAGAAAGGGACGCACTCCGTGCATGTTTGGATGCCGGCTGACGACCTGCTGCATTTGATCGGCGGCGGCGTCTGTTTGACCTGTGTAGTACAACGCCAGCGCCCGGAATGTTCGAACGAGCGGGTTCTCCGGTTCGCCGGCATTATCCAGTTGTCGCAGCGCCTCATCGAAGTGACCCATATACATGTGAACAGTAGCGCGGTTGTAACTGGCAACCACGTGGGCGGCTGGATCCAGTCGGACTAAACGATCATAACTACGCAGTGCTCGTCCATACTCGCCGTCCAGACGGTGCAGTGTGGCTTTTACGAAGTGCACTACCGCCTCATCCGGATTTTCCTTGCGTGCACGAGCAACTTCCTCGCGTGCTTTTTGCTTTTCACCGCGCCACAAATAAACGAATATCATCAGCATCCGCGCTTCAATGAGCTGCGGATCAATCGCCAACGCCCTGCCGAAAGCGGCCTCGGCGCGCTCGAAGTCTTCAGCGCCGCCCAAGCCCTTAAAGACCCGGTTCACAAAAGCGGCGCCAAGACCGTCGTGTGCCAGCGCGAAATTCGGATCGAGCTCAATGGCTCGCTGAAAGTGTTCTATGGCGGCGCTGCAATCTTCCGGGGCGATAGTGCGAAAGATGAAGCGCGCAAAAAGGTCGCGTCCGCGCAAGTACTGCTCATACGCTGCAGCGTTCTGAGTCGACGGTTTCGCTATGCCTGCCTGTTCAGCATGGCTAAGCTCCAGTCGCAGTCCTTCGACGATGCGTTGGGCGATTGTGTCCTGGACGGCGATGATGTCGGCTGCGGAGGTATCCACGCGATCGCTCCAGAGTATGTCGCCGGAAGCAACGTCGAGTAATTGTGCTGTGACACGAAATCTCTCCCCGGCGTGCATAAATCCTGCCGTGAGAACAGCGCTGACATTCAACTCGCGGCCCACCTCGCGCGGGTCGATTTGTTGGCCCTGATATCTCGAAATGACAGACGAGGGACGAACTACAAGCGAGCGCACACGCGCCAGCTCAGTGATCACAGCGTCGGCTAAAGAGAATTCATAGAAACTCGAGGCTGGATCGTTGCTCAGATTTCGAAAGGGCAGAATCGCGAGACTTTTCTTGTCCTGGTCGGTTAGCGTCGGCGTTTCATGAACTCCCTGCCTGGTGGCCGTCATAAAAGTCGGCGAAGTGGTTGGCGCTTCAGATTTAGTGATCGACTTAAGCCAACGAACGGCTCGGGAAACAGTTCCCGTGCCGCCCAGGTGACGCGGCGGTTCAGGAGTTACACTGGCATAAGGTTGACCCGTAGCTTCCGCCGCTGAAACTTCCTGCAGCACGCTTCGCAGGTCGTCGCGCATCTCTTCCATCTTCTGGTAGCGATCGCGAGGCTCTTTGGCCATGGCTCGATCGAGAATTTGTTGAATCCGCGGCGGGATTGCTTCCTTTCTCATCTCAGCCACTGGCTTTGGAGCATCGTAAAGCACTGCATGTCGCACATCGATCGTCGTCTTGCCCCGAAACGGCCAGGTCCCCGTCAACATTTCGTAGAGCAACACTCCGGTAGAAAAAATGTCCGCTCTCTTGTCAACGCGGTCCCCGCGTGCCTGTTCCGGCGCCGCATACGTAGCCGTGCCGTAAGGCACACCGACTTCGGTCAGTTCAGTGCGATGGATTCCAGCGGCGGTCGCTTCCGTATCATCCAATAACTTCGCCAGGCCAAAGTCCAGGATCTTTACCTGGCCGGAGGGCGCGACCATGACATTGCCTGATTTGATATCGCGATGGATGATCCCGCGCGCGTGGGCTGCGGCTAGAGCATCAGCGACCTGAAGACCAATCAACAGGGCACTCTTCAATTCCAGTGGATGCCCACCCACGAGCTGCCGCACGTTACGCCCTTCAATGTGTTGCATGGCGATGAAGTGGAGTCCTTCAGCCTCGTCCAGATCAAAGATTGTGCAGATGTTCGGGTGGTCTAATGAGGAAGCAAGACGCGCCTCGCGCTCGAAGCGCTTTAGATTTGCCTCCTTGACTGTCAATTCAGGCGGCAAAACTTTGACAACAACTGTGCGGCCGAGCTTGGTATCGGTCGCTTTATAGACCGTGCCCTGCCCGCCTGCGCCGAGCTTTTCCAGAATGCGATAATTGCTCAGGGTCTTACCGATCATTGGTGTTTTGTAGGGTGCACATCTGTGTCAGAGGGCGCCCCTTTCTCGAGAATGCCAGAGGCGTGCC
>JBOGOU010000193.1:0-9502 GCA_050748205.1 Pyrinomonadaceae bacterium | reverse complement strand
GTCAAGAGCAGTAGGTGACAATTGTTTTGTCGCGCGGGAGTTCATTCACGTGATTCAAAATCTCACCTAGCGGAATGAGCTTGGCGCCTTTAATGTGGCCCGTGTTGTAAGAAGCTTCGGTGCGTACATCAACAACAAATGCCTGGCCTTTACTGAGTAGATCCTGCAGCTCGACTGTGGTTATGCGACGGACCCCGTCGGCGTGAATCACAGGCGCAGTGGGCGGAGCTTTCGCCGCCGAGTGAGAGTTGGCAGCATTCCTTTCCGTAGAGTTACAGGAGAGAAGGGCAAAACCCAGCAGGATACAAAGCGCGAATGATATGAGAAGACGCATGAATGGCCTCCAGCACAAGGAATAATTAAGTCAAACTTGACCGGCATCTAATTTCTTACGCCAGCCCCAGGTTTGTCAAATAAGGCGGAGTCTCCTGCGGTTTGTATTTTCAATCCGCTCACAGGCATCATGTGGCACTGACAGTAAAGAAAACGCGGCAAAAACGATCCGCGAAATCACACTTGGGATCTGAGATCTCAAATTTCAGATCTCAAAGCTGACAGTGATATAGTTCGCCGGCGCTGACTACAATGTAACGGAGCATCAATGCTCGAACAGTCCCAGCCAGAGAACCAGGCCCAGCCGGTTAAGTGGGCCAAGGTAATCGATCACACTCGTTGCATCGGCTGCCATGCCTGCACAACCGCTTGCAAGTCTGAGAATCTCGTGCCGCTCTCGGTCACGCGCACTTATGTCAAGCACGTGGATGTCGGAGTCTTTCCGCAGACGCGGCGTGCTCATCAGGTGACTCGTTGCAATCAATGCGCTCACGCTCCGTGCGTGACAGCGTGTCCGACGACAGCAATGTTCAAGCGGGCCGATGGCATCGTCGATTTCGACAAATCGATCTGCATTGGTTGCAAGGCGTGCATGGCCGCGTGTCCTTACGATGCGATCTTCATAAACCCCGAGGATCATTCCGCTGAGAAGTGTAATTTCTGCGCGCATCGCATCGACATGGGCCTCGAGCCGGCGTGCGTGGTTGTTTGTCCCACCCAAGCCATCCTTATTGGCGACATGAATGATCCGGATTCTTACGTGGCCCAGATCGTCAATCGTGAGGCGGTCGTGGTGCGGCGTCCGGAGAAGGAAACCCTGCCGAAGCTTTTCTACAAAGGCGCGCACCAGGCGACGCTTGATCCCCTCGCGGCACGCCGCCCGGAAGGGGGTCTATTCATGTGGAGCGAGCAGCAGCAAGAGAGTGGGCAGGTGGTGTCGGGAAATCCACACTACAACAACAGTTCGGCTGCGGCGTTGCTCTCTTACGATGTCGCGCATCCAATTCCCTGGGACTGGAAGGTCAGTCTCTACACCTGGACCAAGGGAATTGCTGCCGGGGCCTACCTGATTCCCCTGCTGCTCGTTCTGTTTGGTTATCTCCGACCGGAAAGCACGATGTGGCTATGGGTAGCGCCTGTCCTGGCCGGTGTTTTTCTTGCAGCTACCGGCGCTTTGTTGATCTTAGACCTCGAACATCCCGAGCGCTTTCACCTGATCTTCACACGGCCGCAGTGGCGTAGTTGGCTGGTCAAAGGCGCATTCATTATTGCGGGCTACACAGTCGTTCTGCTCCTGCACTTCATCGCCTCCTGGGTGGGAGCATATTCGTGGCACCGCTGGCTGATGATTCCCGGGCTGCCACTTTCGGTTCTGACGGCGGTCTACACTGCGTATCTCTTTGCTCAGGCGAAGGCGCGTGACATGTGGCAAAACCCTTTGCTGCCACCTCATCTCTTTGTGCAGTCATTATTGGTGGGATCGGCGGCTCTACTGCCACTGGCAAGTCGCTTTGAACCGCCCACACGACTTGATCCGGGAATTACTTTGCCACTCGTTTGGATACTTGCCGTGACGACTTTGCTGCACGTCCTGATGGTCTGGGGCGAGGTTTCACTTCCGCATGCCACCGCCCACGCCCGTCTGGCAGTTTGGGAAATGGTAAAGGGTCGCTACCGGGGCGACTTCTGGATTGGAATGGTGCTTTCAATTCTCAGCGGGCTGATTGTGTGGGTGGCGATACTTGCAGGGAGCATGTCGTTGGGAATGGGTGCCGCGCCCATGGCCCTCATTGGATTGATGCTCTACGAAAACGCTTATGTGCAAGCGGGACAGTCAGTGCCGCTCGCCTAGCAGAAGATTAGCGATCAGGCTTAAAATCTCTTCAAGGAGTTAACCTACCTCATGACCGCTAAAACAGAAGCCACAATCGACGACCTCTACCGCGTTCCCGACAAGGGTAAGGCGGAACTCGTCAACGGAGAATTGGTACTTATGTCCCCCACCGGAGGAGTACCCGGCCGTGCCGCCGGCAGAATTTACCGCAGTCTGGATGACTATGAACGTTCGGTCGGAGGAGGTTATGCCTTTCCTGACAATGTCGGATTCATAGTCAATCTTGCCAACCGGCGTTCATTCAGTCCTGACGCGGCTTTTTACAAAGGCGAGCTCAGAGGCGGATTGTTTCTGGAAGGTGCGCCAATCTTCGCTGTCGAAGTCCGAAGTAACGATGATTACGGTCCAAAAGCTGAGGCAGCCATGGCCCGGAAACGCGCTGACTATTTCGCCGCAGGTACGCTGGTCGTCTGGGATGTGGATGTTCTGCGCGAGAAGCTGGTGCGTGTCTATCGCTCGAGCGATCCGTCAAATCCAACTGTCTACAGTGTTGCCGAAGTCGCGGAAGCAGAACCCGCGCTGCCGGGTTGGACGATGGCGGTAAATGAAATTCTCGAATGAAGGCCTTACAGACGTCCGGCAATTACGATGAGATTTTGAAGATCATGCTTTCTCTGCCTTAAGGCCGGTCTGCTCGAGGAAGAGTCTTAAAGTTTTGCCCATTATGAATGATACTGAACTGAATCAACGTGTCAGCGCCGCACGCGAAGATTCCGACTCTCGCGGTGAAACCTTCTATCCCGGCCCGAGCCGTATTCACCTCGCAGCCTATCCTCCTAAGGAACGCTGGGATGATTGGGTTGAACTAGATCCGCAAGCCTGGCCGCGACGCAAAGAGCGGCGCTACACACTCGTCCCCACCACCTGCTTCAACTGTGAATCAGCCTGCGGCCTGCTTGCCTACATCGACAAAGCCACCGGCGAAGTGCAGAAGTTTGAAGGCAATCCTGAACATCCCGGCTCGCGCGGACGCAATTGCGCTAAGGGTCCGGCAACGCTGAATCAAATCACGGATCCCGATCGCATCCTTCATCCACTCAAACGCGTGGGAAAACGCGGTGAAGGCAAGTGGGCGCAGGTCAGTTGGGATGAAGTGCTTGATGAGTTGGCCGGGCGCATACGCGCAGCAATCGTTGATGACCGGCGGCAGGAGATCATGTATCACGTCGGCCGTCCCGGCGAAGATGGTTTTACTGAACGCATCCTGGCAGCCTGGGGCATCGACGGCCACAACTCACACACAAATATCTGCTCGTCGTCGAGCCGCGAGGGTTATCAGTTGTGGATGGGTCTCGACCGGCCCAGTCCCGATCACGCAAATGCAAAAGTGATTTTTTTGATTAGCGCACATCTCGAGTCGGGCCATTATTTCAATCCGCACGCACAAAGAGTCATAGATGGGAAAGCGAACGGCGCGAGGCTGATCGTTTTCGACACGCGCCTCTCAAACACGGCTACGCACGCCGATTACTGGGTCTCGCCGATTCCAGGCTCAGAGGCCGCAATCCTGCTCGCGATTGCAAATTATCTGATCCAGAACAACCTCTACAATCGTGAATTCGTTCGTCGTTGGTGGAACTGGGAAGAGTTTCTGGCCATCGAACATCCGCAGCTCGAGTCAACCTTCGAGAACTTTGAACTGCTCCTCAAAGAGCTCTACGAGAGGTACACGATGGAGTTTGCAGCCAGGGAAGCGGGCGTCGACGCGCGACTGCTCGAGGAAGTAGCAAAGTGCGTTTCAACAGCGGGCACGCGGCTGAGCTCGCACAACTGGCGCAGCGCCTCGTCAGGCAACAGCGGTGGCTGGCAAGTGGCCCGTTGCCTTTTCATGCTCAATGCGTTGATGGGCGCGGTCGCGACTGAAGGAAGCGTGTTTCCGAACGCCTGGAACAAGTTTGTTCCTAAACCGATTTACACCCCACCGCATCCTCGAATGTGGAACGAAACCACCTGGCCCAAAGAATATCCGCTTTCCATGAACGAGCTGTCCTTTCTGCTGCCGCACCTTTTAAAGGACGGCCGTACCAGGCTCGATGTCTATTTCACGCGCGTGTACAACCCCGTGTGGACCAACCCGGACGGGTTTTCCTGGATCGAAGCGCTTACCGACGAAAAGCTCATCGGTCTCCACGCAGCGCTCACGCCAGTTTGGAACGAAACCTCCTACTTTGCGGATTACGTTTTGCCGATGGGCCTCGGCTCCGAGCGACATGACATCCATTCGTACGAAACCCACGATTCACAATGGCTTGGTTTTCGCCAACCGGTTATGAAAGCTGCACGCCAACGTGCGGGAGAGGAAATTGGCGACACTCGCGACGTCAACCCCGGCGAGGTTTGGGAAGAAAATGAATTCTGGCTCGAACTTAGCTGGAGAATCGACCCGGACGGAACCTTAGGCATTCGTCAGTATGTTGAGTCGAAGGAGAATCCCGGCGAGCGACTTACCGTAGACGAATACTACGAGTGGATTTTTGAGAACTCCGTTCCGGGGCTTCCACAAAAAGCGTCTGCTGAGGGGTTGAAACCGCTGGAATACATGAGGCGCTACGGCGCGTTTGAGATTGCCAGCAAGGTCGGCGCGCGTTATGAGGAGAGAGTCCCGGCGGAGGAAATTGAAGACGCGCGCGAGGATCAATTTGGCCGGATCTACACGAACACACCAAAGCCTCCTTCGCCAAACATTGTGCCGCTACCGACCATCGATCCGGATCCCGATGGGAGACGCTTTGTTGGCGTGAATATCGATGGCGTGCTTAAACGTGGATTTCCCACTCCGAGCGGCCGCCTGGAGTTTTATTCGCGCACACTGGCAAATTGGGGCTGGCGCGAATTTGCAATTCCCACTTACATCAGAAGTCACGTGCACCCTGAGAATATGGCTGCGGATCAAAGTGTTCTGATTTCCACGTTTCGACTGGCGATGCAGATTCACACGCGAAGTTCGAACGCGAAGTGGCTGAATGAAATTGCTCACACCAATCCGCTTTGGATTCATCCAAAATTCGCCGCCCGGTTAGGCGTTCAGACAGGCGATCTCGTTCGCGTAGAGACCGAGATCGGGCATTTTGTTGTGCATGCCTGGGTGACTGAAGGGATTCGTCCTGACGTAGTCGCCTGCAGCCATCACATGGGTCGTTGGAAGACCCACGAGCAGGGAGCGCGGCAGATGATGGCGACCGTCAAGCTGGATCACAAGGAAAGCGAATGGGGCTTGCAGCGCGAGAAGGGCGTTGAGCCTTACGAATCGAGCGACGCGGACACGTTGCGTATTTGGTGGAGCGATGTGGGAGTGCATCAAAATCTGACGTTTCCCGTTCACCCTGATCCAGTTTCGGGAATGCACTGCTGGCATCAGGCCGTACGCGTGAAGAAGGCCTACCCGGAAGACAAATACGGCGACGTTTCCGTGGACACAAACAAGTCTCGGGGCGTCTATAAGAAATGGCTGGCGATGACGCGCCCGGCGGACCAGTTTTCACCTGACGGCACGCGCCGCCCCTACTGGATGCTACGGCCCTTGAAGCCTGCGCGGGAATTTTATCGTCTACCATCCGAAGACGAAGACTCGACCGCGCGGGCTCTGCACGAAAAGTAATTCGACCTAGTCCGCGCACGGACGACTGACAATAGCCCAGCACTTCAGAGACTGTGTCAAAATCCAAATCCCACCCTCGGAAGTGCGTGGATTGTTCAAGTCCAACCCATTTTCCTATAGCTAGGTGTTATCTGGAAGTAACTCGTCATTGCGTGTTTTCAAGACCATGGGAGGTCTAACCTCCGTCCTCTGAGCGTGCATGACCGCGTTGAGTCGGCAAATCTAACAGAACGTGTCAACCGGAAAATAATATGTATACGACACCAATGATCTTCCCCCTGGACAGTTACGGTAAGATTTACGTGCTGGAGGACGAAAACGGAAAAACGGTTGGGACTGGTAGGCGCGAGGTATGCGCACAATTGTTAGACATGCTCAAGACACCAATCGGCTCAGTCTCAAATGGAACAGAAATAGTGATCCGGCGCCGCCTCAATGTGCGGTCTGCTATTGCGATATAGCATTTAGTGGTTCTCATATCTTGCCCAAGCTCATCCCGGAAATTCTCAATCCCTCAACGCGCTGACTTAAGGCCTTACCAGGAGGATCCTAAGCTCAACGCCCATGGAATCCACTCACAGAACCATTTGCGGTAGCCAATGGATCCCAAGCTCAACGCCAATGGAACTCACACGCAGAACTATTTTGCCTCGGCAGAATCGGTTAATGCTAAGTTGAACGCTACGATCCATTGGCTACTGCAAATGGTTCTGTGGTTGAGTCGTTCCGGTTTGGGTTGAGTTTGGGATCACTACCTAGCCTCAATTCCCCTTGCCTGGATGACCATAAATCCGGTAAGTTCACTGGCAGCATCCAGAGTCTGCCGGCCTTCGCTGTCGATATTTGGGCAGATACATTGTAGCCAAATCGAGGCAAGTGGCCGCAGTGAATAATGAACCGCCAAGGCGACAAGATCGTCAAGAAGTAGCAAGAAATCATGAAGCTCGCTGGATAGTGACTGTTTTGAAGTTTTCTTGGCGCTCTTGGCGCCTTGGCGGTACAGTTTCGAGAAGTAATGTACTTTAAGCAATTCTATCTTGGCTGTTTGGCACATGCTTCTTACCTGATCGGGTCGGAGGGTGTTGCCGCCGTGGTCGACCCGCAACGCGATGTTGATGAGTACATCGCGGATGCGGAAGCCAACGGCTTGCGGATTAGATATGTGATCGAGACGCACCTGCACGCGGATTTTGTTAGCGGGCATCGGGAATTGGCGGCCCGCACGGGCGCGGAGATTGTCTTTGGTGAGAAGGCAGGCGCCTCCTTCTCACATCGTGCGGTGCGTGACGACGACGAGATTACAATTGGGAAAGTCGTGTTGCGCGTCATTGAGACGCCTGGCCACACGCCTGAAAGTATTTCCATACTCGTTGTCGATACTGAAAGCTCCAACCAGCCGCAGAAAGTGCTGACCGGTGACACGCTCTTCGTTGGCGACGTCGGCAGGCCCGATCTCGCCGGAGCCAAGGGCTATACTCCACAGATGATGGCCGGCATGATGTACGACACTTTGCACCAGAAACTCTTGCGTCTGGCTAACGAGACCGAGATTTATCCCGCGCACGGAGCCGGCTCCATGTGTGGACGCAACATGTCGCAGGAAACGTCGTCAACAATCGGCGAACAGAAGAAATCGAACTACGCGCTCAGACAAATGTCCCGGGACGAGTTCATTCGGCTGATGACGACTGACATGCCCGCCGCGCCCGGCTACTTTTCGAAAGACGCTGAGATTAATCGCTCGGGCGCTTCACCCCTGGCGACGCTTCCACGTCCGGCGGCCTTTAGTGCTCAGGAGGTCTCCGGGTTCCTTGCCAAGGACTACCTGGTCCTGGATGTTCGTTCCGCGGCAGAGTTTGGAGCAGGCCACATTCCGGGTTCTATTAACATTGGACTGGGTGGACAGTTTGCGATTTGGGCAGGAACTTTGATTCCCCTTACCGCGCCAATCATCATTGTCGCGGAGTCGGAGGCAAAGGTCGACGAAGCTGTTGTGAGACTTGCTCGCGTCGGCATTGAAAGCGCTAAGGGTTACCTCAAAGAAGGGATTCAGGAGTGGCGTAATGCAGGTCTAAAGATTGCTACCGTGCCTCAGATCACGGTTGGCGAACTAAATGATTTGATCCAAGCCAATCAAGAGCTGCAAATTCTTGACGTGCGTCGTCCTTCCGAGTACGAAAGCGGACACGTGCCTGGCGCCACGACTGAGCCACTCTTAACCCTAAAGGAACGGGCTCCGGTATTAGACCTCGAACCCTCTAAATTGACTGCGGTCATCTGCGCGGGTGGTTACCGTTCCAGCATCGCAACGAGCATCCTCCGGCAGAACGGTTTTGCTAATCTCCTCAACGTCACCGGCGGAACGGGGGCCTGGATCGACGCCGGCCATGAAGTTGAAATTCCGGGTTAAAACAAGGGCTGGCGTTCGAATAACGATAATTTGCAGAAGGTGGGCCTGCCCCGTCTCAAGCTGGAACAGCCTTCCGGGTCACAGGAAACCGTTAAAGATTGGGAATCTCACAGGTCAGGAAGGTGGGCTTGCCCCCGCCCAACTTTGATCAGCTTTGCTTCAGAAGAAATTACTCAAGCTTGAGAGTCTCCTGGGACCCTGAAGACTTTTCCAACTTGAGGCGGGGGCAAGCCCACCTTCCTGACCCGAGAGGTTATGACAATTGAGTGACTTCTGGCTTGAGGCTTTCCTAACGTTTAGCCTTGGATCTCAGTTTGGGTTTTGTTGCAGCCTGTGACTTGTTGTTCGTCTTACTCTCCGACCCAAAATGTCTTCGCGCGAGACGGAGGAAGGTCTGCATGATTGGGGACTCATAGCCACCGCTAATGCGGGCAATTCCAAGTTCCCAGTTTATATGCGCGCCTTCTATCCACCATCTCACTAGCCGTCCCTTCTCAACTTCTTCTTTTACCGATTGAAAGGGCACAATACCGACTCCCATGTCCGCCTCAACCATCCGTCTGATGGCTGCCTGGCGACTCAATTCCATCGCCACTGTCAAAGTGACACCTGCTTGCGCGAAAAACAGATCGATTAACCTGCGCGTATTGCCTCCACGCTCGCCGAGAATCAGCTTCTCGCCTGCTAGCGTGTAAGCATCCACAGTACGTTGTTTCGCGAGCCGATGTCGTGGCGAAGCGATGGCCACTAATTGGTCCTCATCGAGTCGTTCCGTTTGTATGCCGCGCGCTTCAACGGGTAGCGAGACGAAAGCAAGATCCAGCTCTCCCGCGAGAATTTGATCGACCAGGGCCGCGCTGGTTCCGGAACCGACAGTTACCTCGGCTAGCGCATGCTGTTTTCTGAGTTCCTTAAGCATTTTGGGCAAAGGATCCGTGGTAACCATGGCCGACGAGCTGCCGATTCGCAGACGTCCCTTTTCCGCTCCCGCCAGTTCTGCGACCTCATCTCTGGCGGCATCGTGCTCCCGCAGAATGAGTCGTGCACGATGCAGCAGGTGTTCGCCCGCCTCGGTGAGAATTACACGCCGCGGCGCTCGGATAAACAACTTCGCCCCCAACTCATTTTCCAACTGCCGGATCTGCATGCTGATGGCTGCCTGCGTCACGTGTACGCGCTGGGCGCCCGCAGTAAAAGTGCCGGATTCAGCAATCGCGACAAACGCTCTCAGTTGTCGTATCTCCATGGCCAGCTCCTAGTATCAACT
>JBOGOU010000192.1:0-1412 GCA_050748205.1 Pyrinomonadaceae bacterium | reverse complement strand
GACTGGTACGACGCTTATGCAGCCAAGAGCGTGTTCAATCGTTGGGCGAGTGTCGACGAGATGGTAGGCCCGGTGATTTATCTCGCTTCGGATGCGTCGAGCTATGTCACCGGGAGTTTGCTCGTAGTGGACGGCGGATGGACCGCCGCGGATGGGCGTTTCACTCCGCCGCTGTAAACGAGTCTGCGGGAACGTTTACCTTGAGATTCGAGCCTGAATTAACGGACCTCATAAACACCCACAGATTCGCAGTAGGTTAAACTTTGCAATCGACCGAGTGTTTCGTCAGCGCAACATAGAGATACCCTTCCCTCAACGAGAGGTTCGCCTGCGCTATGCTCCGGATGAGCAGTGAGCGGCGTTGGTGAATGGAAAGTCTCTCTGCGTCCGGCTCTGCGTCTCTGTGTAGCAACTCGGCAATTTCTTGTTTTTTGAGAAAGATTCATGCTGCAAGTAAAGCTAAGTCTGTTTCTCGGAATCTAAGCGCGGTACCCATGATGTCATGGCCTTTCTTTGTTACTCGATAGTAGTTGGTCGTTGGTACGCGATAGACAAGCTGATGCGCTTGCAAAAGTCGCAGAGACCGCGTGCTTCGCGCCGAGTGTTTTCGGCGCGTAGCTTTATCGTTTTCGGAGTCTGGATACAACGACTTGCGGATGTCTTCGTTTCGTATTCCTTGAATGTGGTGCTCACCTTTCAACACCGCTTGGAACAAAAGACTCTCATCGGGGCTGATGGGTCGAAGAGCTCGATACATAGTCTTGTTGAGACCCATTACTCGCTTGCTAACCGTATCCAGCAGCTTGTGCGACGGTGTGGGCTCCCCAACAACTGCGAGCGCCTCCAAATAGCGCTCATTAGCGGCGCGAGAGACTTCTACGCGCCTGCATACATCGACGATTCCCTTTCGCATATCCATCCATCTGACAACTTCCTTGTCATTCACCTTGCTCCGGCGGCGGACCTTGAATCGCTTGGGATTGTTTATGGTCGTCTCGATTCTAAGTATGTTCCCTGCCTTGTTGTACATCTTGATCGAGTTCTCGCGGACCCAGTGCCTGATCCTCAGTCCCTCCCCCCGGCGTTGAAAGCTGGTACGGACCTCGCCCTGGAAGTGAGACCTCTTGGCCCGAGACAAAAATCGCAGGATGTCCTCGGTGCCAAGCTCCTCAATCGCATAGCGAATGAGTGCTTGATAGATTTCCTCAAGACTCTGTTGATCCTTAAACATGATGTCAGTTGCGTATTCACTCTGACGCATCGTCCAGTAGTAAGGTCGCAGGACGATCTCACCCTTTGGGTTCAACCATGGGTTCACTCTTCGCGCCAGTGCATTGAGAAAGCCTGCCCATTTTCTGCTCGACAACTTATCCATCAACTCCTGGGCTCTTTCAATATCCTCAATCCATGGA
>JBOGOU010000191.1:0-20589 GCA_050748205.1 Pyrinomonadaceae bacterium | reverse complement strand
GTGGGCCGTAGCAAATGCCTTGGCGTAAGTGCGCTGGCCCACGGGAGCATCGTCAAGAATCTGAGGTCATTGCGCATGGTAAGACCCTCGATCACTCTTACCCAGTCTTTCGCGATGACGCCTGTACCGTTTACGGCCTTAGCATGCGTGCTGAATGAGTTGCCTAAGGCGCTGCCTCTGGTGCCGGGACGTGCCCCGCCCTGAAGCCAATATTTTTTACCCATGAGGGGAGCGAACGTTCGTCCGAGCAATACGGCCGGTGACAGGCAGTGTGCCGCTGCCAGACGGGAAACATAACTCGTTAGGCATTCCACCGAACCCGTTCCTATTCCTATTGGTTCCAAGTTGTAAAGTCGGCTACGAGGCGGGACGGAAACGCTCACGAGGTCCCACGACTCGTAAATGATTAGCCTATTACTCTTCGCCTCTCTCGCCGTTCCCGATCGGATCGCGCTTCGGATTGCGCTCTCCCGGTCTCCTCCGCTTACGCGTCGCGGCTGCTTTCTTTTCACCTCCTTCCGATAAGCCATTTCCGTTTTCACTGGCCTTTGTAAACTTGGGTTCAAGGCCCATTCGTCGTCGCAGCCGCGCGCGTGCCTCCTTAGTCTCCTCTAACAACATCTCTCCTTCGACTACGTCTGCGAGCATCTTTTCGCATTGCGAAACGGAGAGCGCACTTCTTTCCAGATGCTTGTGCGTTAGTGTTTTTCCTCCGTCCTTGAGCGCCTTCGCGAGTGCCCTGGTTATCCAGTCCTTTAACACTCCGACGCAGCCCACGCTCCGCTCGTAAAAGTAGTCCCAGTCGCCCACGAGATCGGGTTCCTCAGACAGCGGAAGGTGGCGCTGGAATGACCACAGCACATTTTTGAAGGTTTTCATTTCATCGTTCTGTTCGGCGCGATAACGACGGAAGTGAACGTCCACGCTGCGGCGGCTCAATTGCGCGCTTAAATTACGAAAGGAGAGCAACTCATAAGTGCCTATCAGCACGATGGGAATCTCGGTAGTGTTTGCCAGGGATTTGATTGAGTCCAACTGATCCTGCAGTTTCCGCCCTGACGACATCTTGGCCAAATGCTGTGCCTCGTCCACCAGGAGCGTCTTGGGTCGGCGGTGTTTAAGTACTTGCTCTGTCACCTGTCGCAGTTCCGCACCGGCCGCAGTGGGCCCCGTGTTTGCGGCTTGGAAGGCACTGTGATTGCCGTTTCGCCCTGACGGTTTGATTTTGTAATCGATGCAGGGTTCGTCCAGTTTCTTGAGCAGCCTCTTATAGAAGTCTTTCCAGTTGAAGTTGCCGAAGTCCGGTGGAATGGCTTCGATGCCAACGACCGCGAAGCGTCCCGGATCTGCCTCGAGCTCCTTCAACATCTCAGTCACTATGCGTTGCTCCGTGCGCAGTCGCAGCGTCGTCTTGCCTACGCCCGCTGGACCACATACCAGGATCAAAGAGCCGGGAATCGCTTCGCGTATGGCGTCGTTGAGGCTGTCGTTGGCCTCTTTGAGTTTAGGATGAGCCACGGTGTAGGAGCGGAAGTAACCATAGCGCATGGCCCCAGGTTGTTTGAGCAATGTTCGTGGAAATCCATTATCTTTTTTCTTGTCCATGGCTAAAACTCCTCGTAGATCTCAAGCATCTCGGCTTCGTCCTCAGTCGATGAAGATTCTTCGGGCGGGGTATCATCATTGCCCTGCGCAACCCTAACGAGCGGGACTTCTTCCAGGTGCGCCGCTGGCGAACCGCCGTTGATCTTCTCAAGCACCTTGCGGCCTTCCGCGTCGCACAGACGCTGCATGAGCATGGCTTCTTCGGCCTCGACCGATTCGAGAAAATCAGCCAGTTTCTTCGCCGTCAAAGTAAACTGCTGCGAATGGGTGCTCTTGAGTGCGCGCAGCTCCTTGCTCGCAATCATCAACTCCTTTTCCGAACGGCCGTGGAAGACCGAGTAGTATTCGGAATAGCAAAGGACCCAACGGTTGCCGACGAATGCGTAGGCGATGCCCACGTCAAATGGGTCGTAGCGTACAGAAACCTGCGTGTTCTCAATCTCTGGGTCGCGGAAAGCGTCCGACCAGTAGAAGACGTGGTGAATCTTGACGCCCCGCCCCGCGAGCATCTTGGCTGTGCCCTTCAGGGTGGTGGGTAGTGTCCACATCAAGAAATCATCATCGTAAGGGATGAAACGGTGCGGGCGCCGGCCTGTGCGCGCGATCCCTTCGATAAAGGTATTGCGTGGGGTTTCCCCCAAAGCCGGGTGAGCGATCGTGTCGTAGACTTGGTAGGAATATTCGCAGAGACGTTCGTAGAGGTTGACCAGCGGCCATGTCGCCTGTCCTTTAGGGTTCACTCCCTTAGTTACTTGCCGGACATTGCGGGTGATCTGTGTGTTGCCACGAAGGTTGTAGATGAACTGAGTATTGGTGGTGCCGAATAGACGCTCACAAACGGAGCCGAATCGCGCCTTTGCAGGAGGCCTCGTTTTCTTGATGCACTCGTAGCGCGCCAAGAGCGTGTCAAAGTAAGTTGATTTGAACTCAGGCCCGCCGTCCACGACGATAATCTGCGGCACGCGGCCGTGGAGCCTGACACACTGCCTCAAAACCATCATGCAGGAACGATAGCTTGGCGGGTCGAAGGTTACATAGATCGCCAGGATACGCCGACTATAGGCGTCCGTAAGAAGAGTAAGCCAAGGGCGCCCCAAGCTTCGACCCGTCTGCGAAGAAGGAGATTCGACATCAAGCTCCGTGTGGTCGATATGGCATATCTCGAAGGGGCGGTCACCATGACGCGGGGTCGTCAGTTCAAGTTGCCAGTAGAATGGTTCTTCTTTATAGGAAGCGCGATGTCCCTTCCGCTTCAAGGTTTGGCGGTACCCGGCCCGTCGTCTCACCGCGCGCGCAAAGGTCTTGTAACTTGGCGCGATTACTGCGCGTTTGTCACAGATATTCTTAAGAACTATCCAGACTTCGTATTTTTTCTTCTGCTTAAGTGTCTCGTAGTCGTTCTCAATGAACTCGGTGATCAGCTCCCAAGTCGCCTCGGGGAGCTTCCGTCCGCGAGGCCCTCTTCGGCAAGTGTGCGGCAGAAGACCCAGGTATCCGTTACCGTACTTCGCCTCCATCGCTTTGTACTGCGCGACCCAATAACGGAGCGTTCTCTCGGGTACGTTGTTATTATCGGGCAGGGGTTCTCCGCGTAGACGACGGCAGACGAGGTTCGCACGACAGTTGGCGACCCGGAAATCATCTTCGTTTGCTTCAGCGAGGATCTTAGCGGCTTCATCGTTGAGGCATGATTCCGCCTGCGTAATCACGCCGCTAATTTTCCCTTCCTTAACTAACAACTCAAACGCGGCCAGGGGTAACTCGGTGAACGCGTTATTCTCTCCGAGCAAACTAACCATCTTGTCGCCAACGTTAGCTATCTTCCAGGCGCGGTTGTTCCACTCGACCGTGCTCCCTACGGCCAAGTCGATGAACCGTGGGCTATTCACCATTGCATTTGGAGAGACTTCAACGATGTGTGCATAGGCAGTTGCCGTCTCTCTATTAGGGAAGACGCGCACCTGATGAGGCTCTACGATTGGGGCCGTACCGAGGTTGACGTGCAACTCGCCGGTTGCTATCAACTGATAGATGTCGTCGCGACTTGCCACTCCCTCCGTCTTGAGGAACACCTCTTCTAACTTGATGCTTGGCTCGGCAGAAACTACCGCCAACGTTGAATCGCGCGCGGCTTTGTTAACCGTCGGCAAATCTGTGCGCAGGTAATCTTCAAGGAACTGGATGTTGCGCTGGAAGACCCAGTTTGTAGTCTTGGACGTGCGGACTCGGTAATAAAGGTTGAATTGTTCTGCGTAAGCCTCTCCCGGAGGGCACCGCCACTCTCCATCTTCTCCGCGGCAGTAACGATGTGGATTCTTTTCGGTGAGCTTTTCGAGTTCTTCCTCGGTCTTGCATTCCTCCCACCCGGCGGTGTCTTTACGAATCGCGAAGTAGTCTGGCGTGTGAAACACGGCCAGTCGACGCCCGTTCATGCCAGAGTACTCGAGCTTGAAGGAGGGCGGTTGGTCGTAATACTCGATGACGTCCGGGTCGTGTTCCATCTCATAAACGGCGGCCAGTTCGACCCGGTGGCTTTCGAACTGGATGGTGACATTCATCTTCTTACTTGGGTACGTGCCGCTAACATTGCGACTCCCGCTCTGTACCCGCCGAGCCGGATCGGACGTGCGCACTTGCTCTATGACGATCCGGCCTTCCTCTGAAAGGTTTAGCTTTTGGCACCAGTGTAGAAATTCATCTTTGTCTAGCATCAGAGATTGCTCCTCTCGTTGATTGATTGAAGAATGGGCGATAGCCTCATTGGAAGCTCGCCCGTGTCAGCTCAAGAAAGCGGATAATCGCACAAGAGCAGCCGAGAGTCTGGCGTCAGCCGTATTTATTTTTCTAAAAGAAAATTAGACATCAGCCGTGAGACTGCTGTTACAACTTGCCGCTCCATTCTGTTGCTGCTGGGACAGTGCTCATCAATGAGAAAGAGGCTTGGTTTAGGTGTGAAACTAGCGCAGAAAGACTAGGTTGAGGTCTCTTTACCTAACGCGTCCTTTGCAGACGGTCGGACGTTTCTGCTTAGCGCAGTTCTTTCTCATGGGGCTCGCATCGACACCCAAAATGCTTGTAAAATCCAACACCCGGAAAGCGAACTGAGACTGACCGCAACGACGCGATCTGTTGTAAGAAGCGCCAATAGCTTATGTATTTCACCGCCCTTACTCTCATTCGCATCGATTTGAGCAAACCGAATCTAAGTCTTAGGTGAACTATCAATGACAGTCGTATTATTCAACGTCTTTCGGAGTCTTTCTCCTAAGCTAGGGTCGCCGACCTCTAACTCGCTGGCGAGCCCAAGCAATCGCAACTGACGTGAGAACCCTTTTAGTCACGTTCGCACTACTCATCTCCGCGCTGTGCGTTGGATTGTGGTGGTACTTGAGACTAAGGCACGGTAGCACTCAGCGGCTTGAGAGTCGCGAGGACGCCGGCAGGCTTAGCGGGCCCAGTTTGGCCCAACTCCCGAAACAGGAATCTGATCCGGAAATATCCCAGAATGTTGCGTCGGCGTTAGCGACTGAGCCAGATGATCGGTCAGCGACAGAGCCAAGCGTGGAGTTGGTTGATGCGAATGCGCCTGCTGGTTCAACACTGGTTATTCTGGAATCTACAACGTTGGATTCCGAGGAAGACACGTTACCTATCGACGATGCGGCTCAGGAACCAACAGATCAGCCGAGCCTTAGCGACTCTCCACTTCCGACAGAAAGTATCCTGAAAGGGACCGAAATAAGTCCTCAAGGTGATCGCTCTTCTGGGGCACAAGTCGGAAGCCAATTCTCCAAGGCCAATCAGGATCTAGATTCTGTCCCTCATCAAGACACGTCGCCTTTAGCTTCCGATTCAGATGTTCCGCCTTCAGTACAGCAGTCGGCAACAGCAACCACTGATCCGATTCCTCAGTTAACCGCCAGCGATGAAACTGGCGAGCGAATCGGCGAACCTGCCGTTACAAGAACTGAACGGGACGAATCAGCCGGAAAAGCCGAATCGAGCCAAGAAGAGAAAGCCAATCGAGCCGTATCCGTACTGGATGCGCGCTCCACAAGTGAGACGGTGGCCTTAGAACCAAGTCAGGAAGAGCCCGCGAATGATGTTGAATCCCTGATCGGATTGTCAGATCTAGCTGAGCAAGACATAACAACAATCGCAAATGAACAGACGCGTCGAGTACCCGTTTATCGTCCGCTGGCACCGATTGCGGCTACTGTCCCGATGCGGGCACGCCGCTCAACCAGCGGCTCTTCATCGCCAACCAACAACGCTGACCTGGGACTAAGATTGCAACTGCTTTTCGGTCGGGGCGGCGACGTAAAGCTGAACCTCGTAGCGGATCGACGGGAACATATGCCGGATGAGGTCGAAGTTTCGCTAACGCAAGGCAACTTGCTTCTAATGCGACATCAGCCGAACTACTACCAGCCTGTTAGCCTGTCGGAGGCGAGCAGTGCCCTTCATGATGGTGTGGAATGGCGCGGACGCAGCGACTCATGTCAGTTCCGGTGGATACTCAGCCGCCGGGAACTTCACGTGCTCGCGGAAGGCGATGTTAGTGGCCTGTATCCGTTTGGCTCTACGGCTCGTCTCCAACTGAATGCGCGTCATGTTGTTCTTGCTGCGTCGTCTTTGCGAGACGATGTACTCGCGGCACTATCTGAAGTAGGTTGCACTACCCTGGAAATGTACGACGAGACTACGCCAGGGGTACCTGCCGGCTGGTTACTTTTCCGGAATGTGATTCCCACGCACGCCGTGCCTATGCGTGATGGCGCCGACATTCTCAACGCGCTTTGCCCGTTGCCAGACATCGAACCGCACTTCGTTGGGGGAATTCATCTTGAAAGAAATACTTGGCTGTTCGGTCATCCACCACAGATCCGACTAACGGGAGATCTGAGTGGTGTTGAGATCAAACTAGATGGTCAACCCGTCATCATCGACAGCAACGGCAGTGTTAGCGCTTCTGATTGGGACGCGGAAGGTGATCACCAATTATGGTTCGGCAGTCAAACCCAAATCTATACCCTAAGAACGATGGAAGAGAATTGGCAGCGGTGGCCCGCGATCGACTTTAGATTGGGTGCGACGATTTGCGGGGCTTCTATTGATTCAACCTATGGGGGTTGGGGCTCGTATCAAGTAAATGTCCCAGCAACGAATCCGCTCTTGATTGGAGCGACACCCGGTGACATTTATTACTGTCGGCGGAGGAATGATCTGCGACTGAAGAACTATGTGACGTGTGTTCCATTCCAACCCGTCTGGGCTCTTCCATTGGATCCCGCCCACGCTGACAGGGGCAGGGCACGACTTTTCTTGCTTCGAGCCGTAGAGCCAGCGCTTCCGGCAGACAGGAAAAATGTGGATCAATCCCGTAGACCAGAGATTCAAAGGTGGGTCTCAGTTCTTAATTCTGCCTCAAAGAAACGACTGCGAATCGAACCAGACACTGAGGACTCTGCGACTCTGTGGCTACACTATCGTGTCGCGGCAAAACAGCTTCGGAGGAGTTTGCGTTGAGGGCAAATGAATTATTGCTTTGGTTCTCTGCTCGGCGCGAAGGGTCGTGGCATCAGTTTCGTAGGGCCGTTGACGAACTTCATGCGGATGAGGCAGAGACAGGTGCAGAAAACGCCGACGAGTTTCCGCTGCATCAGCAACTGCGGCTGAACTTTGAGTGTTTGGCCCATGTGGAGTTTCGTGCACGCGGATGTGAAGACGGGTGGCGCGTTGCGCCGCCAACCCTGGCGGCTCAAGCGACAAACGATGGTGTTCGCTCCGTGCTGTGTGGCGCACGTTCACCCGCATTACAAGAACGTCTGGTTTACGCTGCGAAGAACCTTAATTGTGAAGTGCTCAGTACTGAGGGTGTGCCTGATGTGTTTCGTTTTACTTCCTCCGATACGGCGGAGCTGGCGGATGTTGCTGCGCAAGCTGGCATGATGTTTCAAGCAGATGCGCCGCTGGCTCTCCTGTCACATTTGCCGCCCTGCAGTGCGCCATCGCGGGATGAGGCACCGTATGATTTCCCTGTAGGTGCTGACTGGATCGTCCATCAATTCGATGCTGGCGCACTCTCGTGGCGCAAGACCGATCAGCGCCACGTTCAAACTACCAAGTTCGGTCTCATACGTTTCAGTACAACTTTCCAGCGCGATCGTTATTTCATTCGTTGGAAGGGCATAACCTTCAAGCGGCCACGAGCCATCGCCACTTATGTATTGCTACAGCGGAGTCGCCGCCGCTTGCTAACTTATGATTCTTCAGTTCAGACTCTCACGCTCCCGGCTATTTGCCGACCGCCGCGATTGCTGGAACGCGCTCTGGTTCTGTGCTCCGGTTTACCGCCGGCTTATGAACCTGCAACTTCGACATTGAGTTATTCTGATGTACCGTTAGATATCGCGCGCTTTGCCGCGGAGTTACTTCGACAACGGCTCGCATGAACAATCCACTCGCCATCTTTCGAAATCTTCGAGAGCTATACCGTCGCTATCTGGATAGCCCGCTCGCCATTCGTTACGACTCGCTTCGTGAAGAACGACGCGCACTATTATTTGATCAAGACCGTCGACTCTGGCGTGAGCCGCTGATTGAGCCCGTTCCAACTTATCCCTTATGCGGAGATGGTTTTACTCATGTTATGCATGAGTTGCTTGATGCTTCGTGGGGTCAGGATCTTGCGACGGAACTAGCTGAATTCCTCGAACCATCACTCTTTACAGATGGTCGAACCGGTCAACGGTGGCAACCATTCGCGCATCAGCGCGAGGCTTTTCAGCAAGCGCTCGTAGAGCGTAACGACGTAGTCGTCACAACGGGCACCGGTTCTGGTAAGACCGAATGTTTTCTTGTGCCTGTGCTCGCGGAACTGGTGCGCGAGTCACGCGAGTGGTCTGTGCCGGGCACTCGTTCGACTGATTGGGACTGGTGGGACGAACGCCACAGGAGAATACGCGGCAGGTCACAGCAACGGCAGGGCCAGCGCGTAGCCCAGCGGGGGCATGAGAGTCGTCCAGCGGCGGTTCGTGCATTGTTGCTCTATCCTCTAAACGCACTTGTTGAAGATCAACTCGTGCGCTTGCGTGTGGCACTCGACAGTGCTACCGCACGCGAATGGCTTGACACACACCGGAACGGTAATCGCCTTTACTTCGGTCGCTACACTGGTCGCACACCCATTCCAGGCAATAGCGACACAGCTCGCCTACGGAAGGAGCTTCGTGACATGTCGCGCGAAGCAGCGGCAGTAGCCGGATCTGACACAGCATTCTTTTTCCAGTCGCTGCATGAGGACGGTGCGGAAATGTGGTCGCGTTGGGACATGCAGAGTCATCCACCGGACTTGCTCATCACAAACTACTCGATGCTAAACATCATGCTGATGCGAAGCGTCGAAACAAACATTTTTGATGCTACCAACCTCTGGCTCGAAGAAGGAAGGCGATTGGGTGAGGAGCGAATTTTTCATCTCATCGTAGACGAATTGCATACCTATCGCGGCACTTCCGGAACTGAAGTGGCATACCTGCTCCGCGTGCTGCTGGATCGACTAGGACTTAGTCATGATTCTGATCAATTACGGATCATCGCGTCTAGTGCCTCGCTTGAAGGTGGAGGCAGGGGCCGCGAATATCTGGAAGACTTTTTCGGACGGAATGGTTCGCGCTTTAGTATTGTTGATCACCAGCCGCCTACACCCAGTCCAGCTGCGATTCAAAGTTGTGCGGCCCATCCTGCCGCTTTTCGGGACTTTGGTCGGGCGGTGCGAAGCGATTCTGACAATCTCACAGCGTCAGCGACGGCGCTTGCTCATGCGATCGGCGTCGAAGAGGAAACTGCCGAACCGAGTCGGCTGCTCCGCGAAGTCGTGCTGCATTGCGAAGCGGGAGAGGCTTTACGTTCAGTGTGTCATGTAAATGGTGCTCTTGTACCTCAACCTTCTTCTGAACTCGGGGTGGCATTGTTTTCTTCTCTTCCTACCGCGGAACGTGAAGAGGCCGTCGAAGGCTTGTTGGTTGCTCTTTCCGCCGCGCGTCCCGCACCCGTTCGACTACGTGTTCACATGTTCTTCCGGAGCGTGCAAGGATTGTGGGCCTGTACCAACCCACAATGCACAGATGCGGTCGAAAGGCCGGAAGCCATTCCGGTCGGCAGGTTGTACTACCAGCCTGTACTTTCCTGCGCATGTGGAGCGCGCGTACTTGAACTGCTTGTCTGTGAGTGTTGTGGCGAAGTGCTTTTCGGCGGGTACCGAAGTCGTGATCAGCAGAACCCTGGCATCTACTATCTCAGCCCTGATCACCCAGACCTGGAAACCGCACCAGAAGTGTCCTTTCTTGACCGGCGCTATGACAACTACGCGGTCTTTTGGCCTTCACCAAACGGGACAATCCCAATAACAGGGAATTGGATACAAGATACGGTTCAGCGGCGGTGGCAGGCTGCGAGGTTAGACTCGCGGGAAGCCCGCATTGACATCGGCGGAGGTAGTAGTGGCGTTTGCGGCTTTGTTTATGAAGTCCCAAATTCCGGTCCAGGTACTGACCAGGCGTATCCTGCAATTTGCCCTCGTTGTGACGAAGATCGTCGCCGGAGGCGGCTCGATACGCCAATCCGCCCGATGCGCACCGGTTTTCAACGTGTGGCTCAGGTACTTTCCGATACTCTTCTTCGCGGAATGCCGCACTCAGTGCAAGATTCGAGCCGCAAGCTGGTAGTGTTTTCAGATAGTCGACAGGACGCAGCGAAACTTTCCGCCGGAATGCGATTTGCGCATTACCGTGACGCCGTTCGTCAGGCGCTTGCTACCGCTTTAGAAACAGCAGGGCACGGGGCATCGGCATTTCAGAAACAACTTGCGGGGGAGGAATTAAACGCAGAGGAACTTCGTCTAGCGGAAGAGTTTTCTGTAACCCATCCAACAGAAGTAAGCATTCTTTCCGGCGCACATCTTCCCACACTCGCGAATCGCCAAGCACCAGGCTTCACGGAATTGACCTATTCGCAGGCCGCGCGACAGATCTTCCAGCGCGGTGCGCACGGGCCTTTCCCGCTTACTCAACTCACCGAAGATATATCAGCCCGTCTCGTAATGCAGGGCATCAATCCCGGTGGCTTCACGCAGGACGTTCTTTGGGACGACTCGCGTAGGCGTGAAGGTTCGTGGCGCCGACTCTATGAGTGGCCTCCGGAGAATCAGTCCGACAGTCAACCCGCACCGCGAGTCAACCCACCACTAGCGCCTGGCGAACAGGACCATCTGCAACGAATCCGCGATTCGGCTTTCCGCGAAATCACCGATGCCATCTTCGCTTCTGGGCGGCGAAGCCTCGAGTCTCTCGGTATCGGCCTTGCAACGACCGACCGGCTGCGCGCGGAGGCAACCAATCCGCTTATCCAAGAGGCGGCCGATGGCGTAATTCAACTGCTCGGCTCGCGTCGCAATCGCCTTTCAACGCACTTGGCGATGTCACAAACAAACCCCCCAACTTACGTGACGCAATATCTTCAGCGTGTTGCTATGCGCAACGGCGAGTCACCGCCAGATTTTGAGCGTGAAGTGTACGATTTGTTGTATCGCACTCGGGTATGCAATCCAGCGGAGACTGGCGTGCTTTTTGCCGAGCACCTCTGTCTCGTTCGTCCGGGTGATAGGTATTATTCCTGCCCTCAGTGCCGTCGGCTGCACCTACATCCTGCGGGCGGGCTTTGCATCGAATGCCTCGTTCCTCTCGAACCTGCGCGACCAATCGCAGACATGCCAGTTGCGGACGACTACTATCGCTTTCTTGCGTTACATTCCCACGAGCTGTTCCGCCTGAATTGCGAAGAACTGACAGGGCAGACAAACAAGACTGAGGCACGTCGCCGCCAACGCCTCTTTCAAGGCCGGTGCCTGCCGCGTCCAGAGGAGGAGCCGAGGACTGATGAACTCGACTTGCTAAGTGTGACCACGACGATGGAGGCTGGCGTTGATATCGGTGCGTTGCTGGGCGTGATGATGGCGAATATGCCACCAATGCGCTTTAACTACCAGCAGCGCGTTGGCCGCGCCGGTCGCCGTGAAACAGGACTGAGCGTCGCACTCACGCTTTGTCGTGGACGTAGCCACGACGATTACTATTTTCAGCGTCCCGAACGAATAACTGCCGAACCACCGCCACCGCCATATGTGGATTTAAGTCGGCCGAACATACTTCGCAGGGTCTTAGTAAAGGAGGTCTTGCGAGAGGCATTCGAGGACCTCGGACTCTTCACAGGCAGTAGCGACAGCGTGCATGGTGATTTTGGCGAGGTCTTAGGTTGGGAGCAAGTACCGCCGGGCGCGAGCGGCGGGCCGACTGTTAGAGAAATGGTGAATGCGTGGATTCAACAAAACACCTCTGCGGTGGAACATATCTGCGATGTCTTACTCACTTTTGCTGAACCTGAGCTGACCCAGAAGCGACGAGAATTGATTGCCTGGGTTCACGACGAACTTATCCCCAAGGTAACAGAGATTGCCAACGACAATACCGTCTATGTGCAAACATCCTTAAGCGAACGGCTTGCCAACGCGGGACTGCTACCTATGTTTGGTTTTCCAACGCGTACCCGATATTTATTCCATGCGGACCCTAGTCGGTCCGGTGGCTGGCCTCCCGAAGATGCCGTGGACCGTGATCTGGACATTGCTATTAGCCAGTTCGCGCCCGGTGCCGAAACTGTGAAGGATGGAGTCGTTCATGCGGCAGTTGGGGTGGTTGATTATCAGCGACGCGGCCGGCGAGTGGTTCAGATTTCAGATCCTCTGGGCGCGCTAACACCGCTTGGTACTTGCCGCAGATGCCAAGCTTTCGTTTTGCGTCCCCCGTCGCAGACTGCTGTATGCCAAGTTTGCGGTTCTTCTGATTTCGAAGTAATTCAGCTAGCGCAGCCCCGTGGATTCAGGAGTTGGTTTGGTGCCGCGTGGGATTTCGACGGAGTCTTTGAATGGACTCCGCGCGCTTCGCGACCCAAGACGGATCCTGGCCCACTGCAATTACAAACCGTTGCAAATTGCGACTTCTGGTCGGATGAGGCTGAAGTCTGCGTGGTGAACGACAACGCTGGGCGGAACTTCCGGTTTCTCAAACTGGCGGGCAGCGAAACTTGGGTAACACAGGAAGCGATAGACTATGTCACTGATCAAATCACGCAACGCAGATTGCGCGGCGCTCCGAATCCAACATTCGACCAGGGGGAGCAACCGTGCGACCGCGCGTTGGGTTCAATCAAGCGAACCGATATTCTGGTCGTGGGAATTCATGCTGTTCACCCAAGCCTCGATTTATCGCCGTTACGTGTGGAAGGACGTGCGGCCCTCTATTCCCTGGGCTTTCTGCTCCGACGTGCCGTTTCCGTCTTACTCGATATCAGTCCATGGGAGATCCGCGTCGGGTTGCGTGTGACCAATCAATCCGGGCGCGTTGTCGGGCAGGTGTTTCTTTCTGATAGTCTCGAAAACGGCGCTGGTTATTGCTCCCACTTCGCGCAGCCGGCGGAACTCGAACGCCTTCTCCACTTCGTGGCTGACCCGAGTGGCCCGTTGCTTAGTGAAACCCTTGCGCCTCATCACGCCGATGCGTGTCAAGCGTCCTGCCCAGACTGTCTTCGCGATTATGCGAACCTAGCATGGCATTGCATTCTTGACTGGCGACTTGCAGTGGACATGGCTCGTCTCACGCTCGATGCCAACGCGCAAATTGATTTTTCTATGCCCCACTGGCGAGGGTTGGTTGACTCCGTTGCTCCCTCATACTTTCAAGCCCTGCAAACAGTCGGATGGACGCCGACTAACTTTGGCGGCTTGTCCGGAGCTCGCTCAGGTCCACGAGGCGAAGTAATCGTCCATCCACTGTGGAGCCCGACAAACCAACTGGTAACTCAGGCACTCGCAGAAGCTCAAGAAAATGGCGTAACTCAAGTGAAGATCAAGACGCTGTTCGAAGTGCTCCGGCGTCCGTTCTAATTCCTCGCGAGACGAGGAATTTTGCGCCCACATTCTCGGTCAGTTCTTAACCTGCCGATAAGCGATAATAAAGCTCTAAGCTCTTGAGAACACAAGTGCTTTGCTGAAATCCTTAGTTGCCAAAGCTTTTTCATTTAAGATGCTTTATTCCAAAGCTTCTTAATGGCAAAGAATTCGCGCGTGAACCGAATTCGATGATTGCACGCTACAGACGTAGTATTTATTTCCACCACAGAAACAGCACATCCGGGAAATCATCGTCGAGGAGTTGTCGCTGGTATGGAGCGCGCACACACTCGATGGATCCAGCCTGGCCGGAGCCGTTTGGAAGGCTCTCTGCCGACCGTACGATTTCGCTTGCATCTTTAGCGGTGTATACACAAGACGTCTGGTCGAAAGACTTATTCCATGGGATAGAATGTCTTGGACCACCACAACCAGAAGAATTGTGAAGACTCTGACGGCGATATTTAGGCTCTGGCACCGTATCGCCGTTATCCACCTCGCCAAATAATCCTAACTGCGACGCCGCCTTGATCCGCCTCTCTTCGCTTTTTCGATACCGATACACGAGTCGCCCCGCAATCGATAGTCGAGGATAAGTTGACGCCAAACGAAACAGTGTGGCTTCGTACGAACTACAGAACCGCGCCGCCATTCGTGGAATAGCGTGCAAGCCAAAATCGTCTCCTAGCTCTTCCAAAAACTCCTCTTGAGGCATAAGAAGTTCCGATGCGCCCAGATCGCACAGCCGCTCCAGTTCGTTCGCTTCGCGAGACTGGTCCACATGAACGCTACGAAAGCGGGCACCAGTTAGGCTGTTTCCAAAGAAGGTGTGGGCGATCTCATGCGCAATGGAGAAACTAACGCGACCTTCTGAGGGCGTAGGATCATAATAGGCGTGACGTTCCCCGCTAGAGTTTCGAAATAGGAGGGCCTCGCGGTTCTGAGCAGCGCTGGGAGAGTCGGTCATGGGAGACACGATAATGTCTGCGAATGAAGCAAGAATTTCAAGACGTTCGCGTGGGTCCTCTACATTTCCGAATAAGCGAAGGCGGGCGTTCAGCTCTCGCGCCTTGCGAATGACTTCCACGCGAGGGTCGAGCGGCTCGCGCCCGCTATGAATTAGCGAAAGTACGTCGGGGTCCGAGTAACGATGTCCGCCCACGGTGACCGTCATTCAGGTCGCTCCCGCGGACGTAGTCCGAGCATGTTTAAGGTGTTGAGCAGGTACCGCCAGCCTTCTTTATCCCTAGGGCGATTCCCGCGGAAGTGCATAGTCGCAAGCCGCTCGATGTCTTCGTCGCTGAGATTCATTTCCTTCTTCAGCTCAGTCAGTCCTGGTGGCAGATCGGTAGCGGCGGTCGCACCGCGCTCTTCGACGTTATCAGACGGAACGGCTCCGACTAGCAATCTATCCAAAGTTGTTTCCATCGCGCGGGCGATCGAAAACACATACTGGATGTTCGGTCTTCCGGCCACTCCGTTTTCCAAATCTGAAATATAGGATTTGGATATTCCCGATGCCTCAGCTAGATCCGACAGATTCCAGCCTCTACCGGTGCGCGCAAGGCGAATATTTTCGCCAAGTCGCTTTAGGTCTATTGTGTCAGAGTTCGCCATTTCCAACCAGTTGCGAAAAAGTTGACAGATCGACAGCCAGTGTAGTATATCAAGAATTGGGAAATTTCCAATCGGTTGTTTTTTCACGACTGGTGCGTTCCGGGTTGCAATCGGCAGAATCGCCGCTGGGTATGAACCGAAGGAGGAAGATATGGCTGATAAAAGAATAGTATTTGTCGCCTTCGCAATTGAGGATGAGCGTCAACGAGACTTTTTGAAAGGGCAGTCATTGAATACGAAATGTCCAATTGAATTTGTGGATATGTCTGTCAAAGAGCCCTACGACAGCGAATGGAAAGAGCGAGTTCGCACTCGAATCCGGCGCTCAGACGGCGTGATCGCGCTCGTTAGCAAAAACACATTGAATTCGAGTGGCGAGAAGTGGGAGATCAGTTGCGCCAAGGAAGAAAAAAAGAAGCTCATTGGGCTTTGGGCCTACAAGGATGACAAGACGTCACCTTCCGAGTTGAGCGGGTACAGCATAATTCCTTGGACTTGGGACGGCATTTGTAATTTTATCGACAGCTTGTAACAGACAATGAAACGCGCACTGCTTGTCGGCATCGACGACTATGACCACATCGACGGTTTGGATGGCTGCGTCAACGACGTTTACGCGCTTCTTCCGCTTCTTTCCAGAAACGAAGACGACTCTCCGAACTTTGATTGTCAGATAAGGGCGTCGGGGACAGATCGAATTGACCGGCGCAGTCTGCTTGAAGATGTTGACGCCTTACTTGCACCTGGCGCCGACGTAGCGTTGCTCTACTTCGCAGGGCATGGCGCACAAGCTAAGAATGATGTAGTGCTTATGCCGCAAGATGCCGATGATGGTGATTCAGGTGTGTCTCTATCGAATGTGCTTGCCAAGGTTCAGGCTTCGCCCGTACGAGAAGTCTTGATAATTTTGGACTGCTGTTTTTCAGGTGCTGCGGGTGGTGTTCCGCAATTCGGAGTCGATGCTGCTGCGCTACGCTCGGGAGTATCAATCCTTTCAGCCAGCAGAGGTGATCAGACCGCCGCAGAGACGAGCGAAGGCCGCGGTCTCTTTTCGACGTACCTGTGTGGTGCACTGGAGGCTGGCGCAGCCGACGTTCTTGGAAAGGTAACGATGTCTGATGTGTACGCATACCTCTCGGAGGCATTCGGACCTTGGGACCAGCGCCCAACGTTTAAAGCTAATGTAGATAGACTTCACGAGCTGCGACGCTGCTCTCCAGCGGTACCGCTTGTCGAACTGCGGCGCCTACCAGAATTCTTCCCGGAACAGGACGCAGAGTTGCCTCTTGATTCATCATACGAGCCAGATGCTGAGCCAAAGAATCCCGAACACGAGGCTATTTTCGAAACTCTCCAGCGTTGCCGTGCAGCTAAGCTTGTTGAGCCGGTCCGAGCGAAACATATGTATTTCGCCGCGATGCAAAGCTCGGGGTGCAAGTTGACCCCTCTCGGTAGGCTTTACTGGTGGATGGCCAAACAAGGACGCCTATGAAAATAGGCATATCGGGACACCAAGATATTCCACCAGGGGCGCTCGCCTTTGTGAAACGCGGAATTACCCGTGTCGTTTCAGGGCTGAAGGATGATTTGGTCGGCGTCTCATCACTAGCTGCAGGCGCAGACCAAATGTTCGCCTCCATTATCTTGGAGTACGGTGGCCAGCTACATATCATAATTCCGAGCGAGGGCTACGAAACAACCTTCGCGGAGAGGGAAGACCTGGACCGCTTTCGTCTGCTTCTGAATAGAGCAGACTCAGTTGAAACGCTGAGCTATCCCGAGCCCTCAGAGGATGCCTTTTTCGCCGCAGGTCATCGAGTTGTCGATAAATCCGATCTTCTGATTGCGGTCTGGGACGAAAGACCAGTTGAAGGAAAAGGAGGGACGGCTGATATCGTCCACTACGCACGAAGCCGTGGTACTAACGTAGAGGTTATTTGGCCTCCCGGAGTGACGCGCTGAAATCATTCACTTGGTCGTCAGATTTGACTATGCGATTTCCAGAACGAAAGCGATCGATGTCATCCACTCTAATTAACGGAACGTAGACGCAGCACACAAAGTACAGGGAGTAAACAAATGGCAGATCCAAGAGCTTTCATCAGTTTTGACTTTGATCACAATGCGACTGAAAAGCTTCTCTTCGCTGGCCAATCCAGTAACTCGAAAACACCGTTTTGCATACAAGACTGGTCTTCGAAAACAGAGCTGCCTCAGTCAGAATGGGAAGCTACGCTAAAAGACAAGATCAACTGTTGCAACATGCTCATTGTTCTTGTTGGGAAGAGCACTGCTAGCGCCACAGGTCTGGCAAAAGAAATCGCCATGGCAAAGGATCAAAATGTACCGGTGTTTGGTGTTTATGTGGGCGGGGCAGATTCAAATAGTAGTTTGCCGAGCGGATTGCAGAGAAACCGTACTATTGAATGGGACTGGAATCTGATCGCCGCAGCGACAGACCAGATGATGACGGAAGGAAAAAATAAATAAGGTAAGGTATGAAGCGAGCATTAATTATAGGGATCAATAACTACCCTGGCTCACCGCTTAACGGCTGCGTTAATGACGCCACCGCGATTGCCAATGTGCTTGAAACACATAGCGACGGGTCGCCCAATTTCGCTGTTAAGTTAGTCACGTCCCCTAGCGATACCGTGACGAGGGCTACGTTGCGCAAGTCGCTCGAGACGCTCTTTTCCGGTGACTGCGAGATAGCGTTGTTCTATTTCTCCGGTCATGGCTTGATTAAGGGTACAGGTGGGTACATCGTAACTCCCGACTTCCAGAAGTACGACGAAGGTATCTCGATGGATGAAATGCTGGCAATGGCTAATAACTCAATGGTCAAGAACAGAGTCATTCTTCTTGACTGTTGTCACTCTGGCGCATTTGGATCTCCAAAAATAGGCGGAAGCGCCGTCGCCCAACTATCAGAAGGCTTAACGGTCTTGACCGCCAGCGCAGAGTCCGAGTCTGCAATAGAAAGTAATGGCTCGGGAGTGTTTACTTCATTAGTCGTCGACGCTCTGCAAGGTGGTGCCTCTGATCTCCGAGGCCACGTGACGCCGGGTAGCATCTACGCTTACGTCGACCAAGCATTAGGGGCATGGGATCAGCGCCCCATCTTTAAGACAAACGTCACGCAGTTCACATCCTTGCGGAACGTCACGCCTCCAGTTCCACTCGAAACACTGCGTAAGCTGTGTGAGTATTTTCCTGCACCGCAGGATCAATACAAGCTTGACCCTTCGTACGAATTCACCTCGTGCTCGCCTGACCCGGCGAAGGTTCCCATCATGAAGGATTTACAAAAGATGCAGAGCGTTGGCCTCGTCGTACCCGTTGACGAGGAGTTCATGTATTTTGCCGCGATGAATTCAACAAGTTGTCGGCTTACCGCACTCGGATATCAGTATTGGCGACTAGCAAAAGAGAAGAAACTCTGACGGTGTGATTTCCGTCCTATTGGAACACTGGACGGTTGATTTGGAAAAAGCACTTTATGCCGACGCTCCGAACATACCAGGTATTCATAAGCCACGCCTGGCACCGAAGTGAGGACTACCATCGCCTGGTTCAATTCCTCGATGAAGCCCCAAATTTTCAATGGGCAAACCTGAGCGTGCCCGAACATGATCCGATGTCTGGATCTGATTTGGATTACGAAGTTCGAAATCAGATGCGGCCGGCGGATGTCTTTGTCATCATCGCGGGTATGTATGTGGCCCATAGCGGGTGGATCGATTTTGAACTTGCCTTTGCACGACGAATAGGTCGCCCCATCATAGGAGTTTGGAGGCGGGGCAGTCAGCGTTTGCCACTCGCTATTCAGCGCGCGGCAGTTGATGTCGTCGGCTGGAACGGGGCCAGCATAGTTCGGGCGATCCGACAGTATGCTCTACCGCGCGGGAGTTGAAAAATAGGGCGCAACCTAAGATCGGGATCGTGTGGGATCAGCGAGGATGAGGGTTGATGGCTGGAGGCATTAACAGAGCGGAGTCATCCCAGAAGTCCAGGGCCGGCTTGGCGAGGAAATCGTTTACTTAGTGGCGAGGCAAATCTTGTGTATTCATTAGTCATCAACACGAGGATACACAAGCTTGTGACCCTATTGCTCAGTATCTTGTCGAATTAGGCGTTGATGTATATTTCGACAAGTATGACAAAGTGCTTAGTCAGCTGACTGCGGCTGGAAATCCAACCAAAGTTACTCAGCACATTCAGGAGGGGATTGAGTTCAGCACACACATGGTCTGCGTCGTGTCACCCAAGACCGTTAAGTCCTATTGGGTGCCGTTTGAAGTCGGTTATGGCTACAATCGCATAACTCTGGGTGTGCTGACACTTAAAGGTGTAGCCGATGAGAAGCTACCACATAACATGAAAACGACACAGGTGATTCGAGGGACGGAGTCCTTGAACTTTTTTATTGCGGAATTGCTAGGCCAGTCAAAGGATTTTCTCGAGACACGGGCTAGTTTTAAGTCTTCATCTTCGAACCACCCGCTTGATAGCGTCTTGGATTGGAATAAGTAGTTCGTTTTCCCAACCAACTAAAGTTTTCTACCTAGCGCATTCTTCCGCGACTGTTTCGATCCACAATTGGATCGTCAGATCTTCTCGTTCAGGGTTGCCGAGGTAGGGCCTTAGCTCCTTCTGATAGCGCTCCCATAGCACATCGAGATCGAAAGGAACAGTTCGCGCGATATGCCAGTTCGCGCGAGATGCCTAACGTCGTCTCTGTCGCGCTGGGTGTTGCGCTCAAGTTTCGAGAGCGCGAGGTCGTATGGATCGAGTGCCAGCAGACGAAAGCGCTTGAGAGTTCCGGGGAAGATTTCCGTCAACCTTTCCTCATAGCTATCAGGCACCGTAGCCACACCAACAAGCTGCAGATATACCTTGTGCTTGCGATGGAGTTCTGAACCCTGTCCGGCCAAATGCATGAGAGACTCGATTTCAATTCTAGGAGTGATCGCGATTACGTCCACGTCGGCAGTAGGGCGCGTTAGGTCGTAAAGAACTGTGATTACGAATCCGCCGAGACAATGCAACCCCAACTTTTCGCTGATGGCTGCATCTATGTCCGAAAGGAAGGCTTGCCATGGCTCAGGAAAGGATTTAGAGGGCATGGCTCAGGTGTTCAGGTGACAGATCCGTCAATAGATTCCAATGCTTAGCCGCTTCAGATCGATTTGATCGGAGCCAGCGTCTTTCCGCTTGCGTCAAAGAATCGTGACATAGCGTCTCTTCTTGCACCAAGCGCGATCGCTCCAAAAGCGGTTTTCTGATCGCGCAGCAAGTTCGCTCCTAAGTATATTGAACTATGGGGTGTGCGACATATTTGTGGGTGGCGAGGGCTA
>JBOGOU010000190.1:0-2492 GCA_050748205.1 Pyrinomonadaceae bacterium | reverse complement strand
ATCCATTGGCTACCGCAAATGGTTCTGTGGGTTGAGCGGTGCTGGTCGAGGTTGAGCTTAGGATCCATTGGCTACCGCAAATGGTTCTGTGGTTGAGCGGTGCCCTCAAACTGAGGTCTTGTCATGACCGCGTACCGTTATGTTCCGTTCACTTGACGCAAAGCGAAAAGGCAAAGGCGAGAGGTCATTCACCTCGCCTTTGCCGTCTTAGTTGCTTTAGCGCTTCGTTTAAGGCAGTGCCTCTACATTGATGAAGATCTTGAAACTGCCTGTCTGTTGAATCCCCAGCAGGAACAGAACGTTGATTGAGGCCCCGTTTGCCAGCGGCGTCCCCAGCGTCACTGTGCCTGCTGACCAACTGCCGTTGAACGCTCCTCCGTTTGGTTGCGCCGGCGGTGTTTCCAGCGTGGTCCCCTGCACGCTCACGGAGCACGGCGCAGTCATCCCGGCCGCAGCGCAAGTGGCCGCATCATTGATTCCTGCCACTACCACCAGAGACGACGTCCGCGTGCGCAGGTCAGCGATGCCGCTCGGCGCCGGGAAGGTAGTCTGGTCGATTACCCGGAAGCGTAACCGTGTCACAGAGCCGCCCGTGTTGTTGACAATTCGTCGCCGCAGGCTCAGCGTGCCGAAGGTCGAGTTGTTCGGCGGGTCTGAGGTGAAATCGCGCACGCGGTTTGGCGGGTTCGCCGCAGCGACGGTCGCGTCGAGTAAGACAATCCCAAACACGGAGTTGCGCTGAATCGGGCTGGCGAGATTTTCCGGTCCTGGCGCACCGAGCCTCTGACCAGCACCAGCGGATGTGCCGTTGGTGTCCACAAAGATGAAGTCCACCGCGTTGTTGTTCGTGTCGACAACTGCTCCTGCAGAAGGGCAAGGGCCAAACGTTGTAATGCTGCCCTGCTTGCCGCAGTTATCGCGATAGAAACTGTAGTCGATAGAAAACGGAGTCAACGCAGGATAGCCCGTGCCTTCCTTGTAGAGAGTGTTCGCTTCACTGGTCGAGCCGACTGCATCGAGCCGAGTTGCCACCGCAAACTCAGCGGGTACATTGGTATTAAAGAGTGCTATGCCGGCATTGTCCGGGATATCCGTGGTATACGTCGCATTTCCGGTCGCGTAACCCCCCAGCGAGTAAGCCACAGAGTTGGTACAAAGGTAATGGCCCCGGTTGGGGATCACCGTGCCATCCGGGATACTGCAGCGCACAGTACCGTCGGAAGCAGCAACTGCATAGCCCGTTCCCGTCCCCGAGCCATCAACGGTGTGATCGGCCCCGCTGGCATTGTAGATTTCGACGAACTCGTCGTTAGCGCCGCTTGGCCCACGAACTCGAAACTCGCTGATGATCAACTGGCCGGCCGTGGCCGGCACAGTTGGAGCCGGAGGTTTTTCCTCAGACACAGGGGGTAAGCGTATCGGACCACGATCTTTGCCTCGCCCATCCGACTTCTGAGCAAGGGTCTGCGAAGCAGAAAGAACTACTATGAACAGTAAGGTAACTGAGGCTGCAAGACCCAGACGAAACAGTTTCATTGATAGTCTCCTTGATAAACGCATCAATTGGTTTTTGAGGGAATAGTTTTTATTAACACAGGCCGAAGCAACCAGTCAATAAATAGGTTAGGAATAAGCGAAGAGGCAAGGGCAGAGAGTGATTCCCTTCGCCTTTGCCTCCAAGCTTTTTTCGGCCTGTTAGTTTACGGAAGTGCCTCTACATTGATGAAGATTTTGAACAGCCCCGTCTGTTGAATCCCCACCAGGAAGCGAACGTTGATTGAGGCCCCGTTTGCCAGCGGCGTCCCCAGTGTCACTGTGCCTGCGGAGTAGGACCCGTTGAAGGCCCCGCCATTCGGCTGCGACGGCGGTTGTTCGAGCGTTGTCCCCTGCACGTTCACGGCGCACGGCGCAGTCATCCCGGCCGCAGCGCAGGTGGCCGCGTCATTGACTCCTGCCACTACGACCAGACCCGACGTTCGCGTGCGCAGATCTGCGATGCCGCTCGGCGCCGGGAAGGTAGTCTGGTCGATTACCCGGAAGCGTAACCGCGTCACAGCGGCGCCCGTGTTGTTGACGATTCGTCGCCGGATGTCCAGCGTGCCGAAGGTCGAGTTGTTCGGCGGGTCTGAGGTGAAATCGCGCACGCGGTTTGGCGGGTTCGCCGCAGCGACGGTCGCGTCGAGTAAGACAACCCCAAACACGGAGTTGCGCTGAATCGGGCTGGAAAGATTCTCCGGCCCCGGCGCCCCGAGCCTTTGACCAGCACCGGCGGAAGTGCCGTTGGTGTCCACAAAGATGAAGTCCACCGCGTTGTTGTTCGTGTCGACAACTGCTCCTGCAGACGGGCAAGGGCCAAACATTGTAATGCTACCCTGCTTGCCGCAGAGGTCGCGATAGAAACTGTAGTCAATCGAGAAAGGCGTTAGCGCAGGATAGCCCGTGCCTTCCTTGTAGAGCGTGTTCGCTTCTGACGTTGACCCGACCGCATCCAG
>JBOGOU010000189.1:0-2127 GCA_050748205.1 Pyrinomonadaceae bacterium | reverse complement strand
AGCTCGATGCGGATTTACGCGAAAGCCTGACTGCTCCAGCCAGTCGAGGGCCTTCCAATGCGTCGCGAAGGGTTTGCGATCGCCCGCGATTAAGTCGTAGGCAAACAGGTCGAGCTTGCGGCTGGCGACGATTCGGGAATCAAGTTGTCGCAGCGTTCCCGCGGCAGCGTTGCGCGGGTTTGCGAACCGTGATTCACCCTGCTCTTCCCGCTCCGCGTTTGTTCTCTCGAATACACTTCGCGGTATGAACACCTCTCCGCGCACCTCTACTTCCCTGCTCAGCGGCTTGGCTGGCCCGCGCAACTTGAGTGGCACGCTACGAATCGTGCGCGCGTTCTGTGTGACTTCCTCGCCGACACGCCCATCGCCCCGCGTCACACCGCGAACCAGAATCTGGTCATCGTAATGGAGAGAAATCGACACGCCATCGATCTTGAGCTCGGCCACGTACTCCAGGAACCGACCTTCCGCAAGGCGCCGGCAACGTTGATCAAAAGCGCGTAGTTCGTCGATATTGTAACTATTGTCGAGGGAGAGCATCGGGCGACGATGAACAACCTCAGGAAAACCCTCGGCCGGTCGTCCGCCAACGCGTTGCGTGGGGCTGTCAGGCGTGATCAGATGCGGCTGCTGCTCTTCTAGTTTGGTCAGTCGCTCGAGCAGTTTGTCATAGTCTGGGTCTGAGATCTCAGGGCTATCTCTGACGTAATACAGTTCCTCATGCCGCCGAATTTCTTCCCGCAGACGTTCAATCTCTTTTTCGATTGCTTTGGCAGTCACCAAAATCTGTTTACTCTGGAAAACTCACGCTCTTGCAGAGCTGTGGCACAGACTTTAGTCTGTGAGACCGATCTCCATGTTTGGAAGATCGCAGACTAAAGTCCGTGCCACATCAATCTCTGCCCAGACCTACGCTGATCCTTTCGCGGCTGCCGCTGTTGCGCGTGATAGCGCTGGATTTCGAATTAGCCTGGACCTTGCCCTCAGTTCTGGCTTCGCCCAGACGATTAATTACGCGACCGATTAACTTAATGCTCAGCAGAAAATCGTCCACGCGAATGTTTTCGTCGGGGCCATGAGGATTTGATCCTGCGTAGCTGACACCAAATGAGGCAACGGGACTCGGCGGAGATGAAACTCCGCAGACTGCGCCTACCGGGCCGCTCGAAGGATCCATGGGATATACCAGTGGCAACATTCCATAAACTTCCGCCGCCGGTTCAATCACAGCTCGTGCGACCAGGGAATTCGGCGAAGCTTTTGCCAGAGGCGCACTCCCTAATTCGATGATCTCTATGTCTTTGAACCCGCGAACATCCAGGTGCTCTCGCAACAAGTTGAGCACTATCTCAGGTGTGAGATCCGGTACCAGCCGGAAATCGAGGCGGGCCATCGCCGTGCTGGGAAGAACGGTCTTGGCCCCCGCGTCAGTGTGGCCGGTTTTTATGCCACAGATGGTGCACGTTGGACCAAAGATATGCTCTTTGACCAGGGAGAGTCCCTTCATCGCACGCACCCAGCCACCAATGCGAAACTCACGCTTCAAACCTGCCTCGTCAAGCTCAATTGCTTTCAGCGCTTCCGAGTCTTCCTCGCAGATAGGGGCTACGCGCGAAGAAAAACCATCAATGGTGATTACGCCCTTTGGCGACGTAATTGTGGCCAACGCCTGCACCAAACGCCATGCTGGATTCGGAACGATCGCGCCCCACTTCGAGTGAAGATCAGAACGCGCGCCGTGTGCCCGCAGCTCCAAAAAAGTAATTCCCTTAAAACCAAGACTGATCACAGGACGCTCTTTCGTGTCGCGATAGCCCTCATCCCAGATACAACCGTGACCCGTCAACAAGTCTGGATGCTGCGCCGTGAAGCGGTAGAGACTTTGGCTTCCCAGGCCGTCCTCGCCTTCAACTACAAAATGTAGCGAGACCGGCAGCTTCCCGAACGTCTTCTGGTAAGCCTCGACGGCCGCGATCCGCGCGACGAGATCTCCCTTGCTATTAGCTGCACCTCGCGCGTAGAGCTTGCCGTCGGTGATGGTTGCGGCAAAGGGTCCCACAGACCAGTCGGTTAGATGACCGACCGGTTGAACATCGTAATGACCGTAGACGATGAACGTCTCTGGAC
>JBOGOU010000188.1:0-23334 GCA_050748205.1 Pyrinomonadaceae bacterium | reverse complement strand
CAACCAATGGTGCCCACGTCCAGCGCCGCCGTGTCAGCGACTCTCAACTTCCAGGTGCCGGGCGTTGGCTTACCGTCCATTCCCGAGAGTGGGCTCTCAGGTCGGAACGATCCCGCGAACGGTGCTACTCCCGAAGAAATCGCAGTGGCTGCCTCGTCGTCCAGAACTGTTGGCGTGCCGGAGCAATCGTTAGAGCCGGTGCCGAAGTTCTGACCCGAACCCCCACGATTGGACGCCAGCGGGATCACCGTGCCGTCCGGATGGACCAGGCTGATGACGAGATCCCCGTCGAACGTGTGGTTGAGCCGCACGCGCACGTTGACGTCATTAACCACGCCGTTGTCTGGAACAGTGATCGGGACCTCTACTGTAGCTACGTCAGGAATCGGCACCGCGATATTGCCCGTGCTGTAGCTCGCGGTGATCGGTGCACCCAAACCTCCGAGGCTGAATGTGAAAGTCACCGTCCCCAGATCCGTAGCGCCATCCTGCAACTGGAAGGTTGCCGTCAGCGTATCACCGCAGTTTCCTGACGCTGTGAAAGTGAACGGACGTGAAGCACTGCCGCCACCCGGCGGGATGCTGCCGTAGTTTTGTGGGCCACTCGGGGAAGTAACGCCTCCGGTCGCTTGCAGCGTGGCAACAAGATTAGTTGTGGCAAGCGTTCCCACGTTGTTGAGAGTGAAATTGATCGTAACGGTCTCGCCCGGATCAATCGAGCCGTTGGAAGGTGAACAACTCTCGGCCGTGATGGTTGCGGGGCCGGCTTCGACGACCGCCACCTGTGCCTCGACGGCGTTATAAATCAGCAGTCCGAAGTCCTGATCAAGCGCATCGGCGTCGCCTGGTACACCGTTGCCGGCGATGTTGGTTCCTTTTACCTTGACCACAAAGCTGCCGGAAACGCCCGCGGGAACAAACACACTCTCGACGTTGTTGCGAGTGTCGGCAGAACCGCCGGTTGACGAGTTTGCACCCGTGAACACGTTGCCTTTGTAGGTGTTTCCGCCAACGGTGACTTCAAGATCCAAGTTATTCACAAATGCATTTCCACTGGTCGGTCCAGGCACGTCGGTCCACGCCAACGTCACGCGGAATGGTTTTGTATTGGTGGAAACGTTTCCGGTGAAGACTCTTTGCTGACCGGAAGCGGTGAACTTATCCGCCCCAACCTCGTCGCGCCGGATATGTGGTGTGGAGAACACATCGAAGAAGCTGTTGAAATTCGCCTCACCCATGCCCTGGCTGTTCGAAGGCAGCGTATCATTCGCGCCGACGCCATCGAGATAACGGGCCGTGTTCATCATCAGCACTTTGGTCATTGCAGGACTCGGAGGAGCAAAGGCGTTGTTGATGAAGAACTGACGTATCAGGGCCGCATAGCCGGCAATGGCCGGGGTTGAGTGGCTGGTGCCCGAGGAGGCGGTATACCACTGTTGGGCCAGCGGGAAGAAGTTGTTGCCACCGGGACCACCGCAAACTCCGGCGGCGCTAAAGCAACCAAGGTCGTCACCAGTGCCGCTGCCGGTCGGGCTCGCGATAGACTGTTGTGCCACGCCGCCGGCCACGTGTGTGCCGGGCGCGACGATGTCGGGCTTTACGCGCCCGTCGTCAGTCGGACCGCGGCTGGAAAAACCTATCATGTCATTTGCACTGTTAGCACCGGTATCCGGGACGCCACAGCCGTCGGCAGCGCCGAAGGCCTGAACATTCTCGGAAGCGCCCACACTAATGACGTTCTTTGCCGTAGCCGGCGAGCCGACCGTGTTTGCCCCAGAGCCATCATTACCGGCTGCAAAGACAATTACGTGCTCCTGATTCCCGGCCGTGGGGAACGTCGAACCGGCTGGCTGCGCGTCGCGAACCAGCGCATCATAGGCCTGAGAATCAGCGTTATAAGCGCCGCCCGTAGAAGCGCCCCAGCTATTGGTGCTGATGCGCATGCCATCGTTGTAGGCCTTGGATTCGAGGTTTGCGAAATTTGGGAAGGTGAAGCTATTCGGATCGAAAATCACTGATGAGCCGACCTTGACGAACGGCGCAACTCCCAACCCGAAGCGGAATCCTGACGCGTCGGCGTGCGGGAAAGCGGCGAAGATGCCACCCGTCGGAACATAGCCTCCGACAATATGCGTGTTCAAGTTGCCGTGGCCATCGCAGCCCTGCAAGGTGCTGCCGCCGTTCGGCGTTCCTTCGAGCCGGTTATAAACCACGCGGCTGTTTGCCGGGTTCGTCGGATCGCCCAGGACATAAAGACCGAAGTGATTTGGCGTGGTAGTGGCGTTGTCGACACCGCTGTCCGAGACGTTAACGCCGAAGGTTGAGGCGGTACCAAAACTGAAACCGTGCGACGCAAGATATAGAAGATAGTCGCCCGGAGTCGGTGAGGTTCCGGTCAGGTTGCCGGCGATTATTTGGTCTTGCCGCTCGTCGCGTTTCGTCGGTGCGATCCAGGGCTGGATTGAGACCACATCATCACGCTTGGAAATCGCGGTGGCAGAGTCAATGTCCCGCAGGTTTGCCACGATGTTGACGTAATTGAGAATCTCAAACTGACTCTTGATCGGCTCGATTTGCTCTTGCTCGATCAAATGCATTGTGGCCTTGTTTTCAACTTCGTCTCTTACCAATTGGATTTGAAACAGAACACCCCGGCCGCGCGCCTGCAATGCCTCATCGCTCTTCGTTTTTACGTTGGCGGTCAAGGCGTTAGCGATTGACGGATGAAGCCGGTATTGGCTCTTATATTCGCCGTCCCATTGCACAATTGCTGAATTGGAAGAGAGCGCTTCAACTGCCCTCAGCGCCTTGGAGTTGCCATAAACCAGATAAGTGTTGCTCGGAATATAGGTCACAACTTCGGCGCCGGTCTTAAGCAACCCTGCGTACCATTCCGGCTTGACCGGGCCGGCAAACTGAACCAGGCGCATGCGCTTCCCGGTGAAGGAGCTAACCCTACCTCGCATCGCTTGAGCTTCGCTGTTAGTGGTATCAAATGCACCGGCGTTGAGTTGAATAACATTGTCCTCATCGCGGAGCTGCGCGCTATTGTCAGAGCCGAGCGACTGAAGGCCAGCTGAACTAGTTTCGTAGACCTTGAACGCTTCATAATTTCCTATTAGCCGGCCACCCTGGGCCTCAATTTTCCGCGCCGTCTTATCGTCGCTAACCTGCACTTTGTGGCGGTCACCAGGACTCCGGTAACTCGTTTCCGCAGCGGATTTCGGCGATTCGGCCCGCGTCTGACTTAGATCGGGGCGTTGGGCTTTACTGCTTTGCAAGAGCAGGAAGGGGACTGCCACGGCCAGCAAAGCAACTACGGCCAAGCCGAGGTTTCGCTTTATCGAATAGTTGCCGACATGAAGCTTTTGGTAAGACGGCATAAAACGTCGTTTCATCGAATTGGCCCTCCTCGAGCCTGGAAGATGGGTAAAAACGCTCAAGTCTTTTCGGTGCCACCTCAACCTGTTAAAGGCGAGTCGACGCCGAACAACGCTTAAGCTAACTGAGCCGGTTGAGCCGCACGAAAACTTCTGCAACCAATGCGGAGAACTAGAAATTCCGAGCACGCTGGGAACCCTATGAGACAGGGTTCCGGAATGTTTAAGAGACCTGAAAATTCCTGAATATTTTAGAAGGCAGGAAAATGCGTCAATATCTATGCCAATGCCCGGCTGGCGACCAAATTTGAGAATTTCTCCAGAAAAACACTGCGGCTTAGGGACTCAGGTGCCCTGAGTGCGCATCGCGGTTCTAAAATTTGGACAAGGATTCTAGACTTCAGACTACTATTAAGCTCCGTAGTATCTACTACTTACCTTCGTAGACAGGGTGGTCGGCTGGTGCCGGTGGAGCAGTAGCTTTCACAACGCCGGTGGCGGTGAAGTTGTCTGAGATGTTCGGTGAGTTGTTGGTCTGAAGATTGAGAGTTAGCTCCTGCTCATTTTCGGCGAATTGACCTACCGCCCGGAAGGGACTTCGTATCGCGCCGGCGATCGCAAAAGCATCCACGCGTTCAAGAGTCACCCGCTTGGACGGCTCGACCAGGCCGGTAGCTGTGTCGACCAGGCGCCGCACTTGGTTGTCTCCCACGCTTTGCAATTCGAAAACAAACGTGGCTAGTGAGTCGGCACGCATAATGCCCAAGGTACCTTCAAGTCTGAGTCTTTTGATTACACCTGCGAAACCACCGGTAATTGTCAGGTTTCCGGCAGTAACACGATATGGCCTCAATCTGTTCTGCCAGGTTGCATCCAGTGTGAGGACGATTGGCTTATCTGTTTCAACCGGAACGGAGACGATTTTGAAAGGCGCACTCAAGACCATCTTTACTATGGGGTCCCTTGGCGTTTGTTCACGGACGTGGACACGCCCGTCCACCCCCTGTGTGATTTCTACGCTGTACCCGCTCGTGCGTCGCTGTCCCAGGAACGCGGCTACGACTGCGTATGACTTAAAAAAATCGGCACTCGTTTCTGGTAGGCTGCTGTTCGACGCTCGCAGTTTGGCATAGGTCTGCTCGTCGCGCGCGACGGCGACGAAAGATTCAAAGATGGAACTGCGATTTCCGGCTGCGAGTTCCTTGATCTGTCCATTCGTCACTGTAGTTTCCGTTTCGTTGTCGTTTTTCGGCGGTGACATTGCTTCCCGAATTGTGCCTTGAGAGCTCCAGCCGCGCTCTTGCCGCGTGAAGCTACGTGTATTCACGACACCACCCAACGATATCAACAGCAGCAACAGCGCGCTAATTCCTTTCGCGTTGCAGTCCTTCATCTTATTCACGACCCTGCCTTACTACCGACAAAATTCTGGTCCGAAAACTAGACCCGATGTCAGAGAACGAGTGCGAACCGCCGGGCTTGCGTCTGCCGTCCTCAGATAAACATCTGAGAACTCGACCTACCACGGTTCGGTCATTCTTCTCCGTGCCAACCGGCTCGGCTGGCGAGAGCGAAAGCAACCGCCGCAAATACTATTAATAACGCGGCGGGTGGGACGAGCCAGATTGCCAGACCGGGGTCGCTCTCATAGTGCCAGATGCCTGCAAGCAAAAAACCTACCGGCATGAGACTCGTACCCAGCCGGAATGCGATTCGCGCGACGCGCGGTGGAGAGAAGTTAAACCTCAGCCCGCAAAGAGCCGCAGCAATCAACGCCAGACCGAGAAACGTCCCATGAGTATGGGCCAGGCGAAACAACGCGCGTCGCTCTTCATCTTGTAGGTAGGCAGGGATTTTGTAACCCAGCAAGCCTTCCAGCACCAGACCGAAAGCCATCCAGATCGCGACGCTCAGCCAGCCCTGAACTAGCGTTGATGACCAGGGAGTCAGATCTGAGACGGAAGTAGTTTCCGAGGGTCCGCCGGAACCGGAAGACGGTGCGTCAACCGCTGTCGCCGAACGATCACCGGAATCCGTGCGCATTCTTGTCTCTTTGGTTTTTGGCAAGTCTATTCACCGACCTCCAGATCAACGTCGCGTCGGCGAGTTCTCAAGATGGATGCCCATGACGTCGCCTGTTGCCGGGCGTCCGCCTGGCAAAGCGGTATTATTCCCCGCCATTGCCGCAACATGGCTTCCCGGGTCGAGGGCGCGGCCAGGTAGTCGGCTTTCGGCAAGCGCCAGGGCACGCCCGATCTCGTCAGACCATTGGCTGCGAAGAATCTCACGATGGGGTAGTTGTCGCCGAAAGCTTCAACGAGAAAGGGGCTGGCCCACAGCGGATCGGGTTTAAGAGGACCACTACCTCCGAGTAGGTCGGCTGCGAGCGCGCGCGTTAAAGCGTCGCCCGCGAACAATGCGCGCGGACCTTCCGGCAATTTGAACTGATCGTCCTGGCTCAGTTTGGCGCCGGCAAAATGCTCGGGCCAAAGACGTTTTGTCTCGGAAATGCTCCAGTTTACGCTTCGGTCCAGATGACATTGATTGCAAGCGTTTGGGACATCCTGGTTGGCGGTAAGTTCCGGTTGGGGAATGCTGATGTCGTGTGTGCGGTGAAACGTCATGATGCCATAAACGGCCCGCGGCATGTGGCAATTATAACAACGACTTCCGGTCGAATCCGCCCCGTGTTTTGTGTGCGCGACGAGCGCCGGTGTTTTGGCGAATTGCTCGTGGCATGAAAGGCAAGGCTTGTCCGTACGATTTTCTTCGGTGATCTGTCCGGCGGAATCGCCCCCGTGCATCGTGTGACACGTCAGACAGTTGATTCGATTGCCTGGCTCACCATCGCCAAAGCACCTGGAACGCAGGACGCCTTGGTATTCATAGGCCGTGAGGCGTGGACTTCCGTTTGCCCAAAAGCGATTAGCGAAGGCCACGTGACCCACACGTGAACTACGATCGATGGGCCGATAGAACTGCGAGAGATCTTCGCCGGCGTCATAAGGATCACCCCTGGTAAGGATGCTTTGAATCCGATCGAGTGGTTCCGGTACGCGTTGGCCGTGACAATGTCCACAGATCATCAGAGATCGTTCCGACGCTAACTTTAGCGGATTAACGATTTCTGTGTCGTTGTTAAAATCGAGCCGCCACAAATTTCGCTTTAACGGCGATAACGCTTTTTGCGCATGGGCAGCGCCCGGTCCATGGCAGGCGCCGCACGCAATCCCCAACTCCGTAACCTCGGTATTGAACTGTCTGGTATTGAAGTCAATGTGAGGCTGTGCTTTGACGTTATGGCAGAAAACGCAGTTTGCATCCCATTGAGCGACATGCTGAAAGTAGTTTTCGCCGTCCGGGTAGAAAAACGAGCCGTTTAGACTCATCCAACGCCGGTTAACGAGATCGTAAGCGAGCGGAAGACGCGTGTACTGTCCCTGTTGTTTGGTGAGGTATTGCTCGATACGCCGAGAGCCAACAGTACGGTCCACTCTGCTGGTTTGCGTGCGACCGTCAGGAAAGTTGAGAGTTATGAAAAAGTGGCCATCGCGCAGGTCCATGCGCGCTTTGACGCCGAGATATTCGTACGTGTTCTCCCGCAAGAAGTCGCCTTGCACGCTGGCGGGCAGCGCCTCCTGGGTCATCCTGCTGTGGAAGGTGCGGGCCCAGGAAGAGAAATGATCTGCGTGACAGGAACGACAATCGTTAGACTTGAGATAATTCTCGTCTTCCCTACCGGAGCGCATTCCTCGATAGTCCGGACGCGCGTAAAGGACAACCCCAGCCGCGACGAGGAATGCACCTAGTGTCAGTATGATCGACTTTGCGAGCAAGTAATTACTTCACTGTTGGATTGGCCGAGATCTACCCAAGATAGCCTAAGGCCCGGCGCAAACTTGTTATCGCAGACCTCAATATCAAAGTTAAGCCCCTCGCGCAACAGCAGCCTATCCCGGATCCTCTGTAAACCCATGTTTAAAAACTCAAGAATTTCTCAAGGTGATTGCAATATTAGATAAGCGCCGCAACGCAAGGCCGCCGGGACGAGGCGGAAAGTTCGAGGTGTGATTGAGGCTGAGGTGATCAGCATTGGCTTCTAAAAAGTCTCCGTCCAAACACAGATGCTTCTTTGAATCTTCCACCAAACGAGCAAGCAATATGCAGCTGATTCCGGAAAAGATAGCTATACCTTCGGAAGGTCCGCGGCTCTCTCGTGCGAGGCTTCTTCAGACGCTCGAACGAAGCTTGACGTCGTGTAACTCGACCATTATTAGTGGACGGGCTGGAACCGGCAAAACTGCCTTGGCTTTGGATTTTGCGCAAAAATGCGGCAGACCAGTTGTTTGGTATAAGGTCGATGCGCCGGAAGCAGAGCTCGAGAGCTTCTTCTATTATCTAATTGCGAGTATTCGAAGACACCGACCGCACTTTGGCGTTGAGACTTTGCTACCCCTCATAAGAACCGCCGGACGCACCGAAATTCCCGTCCTGGCGGAAGCTTTTGTTTACGAGCTAGCCGAAGGGGAATCGAAACCCCTCCTGGTCGTAATTGACGACTTGCACCTGGTTTGCGATGCCGACTGGCTCGTACCCTTCTTTCGCCGCCTGTTGCCGCTCCTGCCCGCGGAAGTTCATATGGTGATCACCAGCCGGACGATGCCTCCCGCTCCGCTGTGGCGCATGCGATCAAAGCAGACGCTAGCCGTCATTGAAGAAGAATCACTTCTGTTCACCAGGCAAGAAGCAATTGAATTATTTGAAGGCTTTGGGCTCTCATGTGAGCACGCTAGCATCGCCCTGGACCATACGCATGGTCGGCCCGCCGCGCTTTCCCGATTTGCCGCTACACTTATTGAAAAGAGTGTTGGTGACCAGCTTTATATGGAGACTGCTATCTGAGTAGGCACGATCCGAGTGAGGCGCTTGATGAATAGCCTCAAGCAAACAACGTCAGCGTTCTCCGAGTCGCAAATCCGTTCCTCCAATGGTGGCTTGCCACCATTGCACCGTGCTACCCTGCCTGAAAGTCAGAGCACTTCCGAGAGGCGTAAGGTGATGGCGAGAACCCGCTCGGGAAAGCCTCCCGAAGCATCTTCAGCCAGAACTGATATTTCCGGCTCGCGACCGAGTTTCTTTTTACGAACGAAGCTGCTGCCGCCGCGTCCCACTCCGGAATTACTTTCACGCCCGCGCTTAACCGAACGACTGCTAGCCAATTTGGCCCACCCTATTACTCTTGTTACGGCAAACGCCGGGTCAGGCAAAACCACGCTGGTTGCGGACTTCCTGCGAGCCCACAAGCGTCCGTTTGTCTGGTATCAGTTGGATCACACCGATGCGGACCCCTTTGTATTTCTGGGTTACGTGAGCTTTGGCATCCAGCAGGTGGTACCCGGTTTCGGCCAGGCGATGTTTCCTTATTTGCAGGAAGCAGCAACTGAGATTGCGCAACGGCCAGAGAGGGCTGTTGACGTCCTTTTGAATGAAGTGCTGGAACAAGTAGACCAGCAATTGATTCTAATCCTGGACGACTATCATCATTTGGGCGCCAGCACTCCGGTTCACGCAGTTCTCGATCGCCTGCTTGCTTATCTGCCAGACGTACTGCACGTCATCATCATTTCGCGGGAGATGCCTCCGCTTGCGCTGGCCCGGCTACGCTCACAGTCGCCACTCTCGATGATCGATCGCTCAGACTTGCTCTTTACTGACGACGAGACTCTTCAACTCTTTCGTCAGGTTTTTGATCTGGAGCTGACCCCACGGCAGCTGGTCGAATATCGTGAACGGACGCACGGCTGGATTACTGCGTTGCAGTTGGTGAAACAAGTAGCTCACCGCACTGTAACCAGCTCGCGCGAAGCCCAGGTCGGACCGCCTGACCTCACAGAGGTACTGAGGCAATCCGAACACGACATCTTCGACTACTTTGCTGAGGAGGTATTTTCCGATGAGGCTGAAGACGTTCAGCAGTTTCTCCTGAGGCTGTCTCTGCTTGATCGCATTGAATTAGATACGTGCGGTGCCCTCTTTGGAGGAATGAACTGTTCGCGGCTTTTGCCGAGTCTGGTGCGACGGAACGTCTTCATGACTGTCGCCAGCGATGGGAGCGGAGAGGAGTATCGGTTCCATCCCCTCTTTCAGAGTTTTCTGCGGCGACGTCTGCGCAGCGAGATTGGCCGGGCGGGTGTGGCCGTCGAATATCGGCGCTACGCTGAACACTTCCTACTGCGCCAAGGTTGGGAGCAAGCGGTGAGACACCTTGTTGCCGCCGAGGATTTTGATCATGCAGCAAGAGTGATTGCGGAAAGAGGTGGTGACTGGATCTCCACTGGCGCGCTCGGTTCGCTCGCTTCGTTGGCCGATTCGCTGCCGGCAAAGTCCGTTGAAGCTTACCCGCGAGGGCTGAGTCATCGGGCTGAAGTCGCGCGATTGCGTGGTGAATACGAGGCTGCGCAGTCGATGTTCCGCCGGGCGGCGACCCTGTTGCAGCAGCAGGGCGATCAAGAAGGTGAGGCCGATGCACTTCAGTCGCTTGCCACCCTGGCCAGACGGGAAGGTGACTATTCGTTAGCATTTGAGTATCTGAATCGAGCTATCGAGCTAAGCGACCAGGAGTCCGCGGTCAGAATGAAATGCGGCAACACGCGCGGCCTGTGCCTGGTCGCAATGGGGGAGTGGACAGCTGCTGAGCGCGAATTTCGCAGCGCATTGCAATCAGCGGAGCAGCATAACGACGAGCGATACGCGCGGTTTATAGCTCACAACCTGGGGACTCCAGCGGGTATTCGAGGCGATTTTGGCGAAGCCCTGCGCTGGTTGAGCCGAATGCTGCGGAGTGACCGCCCGGCGTCGCCGATGCCACAGGAAGCTGTCGCGCACTTAAACATGGCCAGATGCCATATCTATCGTGGTGATTTTGCAGCAGCGGAGCGCCACCTCGACAGCGCCTTAGAGCGATGCCAGCTCTTCAATCTCGTCGCCGCCACTGCAGAGACGCTCGAGACGTATGGAAATCTTTATCGTGAGCGCGGGGACATTGAGCGGGCGAATGAATACTACGAACGCGCTGTGCGTTCCTACGACGAAGCAGGCATGCCTCTTTCCCGCACAGAGTTATTTGAAGAGCGCGCGCTCTTGAGCCTGCAGGTGGGAGATCTCGTCACCGCGCGCACACTCATTGACCGCCTCCTTGCTGCCCGGCCGGTTGAAAAGGATGAGAGGGGCTTCTACACGGCGTCTCTGACACGCGGCCGCATCATGTCCATGCAGGGGGAGTTTGACGCCGCCCATCGGGAACTGGCGGCCGTCTTGAAATACTTCCAAGATCATAATCTCTATTACTACGAAGCACAGGCATGCTTTGCAACGGCGATCTGCGAGCTGAAGCTCAATATGGAGCCAAAGTTGATTGAGCACCTGAGGCGCGCCGTGGATCTCGCTGCCCGGTACGACTATGAGTACTGGCTGAAGCGCGAGAGCTTGAACAATCCCGAGTTATTCTTGGCTGAAGAAGCCCTCGAACTCTTGCCATCAGACTTGCGGGAGCAGATTGTTGCAACTCGGGAGCAAGTTGCCAGGCCCGCGGCTGTGCATGTAGCCGAAATCGCGCTCACACCGACGTCGGTTACCGATCTCACAATCAATATGCTCGGCCCCGTACAGATAGTTCGTGATCCTACGCGCCCCCTGCCGGCCGACGCCTGGACCACGCGTCGCGCGCGGGACATCTTGTGCTTTATTACGTCACGCCGGCACCACCGCGCGTCGAAGGACACAATTGTCGACACATTCTGGGGTGAAACTGACATCGATGTTGTGGAGAAAAATTTTCATCCTACTGTTTCGCACATACGCAAAGCTCTTAATAGTAACCAGCCACTGAAGCAAAATTTCCTGCTTTATAGAGAAGGTGATTATCAACTCAATCCGGAGTTTTCCTATCGAATAGATATTGAAGACTTTGATCGCTTAATAGCCGAGGGAGAAACGGCACGCCGAACACATAAATACGAAGAGTGTCTAAAAGCCTATGAAGGAGCAGTTGCGCTTTATAGAGGGGAGTTTATGCAGGGCAGTTATGAGCCCTGGGTTGAAGAGCAACGAACATACTATAGAGAGCAATATTTACGCTTGCTGGAATCGCTCGCGGGCGTTGCGCAAAAGATGGAAGATTGGCCAAAGTCAATGCAGTTGGCGCAGCGCATTCTTCACGAAGATCAATTTCGCGAAGACATACACTGCCTGATAATGCGGGCCCACGGCGCCCTGGGCAATCGGGGGGCGGTGAAGGAGCATTATGAGGGACTTAAACGACTCCTGGAAACGGAATTAGGGGTAGAGCCCGGCCCCGAGATACGCAAGCTTTTTAAGGAGCTTGTGGGCTAGCAGAGACCCACTTCTAGAAAATCCGAACCTCGGAATGGGTCAATTTCGTGCAGAAATCACAAGGATAATGCAACACATGTGCCCTGGCCCCAAATTAAAATTTACACAGCTTTTCACAGCCCCTATGGTTGCAGGGTGGGAGGATCGGCAGGCGGCGCCTTTTGAGGCGAGTGTTACGTCAGCCGTTACTGTGAGCCCTTCTAGAGTAGTCATGGCAGTCAGCCAGCAGAGAAAAGCTTAAGCGCTCCAGCGCTCCCTCGCCAAAGCAAAGATCGTTAGCACGACTGCGCCGATATACCCGACTGAGGTGATAGTTTGCTAAGAATGGCTACCGTCTCAAATTTGATCCACAGACAAGCGAAACGATTCATCGCGCTCGTGCTGACTTTCGTGCTGAGTGGTTCTCCGGCTTTGGCCGGAATCACAGTAACTCCGTCAAATGGAATCGTGATGACCGGCGCGGATGGCATTGTGATGACCGGCGCGGATGCATTCCTCACTTACGGCACCAACGGTATTGTGATGACCGGTGCTGATGGCATCGTCATGACGGGCGCCGACGGGCTTGACAATCCGACGGGCGCGCGGATCACGAGCGCGGATGGGTTGAGCGTGACCCAAGCAAATGGGATCGTGATGACGGGCGCCGACGGGATCGTCATGACCGGAGCCGACGGTACTACCTATACCGCCGACTCAGTGATGGTTACTCTGCCAAATGGAATTGTCATGACAGGGGCTGACGGCGTTGTGATGACAGGCGCCAATGGGATCGTCATGACAGGCGCCGATGGCATCGTGATGACTGGAGCAGATGGCATCGTAATGACCGGGGCTGATGGCATCGTGATGACCGGCGCGGATGCGGTTAGCGCGACCGGAGCAAACGGCTCAGTTTTCTCAGTAGCCCCAGCAGGGCTCACCTTTGCGGGAGTAACAGGGATCGTGATGACCGGCGCGGACGGCATCGTGATGACGGGCGCAGATGGAATCGTCATGACGGGCGCGGACGGTATTGTGATGACAGGTGCTGATGGCAATCACACTGGCTTGCAGAGTGTCGATCCTGAACTGCTCCTTAAATTGAATCAATCGACAGATGACAGCGGCATCAATGCGGTGGTCGTGTATCACAATTTACCCTCCGAAGCGGATCTGGCGGATTTGCAGACGATAGGCGTGATTGGTGGCACGCGATTTCGGGCGTTGCCGATAGTTATCATAACGGCTACACGTAATCAGATCATTGCCATCTCTCACTTACCGTCCGTTCGCTCAATCTACGGCAATCGCACGCTGAGCCTAACCAGCGAGCCGGAGGTTAGAGCTGTGACTGGCGTCGAACGCGAGCGTCTCGACACCGAAATCACTAGCCGCAACGGGAATCTACCGGTAACCGGGCGCAACGTCACGGTGGCTGTGCTCGACACCGGAATCGACGGAACCCACAGAGATCTGTCGAACCGTGTGACCAGGAATATCAAGTTAATCGATACACAGAGTGTCGGGATCGGCTTCAATTATCCAATCAATTCCGAGAGTCTGCCGAACACCGACCAACTTCTCGGACACGGTACCTTCGTCGCTGGAGTCATTGCAGGGAATGGAAGCCTCTCTGGTGGAAAATATGCCGGCGTAGCGCCAGATGCCCGCCTGATCGGGCTTAGTGCTGGAGACCTGACACTAGTTTATGTACTCAACGGCTTAGATTATTTGTTGGCGAACCGGTCGGATCTGGGCGTGCGCGTCGTAAACTGCAGCTTCTCCGCCAACACTGTCTACGACAGTAACGACCCCGTAAATGTCGCCACGAGGATGCTGACTCAGGCTGGCGTCAACATTGTATTTTCCGCCGGGAATACGGGACCAGGCACCCACTCGTTGAATCCTTACGCCGTGGCTCCCTGGGTGGTGAGTGTCGGCGCTACCGATACGCAGGGAAGGCTGGCAAATTTTTCTTCCCGAGGAGATTTCGCTAGCTCGCTGTTTCACCCAACCCTTGTGGCCCCGGGCGTCAATGTGGTGAGCGTCCGAGGCTTCGGAATTGCTAATGTAACGGGGATTGAAGGACTGGCGGGCGCCGATTTACAGCGGCTCAGTCTAACTGAACTTCCCTTCTACACAACTGCAAACGGTACTAGCTTCTCGGCGCCGCAGGTGGCCGGCACGATTGCGCTCATGCTGGAGGCCAACCCGAACCTTAGCCCCGCGCAAGTGCGCGATATCCTGCAGCGCACAGCAACGCCTTTGCCGCCTTATGACTTGTACGAAGTAGGGGCGGGAATGTTGAACGTCCATGCAGCGGTCCTGGAGGCGGCGTTTCCCACGCGCAGGATTGGATCCTGGCGCGCTACGCTTGATCGGCATCAAGTGCGCTTTATCAATGACCCAGCGGTCCAGTTCTCCGGAACAGTGGGGCCGGGAGCACCAGCGGAAGCGACTATTACAATTCCCGAAGGTACTTTGACCGCTTCGATCCAGATTGGCTGGGGCCCGCTCTCCAGCACCAATGACTTGGCGCTTTATCTCTATGACAGTAATGGAACACTGCGAGCGCAGTCGAACACGCTTAACCTACCTGGATTGAGTGGAAAGCGTGAGCGAGTGGTCATCAAATCTCCAGCGGCTGGCAACTGGCGGGTGGTGGTCCGAAATACGATAGGTTTGACCCTTACTTCGCAGCCTTTTGTCGGAGTGTTGGAAATCGGACGGGTCCAGTATTCGGTGTCTGATCTAGCCACGATGAACCCAACATTGCGCGACGAAGTACAACAAAGCCTCAGCACCTATACGATGTTTCCGATTGGCAATCGCTTTAGACCAGATTTCCCCGCTTCCCGCTTTGATTTGGCGTCAAGCCTCGTTATCGGTGCTCGCGTGCCGCAATATATGCCAGGACAGCCGACCTATCAGGATACTCGAGACAACTCAACGAGATTGTTTATCGAAAGCGCGCAAGCCGCTCCGAATGGAACGCTGTTCTTTGATGTAACACCCGGAGCACGGTTCCGTCCTCATGAAGTAGTTACGCGACTAGTGGCGGCCGTCGCCCTGGTGCGGGCTGCAGGACTTCGTTCGGAGGCAGACGCGAAAGCTGGGATTCCACTTCCACTTCTTGATGCTGCAAGCATTCCCAGTGAGTTTAGAGGCTACGTCTCGGTGGCAATTTCGAAGGGGCTGATCCAAAACGATTTGAGTTTTCGCCCCCAGGGTAGTTTTACGCGCGGGGACCTCGCTCATGCCATCGCAGTCCTCGAAACGCGCGCTATTCAGTAGGCGGGCCGTTTTCTAGTCCAGCAACTCTCGCAGAGCTTGTTTTTGCTTGTCAGTGAGGACGGCGAAGAGAAGTCCGAAGCCGACACCTTGTTGAAAAGAGGTTGTCTCGCCTCGAAGCTGCAACCATTGGCCCGATGGCATCTTTATTTCCAACATTATCAACTCGCCTGGATCTACTCGTCCGGTTGTATTGACGAAACAGCCTGCGACACTAATATCCTCTATGCGTGCTTCATGCCGGCCGGCGTGGCCGGTCCACTTTGCGGGCAAGTTCGTGGAAATCCGCTTCTCACGACGCCTATCGTCCGTCATCTTTGCCCTCTAACTGTCTTGTTAGCGACTCTTTATCGGCGGCCAAATAGTATTTGCCCGACTCCTTTGAATAAAAGTCCCGCAAAAACTCAATTCCCTGAGCGGGAGTCAAAGAATGAAGAATCTCCATATCGAGGTTCGAAGCAAATCTCTCTTTCCGGTCGGAACGGTCGCTATAACCTCGGGCGTAAGCCGTTTCCGCCTTCACAAACCGCGCTCCCTTCAATTCCCTCGGCGCGATGAAAGCATTGTTGTATTCGAGTTCCAGGATGCCGTATTCAAGCTCCTCGCACAGATCCTCAAGCACAGCAATTGAATATCCAAAGAAGTGATGCCGCAATTGAGAGTTTGGTGCGTATTTGAAGAGAAATCTCAGAGGCGGGGGGATCTTTTCGTTGATCTCGGTGATAATCAAGGCGGGTCGATACTCTTTTAAGATTGCCTTCAAAACCCAGTAGTCGTTGCCGTCGATATCCAGACTCAGTACGCTCAGGTTCTTTTCAATGCCAAGGGATCTCAGGAACGGAACAATATTGTCGGGGTCCGCGGTGCAGTGCGAAGCGTGGGCCCCGGGAAGGTTCTTGTAAGCACGCTCAAGGCGGGCAAACTTCCGACTGTCAGCCTCGACGCCTACTCCCTTCCAGCCGTTCAGGAAGAGAGAGTAAGTGTTCGACCATCTCACTCCATTGCCGGCCCCGATGTCGACGACAGTCTTCGGGTGATCTTTGGGTAGCAGCTCCGCAATATATCGGCCCAGAATTCGCTCTTCGCTTGAGTGGGAAAACCCCTGACGTCGCAGAGAATACCTGACTCTCTGCAGGCCGTGTTCAAGGTCTTCGACATAACGTTGGGCGGCCTTCGTAAAACTCATTATTGATTAAGATACAATCTCTCGAAATCAGGCGACAAGCTCTGATCGAAAAACGACGAGCAGCCCCAGTCAAACACAGTTGGCAGCTCAACTGAACTGGCGAACGGGTTTAGTTTTTTTTGTATCCTGTGAACCAATTACGCTGTCAAATGACCGTAGTAGACTTTCGTATCGTATTCAAACGTGACGTTACCGTTTTTCTTATTAGCGTCAAAAATCTTGCTCAAGGTGTTCAGCATCGGTTCGAAACGCGGATCGCCGGGCTCGGGAGTGTACGATGCCGAGAGTACTCGGCCTCGGAGGCTCTCGAAGTCAAAACACTGGACATTCTCGAACGACTTCTCTCTAAACGTCTGCGGCGCAAAGAAATTGCTTACTTCTTTCTGGGCATTTTCGTGTCTGACTTGCTTGTAGTCTGTTCCAAATTGCAATAACAGTTCCTCGTAAGCCCGAAGGAAAGACGTCGAATCTAAACGGCGTTCATTCCAGAGCAGAACTACCCAGCCTTTTGGCTTTAAAATCCGAACAAACTCTGTGCGGGCCTTGCCTGGTTCAAACCAATGGAATGCCTGAGCAGCAGTTACGATGTCCACACTGTTTGGATTCAGGCTTGTTGATTCGGCGGTTGCGTCGACGCTGATGAATCCCTGGTGCTGCCTGAGAAGCGCCTCAGCAGAGGTCCGCATCGGGGAGTTAGGCTCAACACAAAAGACTCTGTTGCCGTTCCTTAGAAAAAGTTCAGAGAGAATTCCCGTGCCCGACCCGACATCGGCGATCAGGGACTCCTGGCTCAGTCCGCACTCCGTTTTCAGTAAGTCGATAACTTCTAGCGGATACGTTGGCCGATACTTTGCATAATTCTCGACGCGGGTGGTGAAGCGGTTGATTGAGTCTGACATTGAACGCCCCGAAGATTGCGCGGTCAAGATTCTGGGCCCCTATGCTGCGCTCTGAATCCAAACTCAGTGCCCGGCAGATAAAGGCGAATTCCGCTACTCGCGCGGTAAGAGCATTTTTTGCGGAGTTGAACTTTCCGGCGGATAGTATTTGAGAAATAGACGATGCGCAAGCAGCAGCAGGAGAACAAAACCGAAGGTTAGAGGTAACCGGGTGTCCGATTTCACCAGCATCCAGAAATGGACCACCCCGCCCACACCCGCCACGTAAACCAGTTTATGCAACTGGCTCCAACGTTTGCCGCCCAGTCGCTTTACCATCTTGCTGGTTGAGGTTATGGCCAGAGGCACCATTAAGAAGAATGCAGTCATCCCAACTGCAATAAAGGGTCGCTGGTATACGTCACTCACCATGCTACGAAGATTGAAGAAGCGATCGAACCACACATAGGTCAGAAGGTGCAGGACCCCATAAAAGAAAGCAAAGAGCCCTAACATTCGCCGGAATTTGACTAGCCAGTTTAAACCCGTGATCTTCCTTAACGGTGTGAGGGCAAGCGTCGTCACCAGGAAAACAAGCGTGAGCATACCTGTCGTCCGGGTAACAAACTCAAGCGGGTTTGCCCCTACTCTCTTGTGGAAGAAATCCCAAAGAAGCAGAGTCAAAGGCGCCATGCTGTTTACGAAGAGAACTATCTTTGGAAAACGAGCGTCTTTCATTGCCTTACGTCAGTGGTTCGTGTCGATTGCCTCACCACGGACCTTAATGTCCTAAAAATACCGCCTTAAGTCCATCCCGGTGTACAAATGCGCAACTTGTTCAGCGTATCCGTTGAACATCAACGTCTCCCGCATTCTGAACTCTCCAATTCGTCGTTCCCTCGCCTGGCTCCATCGTGGATGAGACACGTTTGGATTGACGTTAGAATAAAACCCGTATTCGCCTGGGGCCTGGATGTTCCAGGTTGTCGGCGGCTCATCCGCGATCAGTTGAATCTTGACGATTGATTTGATGCTCTTGAATCCATATTTCCAGGGAACGACAAGGCGGATGGGCGCCCCATCCTGTGCCGGCAGCTTTTGGCCATAGAGGCCCGTCGCCAGAATAGTAAGCGGGTGCATCGCTTCGTCAAGCCTGAGTCCTTCCACATAAGGCCAATCAAGAACTCCCGTTTGCTGATTCGGCATTCTCTTCGGATCATGAAGCGTTTGGAATGCTACGTATCTTGCCGCTGAAGTTGGTTCAACCTGTTTCAGCAGCGTAGCGAGGGGGAAGCCGATCCAGGGAATTACCATCGACCATCCCTCTACACAACGCAGCCGATACACACGTTCTTCCTGAGAGAACCCCAACAATTCATCAAGATCAAACGTCCGAGGCTTACTTACCAAGCCGTCAACCGAAACACTCCAGGGCCTTGTGATAAACCCGCTAGCTGCCGATGCAACGGATGCCTTATCTGTGGAAAACTCGTAAAAATTGTTGTAGTTGGTGATGTCTTCGAGTGGGGTAAGTTTTTCGCTTACTGTAAACCCATTACTAAGTGCTGCATCCGACGTTTGCCTGGCAAAATCCGCGAGCTTTTCACCCGCAGGTGTGTCGGCTGGTGGTGGATTCAGCTTGCGATACAACAATCCGGTGGCTGTGCTGGTAGCAGCAAGCGCCGCAGCCCGCATGAATAAGCGCCGATTCAAATAAACTCTTTTATCCGTGATCTCGCTGGATTTGATGTTGGCTTCCTTCTTAGTGAACATCTTCAAACCAAAATGACCTAAATTTGAACTTCCTTTGATTACTTACGCGCCTGATCGGCTCCAGGGTTTTCTTGCAGCATACCGTTTTTCAGCCAATACTAATGAAACTATCCCCGAAAGTTCGAAAGCTTGAGTAAGCATTGGCAACATAATAATATCCCGAAGCCTTTCCGATCTCATTCTGAAGTCTGAAAGAACTCGCGAAATGGATGAAAATGTGCGTTCAGCACGTGATGGCGAAACGCCGGAAGGTGTTCAGCCTGGGGAAAACCGCGCTCAAATCGCCACCATATTGCTTAAATGGGGTGTCGTTTTGGCTGCTGGCTTAGCCGTTCTTGTGATCCCCACTCCAGACGGAATTACCCCTAACTCGTGGCGTCTCTTGGCAATATTCGTCGCAACGATTACAGGCGCAATTGTCCGCCCGTTGCCCGGTGGTGCGATTGTCCTACTCGGTGTGGCGGCAATGGCATTGACTGGCGTGCTTCCTGTTGCCCAGGCACTGGCTGGATATGCCGATCCAATTGTATGGCTGGTGCTGGCGGCCTTTTTCATGTCGCGCGGGATGATCAAGACGGGGCTGGGTCGCCGCATTGCTTTCCTCTTCATTCGCGCGATCGGCCGCCATTCACTTGGACTCGGCTACGCGCTCGTTTCGACCGATATGCTTCTGGCGATGGTTATTCCTTCAACAGGCGCCCGCGCTGGCGGAATAATCTTCCCAGTAGCAAAGAGTTTGGCTGAGGCCTATGAGTCGAAGCCCGGGGCTACAGCCGGTCGCCTGGGTGCTTTCTTGATGCCGCTTATTTACCAGTGTGACGTGATTATTTGTGCGATGTTCCTGACGGGCCAGGCCTCGAATGTGTTGATCGCGAAGTTTGCCCGAGAGGTTACCGGAATTGAGCTAAGTTATTCCCAATGGGCGATCGCTGCGGCAGTACCCGGCCTTTTGTCGCTGACCTTTGTTCCACTGCTCATCTACCGTGTCTTTCCTCCAGAAATCAAGCACACGCCCGCCGCGGCCGAACTCGCGGCAACGGAGCTGGAGCGCATGGGCAAGATGGCTTGGGGCGAGAAGATGATGCTGGTTGTCTTTGCGTTGGTGGCGGGCCTATGGATGACAACGGCCTTTCACGGAATAAACTATGCAGTGGTGGCTCTTGTCGGCATCTGCGTTCTCCTGTTGAGTAATGTTTTGAGCTGGGAAGATGTAATCAGCGAACGCGGAGCCTGGGATGTTTTTATTTGGTACGGTGGCCTGGTGAGAATGGCTGAAGCGCTCGGCGAAACCGGGATAACAAAACGCTTTGCGGAAACAGCAGCTAGTTTTACGACAGGTTGGATCTGGTGGGCGGCGCTGGCTCTCCTTCTATTTATCTATTTTTATGCTCATTACGGATTTGCAAGCATCACGGCACATGCAACGGCTATGTATATCCCGTTTCTCACGGTTATTCTTGCGGCCGGGGCGCCACCCTATCTCGCGGTCCTGTCACTTGCCTATTTCTCCAACTTGGACGCTTCGCTGACGCACTTTGGTACAACTCCAGCTCCTATCTACTTCGGAGCCGGCTACGTTACACAACGGAAGTGGTGGTGGCTCGGTTTACTCGCCTCGCTGGTGAACATTCCCATTTGGGTCCTGGTTGGCTTCTCATGGTGGAAATTGCTGAAGCTGTGGTAGTGCAAACCTATCGATGCCTTCCAGGCACTGAAGAGACTGTCAAAACTAGAAATCCAACCTGTGTAGGTTGAACCTGAACAATCCACCCCTGCCGTGGGTGGGATTTCTGAGTTTTGGGACGGGAACTGAAGTGCTGGCTATTGTCAGTCGTCCGCTACGCGAACGGTCGAATTAGTTTTTGTTCAAAGCTCGACGGAAGTGGCGACACGGGGCGAACGTTGCAGATTTGAAACCGGCTTGTTTTAGTCTTAGATCGAGTGTCTGAGATCTGGAAAGAGATTCTAGTGTCAGGGGAAAAAACCGGTATGGCTGGTTATTCAGGAACACCGCTTATCAAGAAGCTGGGTATAAAAGAAGGCTTCCGTGTCGCGTTGGTTCATTCACCAAAGGGTTTTCAAAAAGAGCTGGGTCCACTGCCAAGCAAAGCTCGTTTTACACCGTGTGCAACAAAGTCTCTCGATGTAATTCTTGTGTTTGTGCATTCAGAGGCCGAGCTCAAAAGAGAATTTTTTCTCCTGGCGTCGAATCTCTCTGTGAACGGAATGATTTGGGTTGCCTGGCCGAAGAAGAGCTCAGGTGTTGTTACGGATTTGGCTTTCACTAATGTTCAGCGCATTGGACTGGAAGCCGGGCTTGTTGACGTTAAAATCTGCGCTGTGAACGACGTTTGGTCAGGACTTAAATTTGTTTACAGATTGAAAGACCGGCGTGCGATGAATAGTTAGACGGATCGAGTTGCTGGAGTTTGGCCAACCTTACCTAAGCCGCGAGCTAAAACATTTCCACAGGTTCTGTGGAAAACAATATCCAAATCAAACTGACCCGCTTTGCAAGGTTATTCTGTGCGAAGACTTACACCATTTTGCACACGAGCGCGGCGTGTCCCAAGAGGTTGCTAAAAAGAGTTGATTGCTGGAGTGTTCAAACCAAAAGAAATTTATCCGTGCAAAATATTTATTCGCCACCGCCTCCAGTTGATCTCACTAAACGGATCACTAAGCGTGATCCAGTGAGTGCTACTAATTGTAGGACCACACGAACCGGAACGGAACGTGTTGCGTCAAACGGACGGCGAACGCTTTGTAGGCGAAATCAAATTCGACAGTTTTGTTGGCGAATTGTTACGTCGACAAACAACAGGACTCATTCTAATCAATCGCTTACGTCAAGAGATCTTTGAGTGCGCGATCATATATCCTCTCGTGTTAGAGTTGTTTGCGTTCGCTTACGCGTGCTTTCGACTACGTAAGCCAGAAGAGTTTTACGTGAGCGCGCTATGGACCATGTGAGTAGGAAAAACTAGTTGCAAAAATTTCGGCGATGACTATAATGCGACTCCCTCGCTGAAAGCGAATGATTGCCACGAAAAAAAGTTGATAGTCGGCAACCTGATTTTTGATTGTGTTGGTAGGTTCTCGCTCTTATAAGTTTCCTCTCGCACGGCCCCCGATCAACCTGCTACGCAAAGTTGAATCCAGGTTATTGATTAACTTCACCGAGTTGAAGTGATGGCAATCCAGGCGATTCGACCTTTTCAACGGGTCTGTCTCCTTCGCCCAGCAATAACTTAGCCGCTAATATTCGAGACCGCAGGAGACGAATCCGTCCACGGGCTGAAGCGGAAGTGTTTGCCTTTCAGCGAGTACTCCCCAGGGAGAAATCTCTGTTTGGTGGTGGAGCGCTGAAATGAAAGCAGAAGCAGACTGCAGTCTTGTGACGAAAGACTGCCCGATTTGTAGTCAGGCGTTGCCGTTGTCTGAGTTTGGGATTTGCCGCGCCCGCAAAGACGGACGAAACCTCTACTGCAAGAGTTGCATACGCAAGAAAGTAACTGACAGCAGGCAAGCTTTAAGAGAATATAGGTCCGCACGCAAACGATGCGGGACGTTGCCGGGTTTGGAAACCGACGACATTTCCGCCCTCGACCACGATTCGCACTCCCCAGCTCAACATCTCGCCAGAATGGCTAGTAAGTTGTCACCCATCGAGCGTGTGCGCGAGGCGATCAAGAAAAACGCTCGAACGCAGAAGGAAATCGCTCAGGAGACAAAGCTTGGAAAGGATGAGATTGGCGACGCGCTGGCGAACTTGCTCTTGTGGACACGTGAAATCCGTACCGAAGTTATTGATAACACCCGGATGTACTTCATTAATGAGTGCTCAGAGTTAGCCGTTTCAAATCCGGGCAGCGGGTTCAAGCTTCCTAAACGCAAGCCAGACGTGCCCAGCTCTTTCAGTGCGCTGCAAGGGTTGATGCCCGGCCGGAAACCGGAGGGTGAACCCGAAAAAATTGGCGGCTGGGTGGCGGCGTGACGACTTGACGTTGAGATTTCAGACCGGCAGGCTAACTCTCGAAGGCTTCGAGAACCTCCAGGGCGTGTTCCTCAGGTTTGACCTTCTCGAAGATCCTCTTGATCTTGCCTCTCTCATCGATTAGAAAAGTGGTGCGCTTGACCCCCATGTACGTCCGGCCCATAAACTTCTTCTCACCGTAAGTGCCATAAGCGTCAGCGATGGAGTGATCCGTGTCTGCCAGCAGGGTGAACGGCAGTTTGTACTTGGCAGTAAACTTCCTGTGAGACGCTTCGTTGTCAGGCGACACGCCTAGCAGGCTGCGGAAAAACCGGCGTTTGGGAGCAGTGTCCTTTTCATGGATGTCATTTTCGTTTCGATCTGAGTTCTAGCAGCGAACTTTGATGACTATGTCTTATTGTTTTGATTCATTTTTGCTTCGCGGCGCTACTTTTTGGCGCCGCCAGGCACACTACT
>JBOGOU010000187.1:0-31857 GCA_050748205.1 Pyrinomonadaceae bacterium | reverse complement strand
TCGGCTGACGTAGCGGAGGATTTTTCCTGGGACTTTTTCTGGGACCTTTACGAAGATATACCAGAAGATCTCCAGGCGGTCTTCGAACTGAATCGCGGCAACATCGAAAGGATCAAGAACTCCTACTGGTTTTTACACCGCGCTTTTGGGTCAAACGCCAAAGTGCACTACGGGAACACCTATGAATTGCCGCGAGAACTGGGTGAGTTTGATATCTCGGTGCTGGCCTGCATCCTTCTCCACACTAAATACCCACACCGTATCCTTGAGAACTGTGCGCGCCTGACCCGCGAGAAAGTGGTGATCGTTGAACCCTTTCGGCAGCGACAACTAACGCAGTCGGCAGTTGAATTCCTGCCTGTCGGTAAGCGCTGGTGGGACACCTGGTGGGGATTTTCGCCTAAGTTCTTTATGGACGTTCTGAGCAGCATGGGCTTTACCTACAGCAGGGTTACTTACCACACGCAGAAACAGTTTGACATGCCGGAACATATGTTTACGGTCGTGGCCGGCCGAAGGCCCCTAACGGAGCAGGCGCCTTCCGAGGAGGCGATGACGTTAAAGATTAGTAGCCCGGTGGAGCGTCTACGCATGCGGGTGAACGCAGTCGCCAACCTACCCATCAGCCTGGTCAACCTGAGCGAAGTCCCGCTCTCCCCTTACTCGTCACTACCTTTGTTTCTCGGTTATCACTGGAGAAAGGACTCGGGCGAACTAGTCGTCTGGGATGGGATTCGCACCCCGCTCCCGCTGGTAATGCACAAGGGAGACGAAGAGGAAGTTCTGGTCATGGTGCAAGCGCCCGCCGAACCCGGCGCTTATGCGCTCGAAATTAGCATGGTAAGAGAGGGCGTGACGTGGTATGACGACCACGTGCCGGGCCTTCCGCTCCGGATCGAAGCTGTGATCACGTCAGCTGACGCTTAACTCATGACGCAGCGTTCCCGATCCGAAGTCCTCGAACCATGCAATATGCTCCGCCACCATGTCGAACTCGACGATATAGTTGCCCGGTTTAGCGGGGGCTTGCAGGCCAATGGAGACGATTGCCTCAGCCCCCGGTTCGAGATTGCTGGGCAAGTCGGCCCTACCATAATCCCAGGAAAGTTCCTCTTCGTCTGAACGCAGGAGATGTGCGCCGAGTTGCACTGCTCCCCTCCCGGACTGATCTTCGCCGTGTATACGCCAGGGTCGCAAGCCAGCGTTCTTCACGCGGATGTTGAATGCGAGATCTTCTCCGGGCCCACAGTGTGCAGTGCCCTCTTCGAGCGAGAGGCTGGCCACGTAATGGTGACGCACATCTGCTTCCGATGGGACCGCGCGTCTGTGACAGATCAGCACGGCGCGCTCGTTCTTAACCTCTACCACTTCAATGCGGTCGAAGCCGATGTTCTTGAGCAACGCCTCGAGCCCCTCAATGCTCGGAAGAAACCAATTTGCCACCTGCTCTTTAGCGTCCGGCGGATTCTCGACGAATGCGAAGGGGTGCAGACGCATCTCGGCCTCGCCAAGCGGATGTGTGAAGGGGGGCTTTGTATGTTCTGGTGGCAGGATCGCTGTCTCGATGATGAGCATCTCCCGTGTCACCTTATAAAGATTCTCGAGCGCCAAAACCAAATGCTTAAGGTGGTAAATCAGGCCAAGAGCGAGCGTGATGTCGAACTGCCCAAGCGCGTGGGGTTCCAGTTCATAAACATTCATCCGCCGAAACTCAACGTCGACACCGAGCACTCTGCGGACGAGCAGGGCCTGTCGAATGTGCTGACGCTGACCGTCAACTCCGAGCACGCGTGCCGCACCCCGCCGCTTCGCCTGGATGGAATAGAACCCAGCGTTGCAGCCGACGTCGAGCAATGACTTACCTCGCAGATCTCCGGGTAGGCACTTTTGGATGACTTGCCAGGGCCCATGAGGATGGTCGACCGGTTCGCCCATAACGCTCTCGGTTTTGGTCGTGAGACCTTCGCCCAAATCAATGCAGTGAAACCAGGGCTCAAGCCTCTTAAGCTCTGCGATGATGTCTTCTCTGGTCATGTGTGCCGGTACTGGTTCGAATTCCTACTCTAGAAAACATCGAAGCGAAGAACCAAGGGTTCTGATCCCTGCTGCTCAAACCAACACACATGTTGGTTAACGAGGTCAATCTTCATTGTATAAGCGCCGGGTCGGCGCGGCGCGACATATTCGATTTTGATCTTCGCCGTCTCTCCCGGCGCTACGGCGCGGGGCAGCAGAGGCTCTCCGTGAAATTCATCGACCAGCGTGCCTTTGTCGTCAAAGATTCGAACAGCGGGCATGACAATACCTGCGCGAACAGTCTGACCAGTGAGCCAGAGCGTATCGCCAGTATTTTCCATAGCCAGAGGGACCGCAAAGGCAGCGCCAGCCCCAACTCGATTGGGAACGGGGACTGGCAGAGAGAACCGCACTGCCAAAACGTTGGGATTTCGACTGTCAGGCACAGTGGAGGCGGCCGCGCCCTCGCAGACTTTCTTGCAGATAAGATAATTGTGATTCGTCGGCAGCTTACTCAATGGCAAATGGTCGCCCTCGAGCATCTCGCGCTCGAAAAAGCCGTTGACGCTGACGTAATCGCCAACGATGGCGAAGCCGTGCTCGTCGAGCAGCCTGCGCAAGTACTGGGACTCGAAAGGCGATTCTAGCGTTTTGAACTCGCGCATTACGGCGTGCAACTCTCCTTCGCTCAAAGAACCTGCAGATGGACGCTCGCCTTCGAGCACGAAGAGTTGCCCGCCGATGGGCAGCATTGCCGCGAGATGCCGCATGACCGCGCGCTCGTCCTCGAAGTGATGGAGAGAGTCATAACAAAGGACAGCGTCAAACTTCTCTCGTAGCGGGGCGGCTTCGATGTCGTGAACTTCGAAAACGCAGACTAACTGAGTTACGTGGTCAACTCCGTAGGGCACTCGCGCGACGCGCTCACGCGACATCTCAATCAAGTCGGGGCTGATATCAATTCCTTTAACGTAGTAGCCGAGCCGCGCGAAGTATTCGCTTAGCCAGCCTGACCCGCAGCCCACATCGAGAATGCGGCTCCCGGGCGGCAGTGCCAGTTCCATGGCCATGTTCGCAAAGTCGCAGAAGTGGCGGTGCATGTCCTCTTCCATGCCCTCGCCTTTATACTTCGCGGGCTTGTGCGCAAGGTTGTAGAAGGGCTTCGTGCGGAGGTGATGGCGTCGCTCCTCGCTGAGTTTGCCCAGATACTCGATCGCGGCGCGCTTGTAATCGATGCCTTCAATCTTGGGCGACCGGCCGCGTGAGGTGTTCCGCGAGCTGGAAGGCGCGACCCCGGCCGGAGGTCTCGGTTGAGCAATCTCAGGACGGTTGATTAACGCTTCAGCGCCTTGCGTTGAGTCATCGCCGTTGGAACGCTCTGGTGTTGCCACGTCAATGGGAACAAGCGCAGCCACTTCGGTGGCCACTCCGCGGAGCAAATGCTCGTCGACATCTCGCACCCCAAGCCGCGCCAATTGATTTCCGACAGTCACGATGAACTGACGTCGAGGGCGCTGCTTGATCACCTCGCCGATGAAACCAATGTAGCGCGCGGCAGACTGTTCGATGTCGTGTTCGGCCTGGATGTAACGACGTGCGTTGGCGCCGATACGCCGGCGCAGGCGCGTGTCCTCGAGAAGCCTGCGCAGAAATGCGCCCAGCAGCAAGTCAGCATCATCACGCGGATGGATTTTTGCAACACAGCTGTCAGGTAACTCGGCGAACCATCCCACGTCGGACACGATTGCCGCGACGCCGCCATTCATGATGCGGCAGAGGCTGGCCGACGTTTCTCCCACCGTGCGTTGGCGGAGATTGACTGCGATGTCGGTCTCGCCGATGTATCTTTCAAACTCTGCGAGCGATACGTGTCCAGCGATTGTCACGCAATCGGCCAAGTCATAAGCGTTAATAAGCGCGCGTACATCAAAGTAAGGATTCTCAGGGCCGACGAGTGTGTAATGCCAAGCGTACTTGTTGCGTAGTTGAGCCAGCGCGCGAAGGGTCAGCTCGATACCTTTATCCGGAGTCACCAAACCAAAAGAAGCAATCGACACCGGACGAGGCTCTCCTGCCCCGTCTTCCTCGGACGGTGTTATCCCAGCTGTGCTGTTATCGCCCTTTGCTCGTTCGACCGGCATCGCAATGCGCGTTATGGGAACTCCCGGCGCCACGATCTCGAACCGGGCCCGGCTCCATTCGGAATGTACGATGATCCCCTCAGCGGTATTTGCGGCGCGGCCGTTAAGCGGAAAATTGAGCGGGACCGCGACCTGGGGCGGCACGCTTCCACGCAGAAGGTGTTCCTCCGCCCTCTGACGTTCAAACTCACCGTGGCAGGCAGCCACCTCATCGAGATAGAGATCCATTTCACCTCGCACGCGCGCCAGGCCCAGGAAGAAATCCTGCAGAGCGAAGTCGTGGAAGACGACGATTCCTGGGTGTCGCCGCATGGTGTCGAAAATACCAGTGTGGTATCGGTGGTCGTTTCCCATGTGATAAACGACCGCGTCATAGTTTTTTAGCTTTTCGAGGGTCGAGGGATCGCGGCGGTAGTCGAAAACAGAAAAATCAGTGGTGACTGTAGGGTTATCAGGGCGAAAGCCATCCACGAAGAGTTCGATCTCGGCGTGAGCAGCGAGGTACGGCAGCAGTTCCTCGCTGTAGTCGGAGATACCTGAAGGCTGCGGGTTGAGCGGACTAAAGTAGGCCAGATTCATAAATGAGTCGAGAGTCGAGAGTCGAGAGTCGAGAGTAGAGAGTCGGAAGAGGGGGCGGGTGGCAGTCGGCAGTCGGCAAGTGGCAGTCGACAGGTGGCAGTCGACAGGTGCTGCTCTTGTCTGGCTCTCAGTCCTATGTCTCCTGCCCCATCACACTGCCGCCTGCCGCCTGCTCCTGCCACCTGCTCCTGCCCCTCCTGCTCCTTCCCCTATTTCACGACGCTCACCTTAACCTTAATAGTCGGCGAGCCCTTATCTTTGAACCACGCAACTTGTTCCTGCACGAGATCAACCTCGAGGATGTATTCACCAAGATCCTTGGGAGCAGTGATCTGGAGAGGCACTTCGACCTCCTCGCCAGGGTTAAGATTTTTCGGTAGGCCATGCCTGCCGTCCATCTTGGTTAGCAGTTTCTCGCCGTTGGCTTCCAGCCAGAGGTTGCCGGCAGCGATGTAGAACTTATTGTCCTCGCCGCCGCCCCGCACCTTCCAGGGGACGTCGCTGGCATTCCGGACTTTGACCTGAATGATTTCCTTCTGGCCGGCGCGCATTTTTCCCGGCGGATTCGCCAAGGTGATCTTGGCTTTGTAACCGTTGTCAGGAAGCGGCGCAGTTGCGTAGGGAAGGTCTGGCGATGATGCACCAGTGTTGGCTGTGCTGGTTCCCGGTTGATTTGAAGCGCACGCCGCGAGTAGGCTCGCACCAATTACAATCGCCCAGAGGAGTGGCCCGTATCCGGATCTCATTCGATAACTTCTCCTTCGTGTTGGAGTTCCTGCTGAAAAATGATCAAGAGCGGGTATCAATTTATTCGACTGGAGGGGATTTGTCATTCCCACAGCAAGTGATCCAAGCACCCCGGACCTCTTACTCAACCCTGACCCTGGTCCTGAACGGCGTCGAGCCCTTGTCTTTAAACCAACATACTCCCTCCTGCACCATGTCGATTTCCAGCACGTACTCGCCAGGCGTGGACGGAGCAGTGATCGCTAGCGGCAACTCTATTTCTTCGCCCGGGTAAACGTCGTGAGGAATTGTCGTACGCCCGTCCAGGTTGTTTATTAGTTCGTGCGTGCCTGCGAAAAGCCAGGCGTTGCCGACATTCAGGAAGAATTTGCCATTAGGCTCTCCGTGCGCGGGCCATAAGTAATCACTAGCGTTACGAACGATCACCCGGATCGTCTTTTTACGTCCGGCCTGCAATCGCGCGGGCGTGTTGGGAAGGGTGATGACCGCATTAAAGGCGTCGTCGTTGAGCGGCGCGTGGATCTCACTCAACGCTGGTTCGGTACCAGTTCGCTTCGGCGGTGGCGGTTTAGGCGCTGGGTCAACTTCGATCAGCGCCATGTAAAATCGCGTGTATTTCGAAAAGAAGTTTACGGTGACGGGCGTGACTCGACCGGCCCGCAGCCCACGGTTTTTGATCATGTCAACAGACTCACTGAGGTTTTCCACCAAACTAAGTGAGAACATCCTGCGCCCGCGCACGGCATTTAGAGCCTCCGCAAACCTCTTCCGAGATTGAGGCATGTCGAAGTATGGAAGGTTATTCACGGAGAGCATCGGCACGTCGTTGCGCAGCAGCACCTGGATGCCGTTAGTCTTGATGTTGCTTACGACCCACACGTCCACCTCGGAGACCAACGCCTTTTCGTCCGTAGCGAGGAAGTCAGCCAGATGGCGATCTCGGAAGACGAAGCGCGTCTCCTTGAGGTACTGCTTCGGTAGCTTAAAGAAGGTGGGCCGCATGCTCCATTCGTATTTGTAGGCGTAACGAGATGCCACCACGAGTTGAGCCACCATGACGCTGATCAATACGGCAAGCAGCGCCAGTCTCGGGGATCGCGACGCCCGCTGAGTCCTGGCAGCCAGCAAGCTCGCCAGGTAAACCAGAAGTACTCCACTCAATAGTTCCAGAAACAGTGCATAACGGATGTAGCCGACGGTTGCGCTCCAGAGCAGCGCGCCGGAGAGAAGGGCAAAAGCTAGCAGGCGGATACGCCGGTGTATTTGCGGCAGCAGAAGGCAGAGCAGGGCAGCGATGAAGCCCACTGTGAGTCGCCCTGAATAGACCGGCAACTCAGCCAGTCTTTCCGGTTTGAAGAACATTGTCACAGGCCAGACGATTGTCTGCCAGACATTCTCAGGACCCCACCTTCCTTCATAAATATTCATTTCTGGCCAAAAAGGGGAAACGATGAATTTGTTATAGAGAGGGAAAACAGGGCTTCCAGTCTCGCGGTAGATGTAGAACACATGGGGAATTAGTGGCAGCGCTGCGACAAGTGCAGCCAGTAGCATGTTCGCAAAAACTCCCAGCTTGAGATTTCGAGGGCGGCGCAGCACGCGGTAAGCGAAAAGAAGGACGATGGGAACCACGGCTACGATGTTGGTGAGCTTGAAGGCGACGCACGATCCCAAATAGAAACCTGCGTACAGGAGATCGCGTCTTAATCGGGAGTTGTCCTCGTCCTCAGCCAGTGCGAGCCGCGTAGCTTCCAGCAATAACGGGAGCGTCAGCAGGTCAACCATGTAGTTGTTGATCTCGAACAGGATGTGCTCGGTGTAAAGAGTGACCAGAATACTCAGACACCGCCAGCGAGCGTTTTCGATAAAAGGACGCAACAGCTTATTGAGCACGGTGCCTGCATACAGCAGCGTGAGGTAGTTGATGATTGTGCCCAGGCGGTAGCCGAGCAGGTGCCGACTGATCCCCGTTAGCATGTCAGAAGAAGGATTGAACGGGAAGATCGTCGGAAAGAAATCGCCAGGCATAAAGAGAGGACCACGCAAACCCCTTTCGCCTTGGATGAGCCTGTGGTTGAGGACATCAAGCGAGAGATCCGGAAAGGCAAACTTCAGGGCGTAAAGCAGAAGTAGAGGTAATGCGACGATAATCCAGAATGAGCGCGGCGTTTTTTCAACTGGCCCTTCTTTAAAACGCACATGCAGACTCCAGAGGAGCAGCGTCAAGGCTAACGTCAGAACCCAAGCCATCCGGTTGTTGCCGATCACCCACAGATACTGACGAACGAAGACAGTTACGTAGAGGAAAATGAAGAGGTCGCCGAGTTCAAGCTTGTGGCGGATGGCGGTAATGATTCGGTGCGGGTCGGGCATGCTGAAGAAAATGGAAACAATGAGCCGTAGAGTATCGACTAGTCGTCGTGGAGCATGGCTTTCATCCTTCGGCTGTTCCCCCTTTTTCGCGTTTCCTCAAAGATTGTGTATTAGGACGGGCGAACACCGTGACGACATCCCGAAGGTTCACGTAGACAGAAGGATTCCAACCGCTTTTGAGCAGCCACGATCTCGCTCGAGCGCTCAGCGGCAAGCCGGATTGATGGAGCATCATTGAAAGGCTCACGCGCTTTCCCCGGCGCGTCAGGCGCAACACTTCAAAGCCCGCGCTTTCCAACAAACGTCGCAGGGCTCGCTCGTCGAAGAAGAAGTTGTGGGTTGGATCAGCGAAGAGACGCCACCTCTTTCCTGTGACGCGACGCAGAACACTGCCGTAGTCGCCGGTACTGAAGACGAGAATGCCACGCGGATTGAGCAACTGACGGATATTCTGAAGCGCAATGTCCGGCCGTTCAAGATGTTCTATGGTGTCCCAGAGTGTGATGGCGTCAAATCGCGGTAGCTGTTGCGGTGGAGCGGTGATGGACGCGGTTTCCACAGCCAGATTCAGCTCGCGGCGCGCGTAGTCAGAGGCGTACTGGGAGAGTTCCAACCCGCGCACGTCCCAACCGCGCCGGCGTGCGGCATCGAGAAAAAATCCCGTTGCGCATCCGACATCTAGTAGCTTTCGCCCCTCGACCATGGCCTCCAGTTCCGCAAGCGCCCGTGGTGCGTTTCGCTGGATGGCCTCGCGGTCGGCCAGGTAATCCGCATAGACACCGTCACGGTAATAGTCTTCTGAGTAATCGTCGTGAGTCGTCTTGCTCCGCGGTTCCGCGAACACCAGCCCGCACTCCAGGCATCGCAGGATAGGTCTCGTCGTACGAAAGAGCAGCTGGCTTTGGAAGCTGTTGCACAGAAGGCATCCAGCAAGGTGTGCGGCTGCTGAGATGGTCGGAGGAGTTAACGGTTCCTTTCCAGTCAAGCTTCTTCGATCCCGCTCCTCACCGGTCGCAGCCTCATCAATGCTCATGGTCCTCCGCTCAGGATTCATTTCGTGCGCCGCCTTGCTGCCCCGAGGTTGTTCCCGCCGCCTCGGTACGCGCGCGCTCGATGGCCAATTCTTGCACCAGCTTAGAGAGGCGGTTTGAGACAATCGTGAGCTGCGTCAGAATATACAACAGCATCAGGACGATAAAGCAGAGTGCTAGTAACGTGAACGCCGAGGCTGGAAAAATTGCGCCGATTAGATGTGTCACTGTCGTCTGCAGCAGCGGCACAGAGATAAGCAACATGGTCCCGAGGAGCGCGACAACGAAAATTACGCCGTAACCAACGTAGAGACGTCCGTGGCGAACCAGGTTGAGCACCCACAGAAGAAGCGCGAGCGCGATCAGATTGAGAACGAGAATGCCTTGCAGACTCATGAGTGATGCCTCCTGCGAGTTAAAGCGGCCTCGATGATGCCCAGCAACACGAGCATCGAGGTCTTCAGCGGATACTTAAGATAGGCGAGGGGAGTGTACATCGATTTACCCTCGGTGCGAGGAGCAACCGTCACAGAATATTCAGCGATGCGGTATCCGAGCCGCATCAGGTAAACAATGGCCTCAGCGTGAAAGTCTACGAAGTGCCAGTGTGTCAGCGGTTCAAAAACGGTTGTCTTAAGGACTTTCAGGCCGGAACTAGTGTCGTAGACGCGCTGGCCAATGATAAGTTTGACTAGCACCGAGAAGAGCTGCATCCCGAGGCGCCTGCCGAGAGGAGCATCGGGGTAACCGCGCGTAGCGACATAGCGCGAGCCGATGAGCACATCCCAGCCGCCAGTCTCAAACTCTCGGAGCATCCCCGGAATCTGCTCTGGTTGGTGCTGACCGTCGGCGTCAAGGGTAACCAGAGCATCGTAACCGCAATCTAGCGCATACATGATAGCGGTCTGGACCGCCCGGCCGTAGCCAAGGTTGCACAGGTGGGTCGCGACTCTCACGTCGAGAGTTTCAAGAATCTTTCCGGTCTCGTCGCGCGAACCGTCATTGACGACCAGCAAGTCATAATCGGGCAGTGAAGCGCGAACCCGCTCGACAATAGCAGCAATCGTGCCGGCTTCGTTGTAGGCCGGGATGGCGACAAGAACACTGGCGGCTTGAGTCATCTTGACATCCATTTTTGTGGCGTTGACAATGCTCGTCCTTCAGGCCAGTTGAGAAACGCTCCCGATCGAAAGTCGGTGCCCTGGGCGGAAGCGCCCCGCAACGAATGCGAAGCGAGGTGCCACCTTATCATTTCTGAACCCAAGCCTCGAAAGCCGGAAGTCGCCCCCTCTATGCCGGAAGCCCTAAAGCTCAATCTGCAAAACGCCTGGGACGCGTTGACAAGCCGCGCCCTCGTGCGCGAATGCTTGATCATCCTCGCCTTCTGCCTCTTTACCGCCCTGCTGACCTGGCCGTATGTGACACGCCTGCGCGACGCCGTAGTCGATCCGGGCGATCCTTATCTGGTGGCCTGGATTCTGTGGTGGGACTTTCATCAAACATTCACTGATCCACTAAACCTCTTCCATGCGAACGTCTTCTACCCCTTTCGTTACACACTGGCTTTCAGCGAACACTGCTATGGCATTGCTTTATTGTTTTTCCCGCTGTTTGCCCTGGGAGCACGCCCACTCACGGTGCACGCGGTCGCCATCTTTTTCGGTTTTGCCTTGTGCGGCTACGGCGCGTTTAGGTTAGCGCGCACGCTTACCAATTCTTACGGAGTAGCCTGGGTCGCTGGAATCATCTTTGCGTTTGTGCCGCCGCGCTTCAGTTTGATGTCGCACCTGCCATATCTCTTCTCTGCGTGGGTACCTCTGCTGTTCGAGGCCCTGGTGTTGTTCGTGCGAGCCCAAACAACTAAACGCACGGTGTGGCTGGGAATCGCGTTTTTCATGACTGGGTTGACGACCATCTCGTGGTTGGTGCTCTCGCTCGTTCCTTTCGCGCTCTCGGCCGCTGTGCTCCTGACGCGCTACCGCATCTGGCGCAAACGAGCCTTCTGGCAGCGTGGTGCGCTCGCTCTTGGCCTGGCGGCGTTGGCACTCTTGCCCTTCCTGATGCCGTATTACCTGGTCTCGAAGCTCTACGGGTTCAGGCGTCGTATCGAGGAAGTACGCGCAAATTCCGCCTGGCCGATTCACTGGCTCTCGGCTGAGGGTCGAAACAAGTTCTGGAACGGGTTTGGCTCCGAACTACCCGATAGTGATAGATTCAGACTCTTTCCTGGACTGCTGCCGCTCCTGTTCTCGCTCGCAGCAATTCTGCTGATCGAACCTCTCAAGAAGCTGTCGTCACCGCATGACGAAAAGGTCTCGCGGGAGATCGTCGTGTGGCTCGATGCAGGGGCTGTCGCAAGCGTCATCCTCGCGTTCATTGCCGGCAGTTGTACTGGCCAGGCGTCGTCGGTTTTCACTGCCGACCGCGCTCTTTTTCTTTTCTCAGTCCTGGTCGTCACGCGGCTTTGCCTTGCTTATCCGAGGTTCTTACAGCGCGGCGAGGGCGCTAGTCTCATCGAGACGCTGCGCTCTGACCGGCGGGGGGATGCGTATTGGCTCAGCCTCGTTTGGATCGTCTCTGGTTTTGGTTATTCGCTTGGTGTGAACTTCTTCTTCTATCGTATTCACTACGACCTGCTGCCTTTCTTCGAGAGCATGCGCGTGGCGTCGCGCGGCTCCATGATCGCTTACCTTGGCCTGGCGGTGCTCGCGGGGCTGGGAGTGCAGCGCCTGGCCGAGGCGATACTCAACAAAGCTCCGGGTGTTCGACCAGCTTTTGTGAACTTAGTCGCGTGCGTCCTGCTCCTCTTCGAACTCAACGCTGCGCCGCTCAAGTTTATGCGCGGCGATGTCTATCCGGATGCGGTCACGCTGCGGTTGAAGGAGACGCCCATGCGTGGCGGCATCGTGGTGCTTCCGGCAAGTGGTGAGTTCAACCATCGCCACATGCTCCGCGCCGCGGATCATGCGAAGCCTTTGATAGTGGGCACCTCGGGTTTCAACTCTCCCTATGAAACCGAAATCGAAATTCTCACCCTCCAGGGAACCCTGACTTCGCAGTTGCTGGACCTGCTGGAAAAAATACCTGCTTCTTACCTGGTGGTGCAGGAGCACTTGCTCAAGCCAGAACGCCGCGCGGACTACGAAGCATTCCTGGCGCGCGGGATCGCCTCTGGTCGGCTACGCTTCATCGGAAGATTCGACGGCCACGACGATCTCTACGTCGTTACAAAAACCGAGCCAGACGTGCAGAGTGAGGCTCCAGCGCCGGTTGCTCTTTCGCTGCGCAGTTGGCGTGATCTGGTTCACGATGACCCGGTCAACATGTTGAACCAGTTCCGCGGGTCGAGCCAGACTCTATATCGCATCTACAAAGCCTCTTACGGTCGTATGCCTCGTTACGAGGAATTCATCCGAAACGTGGAAAGAATTGGAAAGGGAGTGATAGTCGGCGATGAGGGGCAAGAGAAAGTGCTGGAACAAAACCTGCGCGACTTCGCGGAGGATTGGGTAGCAAACACCCGGTTTAAAGCGGTCTTCGGGAACAAGAGCAACCAGCAATATATTAACCAACTCTTTGCGAACGCGGAGGTGAAACCAGATGAAACACAACGTGCAGCTCTAATTGCCGGGCTGGACCAGGGTACTGAGACGCATGCGACTGCTCTCTTGAAGATCGTTGACAGCGAGGCTTTTGTTCAAAAGGAACAGCAGCCTTCTCTCGTGCTGCTGCACTTCTTCGGTTACTTGCGGCGCAACCCCGGCGATCCCCCTGACAAAACGATGGACGGGTTCTATCACTGGTTGAAGGAATTGAAGAAGAGTAACGACGTCGCGTTGCTTACGCAGGCTTTTGCCTCATCAATTGAATATCAGAAGCTGTCAACACAGGGAGCGCGGGCGTCTCGCCCGCAATGAGCGGGGAGTGGCGAACCTGCCCGGTGCTCGATCTGAGAATCTTGAACCTAACGAGCGCAGCGGACGGGACGTCCGCGGTCCCAGTGAAGAGCTTGAGTGAAAAGTCGTGTCGTGATTCCGTATCCTATCCGGCTACTCGTCGCCAAAAACTCGAAGAAAACTTTGGGTCGATGAAGCCCGCAAAACTCTTCCACTCGGGGAAATAACTTTGAAAACTGCGGGCTGACATGCGTGCGTCCTTCGCCGGATAAACCGCGCCCTGTGCGTTGCGCGTGATTGCGTCCAAGTCTTCCAGGAACTGCAGGGTTTTATCGCCTGAGTTAGGAAAATCCAGCGCCAGGGTCACTCCTGGTCTGGGGAACGAGAGCATGCCGGGCGATTCCATATCGCCGAAAGTTTTCAGTACTGCAAGCACTGCGGTCAATCCCGAGTTCGCTGTACGACTGAGAATCTCTGCGATTGCCTCCCGCGCCTCATGCGGCACGACACATTGATACTGAAAGAATCCGCGCCGGCCGTAGATTCGATTCCAATCCTCGATGGCATCCAGCGGATAGAAGAACGGCTCAAAGTCTACGAGTCCGCTTGCCGGCCGAAGAAATTGCAGCCGGGAATAAATGGCGTTTAGCATTCCTACGGTGAATTGATTGAAAAGAAAACCAGGTGCGTCGAAGAATACGCGTCTCACGGAAGCGACACGTGTTCTTCCGGCGATATTGCCGGAGGTGTTGGCTGTCTCCGCATGATTGCCACGCGTAAATATTCCTTGCCCAAGCTTCAGACTACCAGGACGACTGTCTAACCATCCGACCGTGTATTCATAGCTGTTATCAGAAGATGCAGCGAGTGAGAAAAACTCTTCCAGGCTGGTAAACGGTAAGCGCTCAGTGGCGATCAGCGGGCCGGCAATCGGTTTCAATTGAAACTCCGCCCACAGAATGAGTCCGGTCAGCCCCATACCCGCGATTGTCGCCCGGTATAGATCGGCATTCTCCGATGGAGAGCAGATTAAACGCTCCCCGGAGGATCGGAGCAGTTCGAATTGCTTGACGTGGCAACCAAACGTGCCGGCGCGATGGTGGTTTTTCCCATGAACATCGTGGGCTATTGCGCCACCGACGGAAACATGTTTAGTGCCAGGTGTGACGGGAAGGAACCAACCACGAGGAACAATCAGCTCCAATATCTCAGAGAGCGTGGTTCCTGCTTCGCAGCGAAGAATGCCGCGCTCATCATCGAACGCTACGATGCTGGAAAGATTTTGGGTATCGATTAAGACGCCACCGTCATTGAGACAGGTATCACCGTAGCTTCGACCTTGCCCAAAGGCGAGCACGGGCTTGCGGTAGCTGGCGAACGGAAGAATGTCGCCGCTGCCTTTCATCATTACAATCCCGGAATGCTTTGCGGGTGGATATCGACCCCAGGATTCGTATCGCTTTATCTTCTCCGGCATGTTAAGGGATCTCAGATCTGAGATCTCAAACTTCAGAGGGCCTCATGATAGCGTTGCGGCAATGATTACTACCGCAACGACTACCCCCACAACATAACTCGCCGGGTCCTTGACTGTAAAAAGGATCGGGTCTTCGTCCATTTCTCCGCGGTGGGCAAGCAGCCAGACGCGCGTGATCCAATACAGCAAGCACGGACCGATCAGCCAAAGGACTGTGGGCCGGTGATAGAGCGCGACCACCTCTTTACTGTTGATATAGAGAACCAGCACCAGCACTGAGAGGTAACCGCTGACAGACCCAAACGTCTTAAGCACATCTGCGTCCAGTGTTGAGTAGTTACGTCGCGATGTTTCGGCCCGACTTTCTGTCGCTACGTCCCGCAGCTCGGCATACCGCTTAACAAAGGCCAAACTCAGGAACAAGAACATTGAGAAGGCCAAAAGCCAAGGTGAAACCGGAATCGCGGCGGCAAACCCACCCGACAAGACGCGAAGCGTATAAAGGGCGGCAAGCAGAAGCACGTCTACGATCAGCATTCGTTTCAGGTGAACCGAATAGGCCGTGGTCAATGCCAGGTAGAGCACAAGTGAAGGACCGAAAGGACTGGGCAACACGAAAAAAGCGATAGCGAGGCCCGATAGAAACAGAAATGGCGTGAGAATCCAGACAGCCTTTGGGCCGAGCGCACCCGATGCGACCGGCCTGTGTTTCTTGTGCGGGTGCGACCTGTCTGATTCTAAATCGAGTAAATCGTTCAGCAGGTAAACGCCGGAAGCGCACAGGCACCACGCTGCGAAGGCGTAACTTGTACGGACGAGAGCCGTCCCGTCGAGGATCTTGTGGGCCATCAGTAGCGGAACGAAGACAAGAAAGTTTTTGATCCACTGGTGAACTCGCAAAGCCTTCGCGAGCAGAAATCTCCGGCTCGGCACGGGAATGAATGCGTCCTTAGAAACGTTGCCCAGCGGTTTTGGCAGGCTCATCAGATCTCCGTGCGGGTAGTTAACTCCTGCGTCTTGCCGGCGGCTGCTAGTCCTGCAAGCGTGTCAGCATCAATTCGCTCAGCTCCACTATGCCGTCTGAGTCTGGCACCACGTCCAGGTTGACGGTGGCCGGCGAACCCTTCCAGTCCAGCAGCGCAGGTATTTTCGCGTCAAGCAGCATTCTACCAGTATCGCCCGGAAGGAAGACTCTTGTCCTTAACGAGGGCTGCGAACCTTTAGCTTCAATACGCCACTGCCCCGCGGGCAACTCCAATTTGAGCTGCGCCGGCACGTCACGCGAGATCGGAACGATGAGATTGCCAGACAAGCCAAGGCGCGCCACCGTCGCGGGATTCTCGTTAAATAGAAAGGCCGGAACCGTAATCCGGTTGTCGAACCCTCTAATGCCGATGCGCTCGCTATGCTTTCTGACCCAGATTCTGGAAATCACTCGATGTGGCTCAGGAGTCTCGAACCGCACCAGAACATACTCACGGAAAAACCGTGGATCCTCTTGCATCTTCCTTCCGCTAAGGAAATAACCGCGATCGTTTCCGGTGGGCAAAAGAAACACGACGAGATCGGGGCGGCGGTTAAGAACATATTGCCCGTCGCCGAGTTCGTGTCCGATGGCGCCCTGCCCCAGATCTGTGGGTGGATGGCGCGGCAGGTAGTAATCGTTAAGCCCGAGCATGTCGACCGTAGGTAGTTCCGACCAGTAAGGCAGGCAACCCGCCGGATCAACGGCCATCAGTGGCTGCTGTGCGCCAAAGGCCCGCTTCAACATCGTGCCGACTGCTTTCCCATCCCACTCCCAGCGCTCGGAGATAGCTCTAAAGTTCTCTTCATCGCGAGATTGAAGCACGAAGAAAACACACAACAAGACCGCGCAGGCCGTACTCATCAAAGCGAAGGCCTGGCGGCTGGCTCGCTCAGCAACCCATTCACTGCCCGCCGCCAACATGAGCACGAGTAAAACTATTAAAGGAACAAGGTGTCTCCAAGCTGGAAAAATGTCGCCGCCGATAAGCACAACGTAAGCCGTCCAGGCTACCGCCAGCATGCACAAGAGCACCATCCTCTCCATGCGAAACTTCTTCCAAAAGGAAAGGACGACCGACAACCCAGCCAAAGCTATCAACGGAAGAATTGGGAAAACACCTGCCCGTAAGTATGCCAACCCGTCCATGCCGTGCTTGCCCGAAGGATTGAATTTGACGAGAGCCGTGTTGGGAATCCACTCGCCGTAGTAGACCCGGCGAAAGACGATTTGGCCCAGCAGAAACAATATTGGGAAGATTGCGAGGCTAACGGCTTTACCCCACGCTTCACGACTCGCTCTTCCAATGATCAGGATTGCGAAGACCGCTGCCGCTGTGAATATCACGCCATCAAGTCTGGTGAGACACAGGAGACCGAAGATCAGACCGAGTAGAAGCATCGTTGTCGCGCTCTCGTGGCTCCGTTCCAGTCGCGGATAGCAAAACACGACGGCCCATGCGAGCAGGCCCGCAACCATCGGTTGCTCCATGCCGCCGATTGTCCATACGGCGAATGGTGCGGACAGCGAGAGGAACAGGAGAACGAAAAAGAGTGACAGCACTGCCCTCCAAGTTTTGAGGGGATGAGCATAGACGGTAGCAGCCAGGGTTGCGCCCATGCCGAGGAAACCAAGAATCCGCACGGCGACGATCAAGTCAATTCGCATGAGGCCAAGGGCGGCGGTGCACAAGACCCAGAGTAGGTTTGAATATCCTTCAACGCGCTCGCCCGGATTCCATGCGAGGCCCTGTCCTTCAATGAGTCTTTTTGAGTAGCGCAATGAGATCAACGCATCGTCGGCGATAAACGGCATGTAATGCCAGGCGTGGATAGCAAGCACGGCGAGTGCTCCAGCCAATAACAATAGCTGTATGCGCAGATCGGCTCCGTAATTTGAGGTCTTCATTTGATTTGTAGGGGCGTCCCTCCGTGGGCGCCCCTTCGCACCCAGCACGCCGGGGCGCTTCATTTGGATCGACGCTCTGTGGTCGCCCGTGTCAACCGGATCCAGGGGCGCCCACGGAGGGAGGCCCCTACAGGTGTTATTCCCCTACCGTGATCTTTTCTCGTAGGCTTTTAGACCCCTTCAAGCCAAACCAGGTCACTCCTTCTTGCAGCATGTCAACTTCGAGGACATAGTTTCCCGGAGTTGCGGGCGCTGTGATCGTGAGAGGCACCTCGATCTCGGCGCCTGGACTGAGATCGTAGACAAGAACACTTCTGCCATCATCGTTGACAACGATTGTGTTGTTTTCGTCAAGCCAATGGTTTCCCAGAAAGAGTCGATACGTGCCGTCACTGCGTCCGAGCGCCGGCCAAACAGAGTTGCTGATATTCTTGACCTTGACGTAGACAGTCTCCTTCAAACCAACACGGAAATGCTTCGGCAATGGTTGCGACCAGCTGAGCTCGGCTTTGAATGCGTCGAAGGGAAGAGCGCTGCCCGACCGCGTCATTCTGATCTGTTCGCCAGCGTTTCCTTCGCCAGGCGGCAAGACCTCAATAAGCACCATGTGAATTCGAGTGTGTTCAGAGTAGTAAGGTATGACAACCGGAGTGATGCGGCCGACTCCGAGTCCGGCGCTGGTTATGTTGGATAGGGAGCCTTCGAGATTTTCTGAAAAGCTCAACGCATACATCTTATTGTCGCGCAGTCCGCGCAGAGTGTTGGCAAATTTCGCTCTTGACGCTTCAGTACTGAAATACTCGGGCATGTAAACACAAAGTGCCGGCGCTTCGCTGTTCAGCAGTGCCTCGATACCGCTCTCAAGAGCATTACTCTCGATCCACACCTGCACAGGGCTGACTAAGGTTCTTTCTCTTTGCGGGAGATAGTTCCAGAGTGCATAGTCTCTAAGAAAGTATTTGGAGTCTCTCTTGTATGCCTTGGGAGCCTCGAAGAATGATGGCCGCGAGCCCCACTCGAATCGGTAGGCATAGATACACGCGACCGCAGACTGCGCCACCAGAACGCTGAAAATCAGAACTTGAAAAGATCGTGTCAATAGGCGTCGTCGATCAGAATCGTTCTCGCGCGGGTTAAATAGCGAGGCCAGGTAAAGAACTGAGACGCCACCCGTCAGTTCGAGAAATATCGCATACCGCGGCATGCCTGAGATGGCGCTCCACAAGAGAGCGCCGCCAAGCGCAATGAACGACAGCGAGCGGGCGTGCCGATCTTTCATTTTCACGATTAGGCCCACCAAGGCGGCAATTACGCACACTGAGAGGCGTCCCGCATGCCGTCCTAAACCAGGGGCGGTATTTTCCAGCTTGAAGGGCACCAAGACGGGCCACAGGAGAACCTCCCACCACTTCATGTGCGCCCAACGGGGATCGTCAACCACCGGTCCCCAGCGTACGCCCACAAGGTCGGTGATTGGCCAGAAGGGTGACCTGAAGATCTTATTGTAGAGCGGAAAAACCGGGTTCCCCGTTTGCCAGTAGATATACAACGTGAAGGGCAAAAGAGGAGCGATAAACGCTGCGACTAGAAGGACAAGGTTCCGGAGAATTCCTGGGCGCCCTCCGGCAATGATTGCGTTGTAGGCGTAGACGATCAGGATAGGCACTGCGAATGCGAGATTTGTTAGCTTGAAGGCGACGCTCGCTCCAAGCATGAGGGCGATGCGAATCGTATTCTGGTTTTGAGCTCTGCCTCCGCCGTTGCTCACAGCGAGCCGTGTACCTTCGAGCAGAAGGGGCAAGGCGAGCAAGTCAACCATGTAGTTGCTTATGATGAAGAGCAAGTGTTCCGTTAACAGAAGCAACAGAACGCTCAGGCATCTCAACCAGACGCTCTTAAAGTATGGACGAATCAACCGGTTAAGGATCATTCCAGCCCACAACACGACCAGATAGTTGATGATCGTGCCCAGGCGGTAGCCCAAAATGTAGCGGCTGACGCCGGTCACCATATCCGGAGCAGGGTTGAAGGGAAAGCGAATCGGGAAAAAATCACCGGTAATGAAGGGCAAGCCTCGCAGTGCCCTTTCCGCGTTGATGAGGCGATAGTCTAATACGTCGAAAGAGGTATCTGGGAAAGCGGCCCGCATAGCGTAGATCGCCAGCAGCGGAAGGGCGACTACGAGCCAAAATTGTAACGGGGTGCGATCTTCGGCTGGCCGTTTGGTTCTTAAGTGAACAAACCAGATAAGCAGCGAGAGCAAGGCTGTCAATAGCCACGCCTGCACGTTGTTATTGATAATCCAGAGATACTGTCGGACGAAGACCGCAATATATAAAAGCAGGACCGCATCGCCGATCTCCAGACCTCGTACAGTAGAGCTCAGTCTATTAATCATGTGCCGGCCGAGACTAGACGTTCAACTACATTTTTCCAGGATAGATTGATAGCCAGCAACTTCTCTCTACCACGGGCTCCCATCTGCCGTGCCTGCGCGCGATTAAGGTAGAGCGTGTCTAGTGATTCAGCGATAGCGCGGGGCTCGGGCGCGACAATCAGGCCGTCGTGATCATGCTCGACGAATTCGGTCGCGCCGCCACCGTCGTTTGGCACGACGACTGGTTTTCCCGACAGCATCCCCTCTAGTGTCACGTAACCGTAATCCTCGTCAAACGGCAAGTAACAAACGCCGAGCGCGTTCGCGTACAACTCAACCATCTCGGTTTGGGTAACGTAACCGGCTAGTTTCACTCGATCGCCGACGTCGTGTTGTTTGATGAGCGACTCGTAATGCTTCAAGTTGCGTGAGCCGCCTGCCAGCACAATCCTGACCTGACTGCGCACAAACCGCATCGCTTCAATCAAAAGTTCCTGTCGCTTTTGGGGTTCAAGGCGGCTGGGATAAAAAAAGTAGTCGCCCTGGTCGCCTGTGCGCAGTTGTTCAAAACGCGGCGGAGGATGGTAGAGCGGTTCGCTCTCTATTTGGTTGTAATGTTTGAGCCTTTTGGCAACCGTCTTCGAATTGGCGAAAATCCTCTTAGCCTCGGGTAAGAATCGATTATCACAGTGACGTATCCATTCCCGAATCCTCGTCCCTTCGGGATACGTTGAAAGATCATCAAAGGGCGTGCCCCAGAGATTATATGCCGCCCGGTATTGGTGCATGATCCAGAGCACTTTCCTCTGATGGGCCACCACGTAGGCGGGGAACTTCATCCCGATGACGAGATCCACAGGTTTGCCATTCGCCTCGCTCAGGTCGACCATACGCCACGAGAGTGCGCCGCGCATGATCTCTGAAGGCGGATACCACTTAAACGGCAACGCCACCACTTCCGCCTCGTAGCCGGCTTCACAACAGGCACGTCTTAGCCCCTCGACGTGCGACTCGGCGCCACCGCGGGTAAAAGGAACCTGTGTGGTGCAAATCAGAATATTGCGAATCATTCAGGAACGACGCGAAACAGGGAAGTCAGACTTCAGAATTGAAGAGCCTTGGTGTTGGTGACTGTGAATTCAGACTTTAAAAGTCATCATTCCCACTTTCTGAATTCAGCCTTGAACAATGATGTTGCAGACAGCAACCGATAACTCGCGGTCGTCGCGAGTCTCGTCGTTAACCGGTCGTGGCTGCCAGGTCCGGTCAGCGAGAATTTCCAAATTAAACTCCCCGTTCGCTTGAGGGCTAAAGGATTCCTCTATTGGAATGCGTAAGTTCAACCACGATTGGCGGAAGAGCGAGAAAGCGCAGACCCTCTCGCGGTTTAGAAATACTTCCAGGCCGAGCGGGCGCGCAAGCAGATCCGGCATGTGTGTGACCAGGTCAAGACTAATTTCCTTAAGCCGATCCGCTTTGAACCTTACGCGAGCACGTTTACCTATCCAACGAGCAACCGGGGGAAGATTGTTTGGCTCATACCAACCATCGTCAAAGTTGGCGTCGCTGCGATCAAGGCAATAAACTCCCGTCGCAGCGGCGGAACCTTGAGACGAAAACAGCGCGCGGCGGTCGCGGTGTTCGTTGTAGAAGACCCCCAGTGGCAGACTTGACGCCTTCAAGAAAAGGTACAGGCCACTCTTGGGCAGGGAGATGTGCAAATCGGAAATCTTGCCAAACACGTAACCCATAGCCATGTCAAAGGCGCGTCGTTCTTTGAAGGAAAGGCCGCGCAGGTATTCAATAAAATCCGCTTCGAAAACCAGTCCGTATTTGTCCGCCTGCTTGATAAACTCTTCGCAGCTCAAACAAAGTGCGTAGCGCGGTTCCCAGGCCACGTGCGGAAAAAAACGTCGGAATCGCGCAGCGTGCTCCTGCTCTTCCTCCAGCCCAACATGCCCGTCGACCTCTACGAAGCGCCTCAGCTCCTCTGCACTCATTTCGTCATAGTCCTTCTGGACTTGACGATCGGTACACTCAATGCCGTGCATCGTCACACCGCCCGGGCGCAGCACGCGCCTGACTTCGCTGAGCACCGCGTCTTTTTCTTCAAAGCCCACGTGGCCGAGCACATCCAGACTCACCACATAGTCGAAACTCGCGTCGGCCAGGGGTAGCCGGGAAAGATCCGCGCTCAGAGCGACGTCGTAGCCGTTTCGTCGCGCAGCCAGAGCGCACTCTCCCGACAAATCGACGCCAATCAGCGTTACACCCTTTTGTTTCAGCAGCGCCAGCATCCCTGCGCCGCAACCAAGGTCCAACACGCGGGATCCCGGTCGCACGTTGTCGTAAATCCACATCGTCCGCGCGAAGCGCACATCGAAACGGTCGAGAGTGTTGAAGTAACGCGCATCAAGCACTTCATCCGAGACAAACTTTGTGCGGTAAAACCCTTCCAGGTCGGCGATGCCGGCGCGCTTGTACAGATCGCTTTTGGAAGTCGAGGTCATGGTTTTTGCGATGAATCGGGAATGGACTTATAGGGCCTACGGGACATATAGGACCTATAGGACATATAGGACCTATAGGACATAATAGGACCAATTCACTTCACGATTTCCGTTTAGCAGTTTCCAGTTTCTCGAGACGTGATTCAATTTCGCGCCGGGCTCGATCGAGCAGCGTTCTCGCTTCGGTCATTTCGAGCGAGAGTTGCTTTAAACAGACGCGTTGCTCGTCGAGCAAGCGCTCATCGCGTTGCCGGAGCTCCGCGGTGACATGTTCCAGTTGCAAATTGATATCGCGGTCTTGTGTCTCTGACCTGGCACGCTGCGAATCAATCTCCCGGTGCGCCCCCTCAAACTTTGCCTCGGCTTCCCGCATCTCCTCTCTTAACTTCTGCGATTGCTGCTCGAGGGTCGAAAGCGCCAGGAGCATATCGCGAAGCGCATGGTGTACGGCGGCATTGAAATTGATCTGTTCCCAGGCATACCAACGCGTCGCTTTCTTGAAATGACGTTTGACCCACAGTTCGAGGCGGGCGAGTGTTCCGCTGCGGTTGCTCACGAGCGGCGGCAAACGATCCCACGCGCGCTCCGTCGTCGTCAAGTAAGCTTCAATCCGCGCCAGTGCTTCCGCTGTGCCTGGCGCACGCTCTCCATTAGACGCGACGGTGACATCGCTGTGATCGCCGTCATTGGTGCGCCGGGAAACGAGGGCCAACTCTCGCTGCCCAGCCCGCACGCGCTCACGTATTTCGAGCAGAATGCTCTCGACTTCGTTATCAACCATAACCGACACTCTCCCGCCTGGTGTTTTCAGCAACATTTTCACTCGCACTCGCCTGGCGATCACTCGTGCGGCGGCGCACGCTCACGCTTGCGTTGAGGTTGGCGACACCTTCCGTATAGCTCATGCTCGTCACGCGGAAGAACATGGCGCCGTCTATCCAGTCGTAAGCTTGTCCTTCTCTGCTGTGGATGGCAAATCCGATAGAGTACTCATCAGTCCCGAGCCAACAATCGAAGGCGAAACTGACTTCCAGGCCTTCTCCCCGTCGGACAGTCCCGCATTCGATCAGTTGTTCTTTAGTGTTGGTCCCGTAGGCGTGGATGCCGTGTCGATTACGGATCAAAAAACCAATTACGGGTTCGTCGACATCACGGTGAAAGCGCACAATAATGCGGAGCCTCAACGGTTCGCCAGTCTCCACAATCTCCACAGCGTGATGCGAGGCGTCTGTGAGTTCTGCTCCCACAATCTCTGCGCTGCCGTCGCCGTGGCGATATGTGTAGCGTAGCGGCGGCACGCTTTCGGCTGGCGAAGACTCAGCTTCAAAAGTGCTGCTCGGTTCGGCTTCTGCTTCATAAGCCTCTTCGCGTGCCATGATGATCTTTTGATAGCGGTTAAGCACCTCCGCGGGTTTGCCGTCGGCAACTACCCGTCCCGCATTTATCAAAATGGCGCGCGTGCAAAGCGCGCGTACTGATGCCGCATCATGCGATACAAAAAGAATAGTGCAGCCGCGCTCCTGGAGTTCCTTGATACGACGGAGGCAACGATGTTGGAAAACGGCATCGCCGACGGCTAGTGCTTCGTCAATGATCAGAATGTCAGGCTCTACGCTCGCCGCGATGGCGAAAGCGAGACGAACGTACATGCCGCTCGAATAGGTCTTGACGGGTTGATAAAGAAAGGGACCGATTTCAGCAAAGCGCTCGATTTCGGGGAAAAGCCTGTCTGTTTCGCGCCGCGTGAAACCCATCAGAGCGGCATTCATGTGTACGTTTTCAACACCGGTGAAGTCGGGATCGAAGCCGGCGCCGAGTTCGAGTAAAGCGGCGATTCGACCTTCGTGCCAAACATTACCGTGAGTCGGCTCGAGCGTGCCCGAGATGATCTGCAGTAGAGTTGATTTGCCCGATCCATTTGGCCCGACGATTCCGACGGTATTGCCTTTCTCGACATCGAAGTTGACGTCACGCAGCGCCCAAAACTCCTTATGACGGCGCAGCCTGCCGCGCGTGAGCGACTCCTTCAAACGGTCGCCGGGGCGGTTATAGATCCGATACTGCTTTGAGACGCTTTCCACGCGTAACGTGGTAGTCATGAGCTGCAATGTAGCAGAATTTCAGAGACGGAAGCCAGAAGAACATCTACGTCGTAGTGTTCCAATTCGTGGTTCTTACCAGCCTTTGTGTGAGGGAGTGTCGAAATCCAAGACGATCCACGAAATACTACGAAATAGCACGAACAATATTTTCGTGTAGGTTCGTGTGGTTTCGTGGATCGTCTGTTTCCTTCAAGCCAAAACTCAAATTACGGCAGCACCATCTGCCGGCGAAGGAAGAAGCCGCAAGCGAGCGGCTTTGATCGTTTTTAAAGCGTGACCTGAGGTCGACCCTGCGCTGAAAGAAAGCCCGCGAATAGCCGAGCGCAGGGTATGACCGCAGAATGGGGGAGTCTGAACTATCCCGCAACTGCCCGTTGGGGGGATTTCCTGTCTTGACCGCCATTCTCCGAAGGCCGGACCTGAACAAATTCACCCACTTCCATGGCCGGGATTTGAAACTGCCTCAGGTAGTGGGTCAGTTTCGCTGAAAATGTCCGATAAACTTTAGTTTGTCGAGGCGCCACGACAAGCTAAAGCTTATCGGACATTCAAACTGACCCACCACCCGCAGTTTTGGTGTGCTTGCGGATACGCGTTACTTCTGCGTAAAATGGCGGTTCTTTAAACGCCCGGTGCTAGGGAATAATTTTCTTCAGTAACTTCGCCGGGCGTCGTGCTGCTGCTCAGGCTCCCATGAGCATCTAATCTGCTCGTATCCGCGTCCTTATTTCGGAGGATTTTGTGAAGCCAGCGTTTTGTTCTCTGTCTGTCGTAGCAGTGCTGACGCTCGTCTGTGGCTCGTTTTCTTCCAGTTGGGCCCAAACTGGTAGTCCCACACCAGAACCCTTCATCACCCAATTGACCTCCTCGCCAAGTGGTTCATTCCGAACTTTTGTCGGAGACATTAGCGCCAACGGTCGCTTTGTGGTGTTTGAATCGATCGGGGACGTGGCCACCGAGAAGATACCAAGCCGCAACCCTGACGGAACTATTAATCCTGCAGCGCGCAACAATGAAGACGGTAATCGGGAGATTTTTTTGGCCGACTATGCACAGCGGCGAATCTTTCAAATCACGAACACCAAGAATGTTCCGAAGCCCACTCCCACGCCGAGCCCAACCCCCACTCCGAGTCCGACGCCCACTCCAAGTCCGACGCCAACCCCTATACCCGTGCCGCCTGATTTGACGCAGGTTCAAATTGAGATCGTCAACACTCGTCCAATGATCAGCCTCTCGCCCGTAGTAAAGCCAAACGGCAAACGCGACTACGTAATCGTCTTTAGCTCGAACGCGCCGACTCCGGGAAACTTTGATGGGGTTGACGCCGGTGGCGCTTTGGCACTCGATGGAAACATTGAACTCTGGGTTTACGTGGTTCCCGAAGTGGACGACAACGTCGATTTAACAAGTGGGATTGATCTGCCTCCGCTGAATCTGGCCGGCGCTCCTTTTTTTAGAATCACCGACACTCCTGCCAGCCGCTTGCCCACTCCGGGCGCCAGTGGAGTTGCTCCATTCGTGGCTGACGACAATCGCGAGGCGACCATCAGCGACGACGGCAGCATTCTTGCCTTTATTTCTACTCGCGATCTGGTACCGACCGGAGCTAACAACGGCAATGCTGATGGTAATCCGGAACTGTTCTTACTTGACCGTTCGGCAATGACCCCATCGTTTGTGCAGTTAACCAAGACAGTGGAGATTATTCGAGGAGACGGTTCCGTGTTTCAATCGAATCCGTCCCTCTCGGGTAACGGATCTATAGTTGCCTTTCTTTCCAGCGCGAACCTGACCCAAACTAATGATGACGGCAATGGTCGTGGGAACGCGGAAGTCTACATACGCGACAGTATGGGCATCGTTAAGCAGGCGACCCGAACCAAGGATCAGATCTCCCCGGCCAACCTCCTAAGTCCTGGGCGCCGTTTGAGCCGCGATGGATCGCTCCTCGCACTCGAGTCGCGCGCCACCGATCCGAAAGCGAATAGTGCCACCAACGAAACCTTTCCCGCGATTTTTATTTACAATCGTGGTGCTGATACTTTTGCTCAAGTTGGGCCACGTGCCGTATCAACGGCGCTATTTGGCGACTTCCTTCGCTTCCCAACGTTTACTGACTACGACCTTTCGCTTCAGCCGGCCAGCCTCGTGTTTGCTTCCGGACTAAACTTCAGAACTGATGGCACATTTCCGCCAACCGACCAGGACAGTACTGGCTTGAATCCGATTCGGAAGGTGCAGATATTTGCCACCCAGCTTCCCGCCGCGAACAACTTTGTGCGACTGACAAAGAACCCGAATATCGCATCGTTTCCTGGACTTCGTCCTGTGGTCAGCGAGACGCGTCAAAGGATCACGTTTAGCATGTCGGATGAGGGATCGCTGGGTGGCGGAAACGTGGATAATTCTACGGAACTTTTTTATCTGCTCAGTCCACCGGTAACGACGGAATCCACGGCGGCCCTCTCCTTTTTTACTGGCGCCAGCGATAATCCGATTCCTGATGCGACCCCAAGTCCGAGTCCTACCCCGAGCCCCACCCCGAGTCCATCACCCGGAACGCCATTAGGTTTGGCGCCCGGCGAGATCGGTATTGTGCGGACGACAGTCGAGTTCGTTCCAGCTGATCAAGGTCCCACTGTTGGCTCGGAAACCAAGCGAAGCCCCGCGCTGCCGATAGAACTCAACGGTGTTTCCGTTTCAGTTAATGGTGCGGCCGCCGGTCTGTATTTCGTTGGTCAGACTTCCAAGCAGATCAACTTTGTGACGCCAATCGGGGCCGCGACTGGAGTCAATACTGTCGTCGTTAACAGCAGAATAAACAGCGGCACGCAATTTCGAGGTCTGCTGAATATACTCACCGCCCAGCCAGACATCTTTCTGACAGCGCCTCCGCTAGGACCCGGAGGGCGCGCCTTGGTTTGCAACGTTACGAATGAATTGGTGATGGGCTGCCTGGGCGAACCTTTCACGGTTACTTCGCCAGACAAGGATGGAAATGTTGTTGCCACAATCCTCCAGATCAATTTGACCGGCGCAAGAGGCACAGTTCCAGCCGAAGTGAAAGTCACTGTTGGAACAACTGACATCACGACTGACGTCGTGCGGGTTAGATCAAACCCCGATATGCCTGGCTTGGATTTGATTGAATTTAAGCTTCCGGCCTCTTTGGCAGGGGCTGGCGATGTGCCGATCATTGTAACCATTACCAGGGGTGGAGGAGCCTTTACAAGCAGACCCGCGGCTACAGCGCCGCATATTACGATCAGCCCTAACCCCTAAGCCTGCATAGCTTGGCAGCGAAAACCCGCGCTCTCTTTGGAGGGCGCGGGTTTTCTCTTAGCGAACCCCAATGCTTCGGCAAGGCTGAAAAACCTCAGAATTTAGAGAATCGCCTCGCCCCAAAAGTGCTAATATTACGATCAGGGCCTGCCCAGAAAAAAGGTCGCTCCCAGTCGCAACGGTTTCTTGTTTAGTAAATTTCAAGTTGAGTCCAAAAAGTGCAAACTGCAAAAGCACTATTGGCAGTATTGATCCTCGGATGCCTCGTCGCGGTGCGTCCGAACACCTCTGACTTTTTGGATTCGGCCGAGCCCTCTTCCCGCCAGGAGATGAGGTGGCCGACTAAGACCATCAGGATTAGTCTTTCCACTTCGTTAAGCTCACCAGGCTCCGCAATCAAGCCAGGCAGCGACGTCCTGGGTGCCGTTCACCGGGCACTTGACAGATGGTCTATTGCCTCCGGTATCACTTTCGAAGAGACTTCGTCGAAGCTCCAATCGATCAGTCCCGCCAATAGCGGTGATGGGATTAGTCTAATAACAATTGGGGACACTCCGGAAAACCTGGCAATTTTTGGAACTGGATACAATCCGGCTCGCACGCGCGTGTTTTACGATCCTTCCACTAGTGAGATCAGCGAAGCGGACATTGCCCTAAATCCCCGCGCAGCCCAGGCGGACAGTACTCCTCAGTTTTCCACCGATGGAACTCCGGGTACTTACGATCTTGAGTCGACTCTCACTCACGAAATTGGTCACTTGCTTGGACTCGAACACTCGAAGGTCGTGGCTTCAACAATGCAGGCTCGCCAGGCGGTGAACGGAGTTTACAAATTGCCGGCTTTCACGGAACGTACTCTGAGCGAAGATGATCGCGCCAGAATCAGCGGGCTGTATGGATCCGGGGAGAGTTTGACTGCGATCGAGGGGAAACTAACCATCAGCTCTTTCGGAGGTAGTCCAATTCCTTTGCCAGGCGCTCATGTTTGGCTGGAGGAAAGCGTCTCGGGCCGTTTGATCGCCAGCGGTATTACTTCACTTGCTGGGAATTATCGCGTCCAGAATATTCCTCCCGGTCAATATCGGGTTTTCACTGAGTACCTCGAGAGTGCCGTCGTTCCGGAAGTTTTTCCCCAAGCCGTTTCAGCGAGTCGTACGCGCGCATTCAGAAGTGCGGAGATCAGTAACCGGGTAAGCGTGGGCGCCAATGCAACCACAACAGTCAATTTCGTTCTCGTCCCGCCGCAAAGCGCGCCGCCGTCACTGAAACCGAATCTGATTGGGACGAACGGCGAGCTTTCAACCACTCCCCTGCTCGGAGAGGCCGGCAAGAAGCTGACGATCTATGTAGGTGGAGAAGGAGTTGATCAGGTGCCGGTAAGCGGTATCTCTGTTATGTCGCCTTTCATGACCATTGATGCTGAAAGTTTGACGCTGCAGCAGTTCAGCACATCCTTTCCGGTGATCAGTTTTGATGTGACAGTCGCTGCCAATACTTCCTTCGGCGATTACAGCATCCGCCTTCAGTCAAACTCCGGTGAGGTTGCCTATGTCCCTGGTGCTATCACTGTGGATCCGGGAGTTACCTCCTCTTCGCCGAACCCTGTGGACGATCCCAGGTTTTTTGTAAGTCAACATTATCGTGACTTTCTTGGCCGTGAGGCGGATCCGGCGAAGATCGATTCATGGGTAAGCGTATTCGAGCAGTGTGGTTCAGATGCGGATTGTCTGAGCGCGCGTCGCCTTGATGTTTCTACTGCTTTCCTCGAGAGCGAATTCGAGGAGTCGTGGTTCTTTATCTATCGGCTTTACAAAGCGGCATTCGGACGTCGGCCAACGCTCTCGGAATTCAATAGCGACAGACGTGAAATCGCCAGCGACGGCGCAGACATTGAAGACGCCAAGCGAGCTTTCGCGCGGGCCTTTGTTCGTCGTCCGGAATTCACAAGAAAGTACTCAATCAGCCTGAAAGGTGATCAATTTGTGGATCGAGTGTTGGCTTCGATCATGCGCACGTCCGAAGTCGACCTAGCTTCCGAGCGGGCCAATCTAGCGGCCTTCCATGACGGCACCCGCACAGGACAGGCCGAGATTCTTCAGCATGCGGTGACCAATGCTTCCTTCGCCAGAGCTGAACAGCCTCGAGCTTTCGTTTTGCTGCATTACTTTGGCTTCCTACGGCGAGAGCCCGACGAGGGAGGTTACAAGTTCTGGCTGAACACCATCAGCAGCCGTGCAACGCCAGATCCCATGGCATACCGCGCAATTCTTTGCGCCTTCATCACCTCCGCTGAGTATCAGTCTCGTTTCGGGATGTTCGTGACTCACTCAAACAAAGAATGCAAGCTCTGACCTCGATCTATTGATCCTTGCCTGACGACGATCGCTCTCATCGAAATCCGAAGAATGAAGCAGAGCTTAATCCAATACCTCGCGTGCCCTGATTGCGGAGGCTTGATTGAGTTGTCTTTAGTGACTGCAACCGAAGGCAACGAGGTGATGGAAGGAGAGCTCTTGTGCAGTGCTTGCCGCCACAGGTTTCTGGTAACGCGCGGAATACCTCGATTTGCTCCCCTCGACAAAGTGGAAGCTGACAAAGCTGCAACAGCCGCAAGCTTTGGCTGGCAGTGGCAACACTTCACTCAGGAAGACGAAAAATATCTCGCTCAATTCCTGGGTTGGATTGCTCCGGTCACTCCGGAATTTTTCCGGGATAAGGTGGTGCTTGAGGGTGGCTGCGGGAAAGGACGTCACACGCAACTGGCTGCAAGCTGGGGCGCCAAAGAGGTGATCGGAGTCGATCTCAGCGCCGCCGTCGAAATTGCATTTGCCGCAACTCGGCACTTGCAGAACGCCCACATTATCCAGGCAGATATTTATCACTTGCCAGTCGCCAGGAAAGTTGACTACGCATTTTCAGTCGGTGTGTTGCACCATCTGCCGGACGCGCGCGCCGGTTTCGTCTCGTTGGCTTCAAAGGTCAAGGCAGGAGGAAACCTGTCGGCCTGGGTTTATGGCGCCGAGAACAACGAGTGGATCACAAACTGGGTTAGCCCGCTGCGAGAACGTCTAACCTCTCGGATAAATCCGCGCACACTCTTACATCTTTCAAAACTGCCCACGGCTTTTCTCTACCTGGCAACGAAGTTGATCTATCGACCGTTGAATCAGGTTGCAAACGGAGCAGTTGCCCGGCATCTCTTCTACAACGATTACCTGAACGCTATCTCTTCCTTTGGCTGGAAGGAACAGCACACGATAGTCTTCGACCACCTGGTGGCGCCAACCTCGCATTACATTTCTCGTGAAGAGTTTGCGCAATGGTGGCGTGACGTTGCGGCAACTGACGTGGTGATCCAGTGGCACAACAAGAATAGCTGGCGCGGTTGGGGAAGCTTGCCCACTGACAACTGACCTGCGACGTCTTACAATGTGCGGCATGATTTCGGCTCAGACGGCAAGACGCGCGGTGTGGCGGCCGCTCTGGGAACTTCCCCGCCGCTTTGACTTGATCATCTCGCTCACCCGGCGCGAGTTGGCCTCCCGCTACAAAGGTTCCGCCCTGGGAATTATCTGGGCGTTGCTGAACCCGGTGGTGATGATCGCGATCTTCACGTTCATCTTCGCGGGGATCTTCGGGGCACGCTTTGGGAAGAGCGTTTCTCACTGGGATTACGCACTCTACCTTTTTTGTGGCCTGCTGCCCTGGACGATGTTTCAGGAAGCCGCTCAACGGTCGGCAACCACGATCGTGTCACATGCAAACCTGGTGAAGCGGGTAGTCTTTCCCCTGGAGACATTGCCCCTCGCCGAGACACTCGCCTCGCTTGGCAATCAACTCTTCGGTACGCTGGCATTGTTAGTTGCCATCCTGGTAATTCGCCACGAGCTTCACATTTCGCTTCTTTGGCTGCCTGTGCTGGTTATTCCGCAACTGCTTTTAACACTCGGAGCGGCGTGGTTAATAGCCTCGCTAGGCGTATTCCTGCGCGATATCGCCCAGGGGGTCTCGCTGTTGCTGATGGCCTGGATGTTTCTGACCCCAATCATCTATCCGGAATCGATCGTGCCTGAACGCTACCGTCTATTCATCAACATCAATCCTTTCACGTCCCTGATTAGAAGCTACCGCCGCATCTTGCTTGAAGGGGAACCGCCCGACTGGCGCGGACTGGCCTACTTCACGGTCTTCGCTTTGGCGACTTTTTTCTTTGGCTACTGGTGGTTTGCCAGAACCCGTAAAAACTTTGCGGACGTGATCTGAAGTCACATCTGAACTTCGCCAGTTGCTCATTCAGCAACATCCAAACCTGCCGGAGGTGTGCGTCAGCCGTCCACGTGGTAGCCCTCCTTAATAGTTCACGCAAAGACGCAAAGGGGCAAAGACGCAAA
>JBOGOU010000186.1:0-5107 GCA_050748205.1 Pyrinomonadaceae bacterium | reverse complement strand
AGGCGGGGGCAAGCCCACCTTCCCTACCTGTGAGACTTCTAGACTTGATTGGTTGCTTTTGATTTGAATGGCTGAAGAGATGAGGCCCACAAATGACATGAAAAAGTTCCAGTGACAAATGGAAAATGATCCGAGGTTATGGTCGAGCAAGCTTAGGACCGTCATGAGTCCCCTGCTGCTCTTCCCTGGCTAGTATCTCTCGCCGCGGTCGCGTAAACGTACGTACTCGTCGAGGGTAAGATCCTTGTGGCCCTGCTCTTTCATTTGTTGAATGAATTTCGCGCTGACGCCGTGATCCCTTAGCCGAATCAGTTGCTCTATGGGCACTTTATCGTAGCCAATCTGCTTGAGATCCTCGATGAACTTTCCACTGACACCGTGATCTCTCAATCTTCGTAGTTGATCGATCGGCAGCCTCGAATATCCCAGAGCCTCAAGCTCCTGTACAAATTTAGTGGTAACTCCGTGATCTCGAAGAATGACCCACTCGCTGAGAGTCAGCTTGCTGTAACCCGCGGCCATGAATTCGTTAATGAACTTTGGTGTAACGCCATGATCTCTCGTGCGAATCAGATCCTCTGCCTCGAGACCTGTATAGCCAAGTCCCGCCAGCTCGCGGATGAAATCCAGCGTCACGCCGTGATCTCTCATCCTGATCAGAAAATCAATAGTCTTCAGGTTGTACCCGAGTTGTTTGAGTCCCTGGACGTAGTCCAGCCGCACGCCATGGTTCCCCATTTTCACAAGCTGATCAAGCGTTGGCTGCTCGTAACCCTGCGCCTTCAACTCGTTGACCAGGGCAAAGCCAACATCATTCATAGCCAGGGAGAGTTGTTGTTCGGCGGTGGGTGTGCCGTAACCCTGCTTGGTGAGTTCCGCGGCGAACGAAGCATTCGGCGAGAAGGTGAAGTGTCCTGAGCCATTTCCTTCCTTAAACCAGCCCTCAAAGTTGAAAGTACCCGCTTCTCGCCTGAGCTGGAATTTGACATTTGTCCCGGCAGACATCACCTGTTCGCGTGTTAGTCCGACCAATTGATCCGGCGAGATTGTGAAACCGTTATTGCTGAAGCCATAACCCTGATCGCGTTTGCGTGTGGTTCTGAGCATCACATGGACCTTATCTTCTCCAGTCCGGAATTCGATTATCCACTGATTTATGGTCGAGTCCTGCGGATTGGAAAAGGTGACATCAGAAACGGGATAGCACGCCCACCCAAGCGACAAAAGCCCCAGCAGCACCAACAGCCTGAGCTTCCCATCGCGACGGGTCATCTTGACCATGTGTCTAGTTAAGTTGGATACGAGGTGGTTCATTGGCTGCCTCCCGCGAAATGTAGCCTGCTGGCAATGGTGGTTGGATCCGAGTCTATTTGCGCTGGATATTGTATTTGACACAATCCGGATCGTGAAAGCTTTTATAGGTTCTGAGAGAAAAACACCGCGAGTGTTGGTTTTGTGACAATCGCTTTCCCTGGACCGCGGGCATCTTGCCCGCTCCGTTTGCGCGGCGTCAAGTGCTGGCAAGATACCCGCACTCCAGCCCAGTGTTGACGCCGCCGTTCACACGTTTGACAATCAAGTCAAATGAAGCCGCCGACGCTGCAACGCACCAAGGGTAGAACAGCAAGAGTTAGTGATTTTGCGACCCGTTTGTTCACTACCTGGCGGGCGTTGCGACTCCCGACAGCTAACGCGCGAGTGATTCTGGCAGCATCAGGCGGCGCCGACTCAACCGCGTTGCTGCTTGCGTTAGACGAGTTGATACGAGCGAAGAAGCTTCTGTTAACGCCCACAGTCGCGCACCTCGATCACGGTCTAAGAAAAGTGAGCAAGGACGATGCTCTTTGGCTTGAAAATCTGGTAAGAGAATTGGGTTTTGACTGGGCGAAGCGCCGTACAGACGTCAAGAAGCGGGCAGCGAAAACGGGTGACAATTTGGAGCAAGCGGCCCGGCGGGCACGTTATGAATACCTTAAGAAAACAGCCAAAGAGAAGCACTCGTTCCTGATCTTGACCGCTCACACTCTCGACGACCAGGCGGAAACCATCCTGCTTCGTCTCTTGCGCGGCAGTGCAGCGGAAGGTCTAAGCGGTATCGAGGCTGTCCGCCAGCTCGATTCGCATTCCAGAATTCAACTTGCGAGACCACTGCTCGGATGGGCCCGGCGCCTTGATGCTGAAACCTACTGCCGATTAAGAAAGGTTGAATTCCGGATGGATGAGATGAATGAGGACGAAACGTTCATCCGCGTAAAGGTGCGCAAACAACTTCTCCCGCTGATGAAGTCCTTTAATAACAAGATCGTCGAAGCTCTTTCACGCACTTCCACATTACTGCGAGAAGACGCAAAAGCCCTTTCGGAAGAGGCAAATAAGCTTTTGGAGCTGGCGAGCGAGCAGCGCTCCCCAAAAAGACGCAAAACCGATGTGCCACCTCTGAACGTACATGTATTGGCGGCGGCTCCCGCGGCAGTGCGCAGGCGGGCTTTGCGGCAGTGGATTTCAGACGGACGAGGGGATCTTCGGAGGCTGGAAATGGTTCACCTAGCGGCGGTAGATCGTCTGATCGAAGGTAAGTTGGGTGGGCGCATCGCGGAATTGCCCGACGGTGCAAAGGTTGTTAGACGACGGGGATGGCTCGAGTTCAACGGCCGGCTGGGCCGGGAAAAGAGTTGAAAAACACAGGCTCAGTCTCTAGAATCCGGAAGGGAATGACACCGCCGGGGCAAGGGCCGGCGGTTTTTCGCTTTTCCGTCAGGGCGGCACAGACTTTAGTCTGTGAATCAACTCTCTATTGCCAGAGCTCACAGACTGAAAGTCCGTGCCACCAAGCCTGGCAGGCACAACCTGCCCGATGGCGACAGGCATCAAACAACGCCTGTTTTGGGACAAACGCGTGGGTCGCTTCACCTGAGGCAACCCGCATAGATGAAGGAAAGACAAAGGACGCCCATCTGGGGTATGATCGGCGTCGGAGGCTTTAATGACATTGAGTTCTACAGCTAGACAAATAATCTTCTGGTTGCTAATCGTGGCCGGGGCGTTGCTGCTTTACAAACTTGTAAACCCGACGGGCAAGAATTCGACGGCAATCGATTTGACCGCGCTTTACGCAAAGATCGATGCCGGCGAAATAAAGCAGCTCACGATTAAACAGAACGAGACTGTCGCTCTCGACACTCGCAATCAGGAATATAAGGTTCAACTCACAAACGACCAGATGAAGAACGCGCTGTTCCAAAAGGCGCAGGAAAAGGTGAATGACAAACCTCGCGTTGAGAAATTCGAGGACGAGTCAGGCAGCAGTAACTATTTCTGGCCCATGTTGATTACCTGGGCCCCTCTGCTGTTTATTATCGGTATCTGGGTCTTCATGCTGCGGCAGATGCAGTCTGGAGGAAACAAAGCACTGAGCTTCGGCAAGTCGCGCGCGAAGCTTCTGAACAATCAACAAAAGCGCGTCACGTTCAAAGACGTTGCCGGGGTAGAGGAGGCGAAAGAGGAGCTTCAGGAAATCATCGAATTCCTCAAAGAGCCGCAAAAGTTTCAGAAGCTTGGTGGCCGCATTCCCAAAGGCGTCCTGATGATGGGTCCGCCAGGAACCGGAAAGACTTTGCTTGCTCGCGCGATCGCCGGCGAGGCGAACGTTCCCTTCTTCTCAATTTCGGGGTCGGATTTCGTCGAAATGTTTGTCGGCGTCGGCGCCTCGAGAGTGCGGGACCTGTTTGAGCAGGGCAAGAAGAATGCGCCCTGCATCATCTTTATCGATGAGATTGATGCCGTTGGACGTCATCGCGGCGCAGGTCTTGGCGGTGGACACGACGAACGCGAACAAACTTTGAACCAGTTGCTCGTCGAGATGGACGGCTTTGAATCAAACGACGGCGTGATTCTGATCGCTTCCACAAACCGGCCAGATGTTTTGGATCCGGCATTGCTGCGACCTGGGCGTTTTGACAGGCGCGTCGTCGTATCCAGACCGGATGTGAGAGGCCGTGAAGGTATCCTGAAAGTTCACACGCGCAAGATCCCACTGGGTGAGGATGTTGACATTAGCGTGATCGCGCGCGGCACTCCTGGTTTCACGGGCGCCGATCTGGCGAACCTCGTGAACGAGGCCGCCCTGAATGCCGCCCGGTACAACAAGAAACTGGTCGCCATGGCCGATTTCGAGTTGGCCAAGGACAAAGTGCTCATGGGCGCCGAGCGCAAGAGCATGGTGATTTCAAATGAAGAGAAGCGCGTCACCGCTTATCACGAAGCGGGGCATACTCTCGTTGGGTTGAAAGTGCCGAACGCTGACCCAGTTCACAAAGTGACGATCATTCCGCGCGGGATGGCTCTGGGGCTAACGCAGCAGTTACCCGAAGGCGACCGTCACAATTACAGTGAAGAGTATCTGCTTGGCCAGATCTCGATTCTGATGGGCGGCCGAATTGCGGAGGAGACCTTCCTCGGCAGCATTACCACGGGCGCTTCCAATGATATCGAGCGCGCGACCGAACTGGCCCGGGCGATGGTCTGCGAATACGGCATGTCCGAAATGGGGCCTCTCACATTTGGGAAGAAAGAGGAGCAGATCTTCCTGGGCAGAGAGATAGCCCAGCATCGCGACTTTTCGGAAGACACGGCGATCAAGATTGATCAGGAAGTGAAGAAGATCATCACTGCCCAGTACAATCGGGCGCGGAACATAATTGAAGAGAACCGCGAGGTGATGGTCCGGCTTGCTGAATGCCTGCTTGAACGTGAATCGCTTGATGCGGTTGAAATCCGGCGTATCGTGGCAGGCTTGCCACTCGAAGAGCAGCAGCCTGTGTCTGATTCTAACAACGAGGATCGGCCGCAACTGAAAGAGCCGGCAGCCAAACCGCTCAAGCCGATCCTGCCGCCTATTACCGGAGGCAATCCGGCGCCAGCGTAAGACCGGAATAAACCCGGGAAACGGGTTAAAAGGGAAACTGGGGAACGGGCGAAAAGCTTGTTCCCCTTTTTATTTCACTTCCGGCAGCAACTTTGGGGCAGTAGCCCGACTGTTAAGGAGGGCTCCTCAACTGACGAGTGACTCAATCATTGTTGCATGCTGCGCCGACGAGCCCTCCTTAAC
>JBOGOU010000185.1:0-5650 GCA_050748205.1 Pyrinomonadaceae bacterium | reverse complement strand
GTGCAGAGCTATTGTTGGGAACAGTTTCTGGACTATTCCGAGAGCCCCATTTGCCAAAGCATGAAGGCGTAGTCAAAAGCCACTTCCCGGAGATAGTCGTAACGTCCGGATGAGCCGCCATGGCCAGCGCCCATGTTTACCTTCAATAGCAGCGGATTGTTGTCAGTCTTCATTGTCCGCAGTTTCGCGACGAGCTTGGCGCCTTCCCAGTAAGGCACCTGGCTGTCGTTGAGAGACACTTTGATCAGTGTGGACGGATAGTTGGTTCGGGCGATGTTGTCGTAAGGCGAGTACTTCTTCATGTAAAGGTAGGCGTCCTTGTCGTTGGGGTTCCCCCATTCGATGTACTCGCTCGTGGTAAGCGGAAGCGTGGCATCGAGCATTGTGTTGAGTACATCGACAAAGGGCACCTGGGAAACCACGGCTTTGAACAGATCGGGACGCATGTTTGTCACCGCACCCATCAGCAAACCTCCCGCACTTCCACCTTGAATTACCAGACGGTCGCTGGACGTGTACTTGTTCTTCACGAGATGTTCGGCAGCCGCGATGAAATCAGTGAAGGTATTCATCTTGTTCATCATTCTGCCGGCCTGGCGCCACTCTTCGCCCATCTCCCCACCGCCGCGTATGTGCGCAATAACGTAGATAGCACCGCGATCCAACAGGCTCAGACGATTTGAAGAGAAGGTCGGTGGAATCGATGCTCCATAAGAGCCATAGCCGTAGAGCAGCAGTGGCGCCTTGCCGTCGATCTTCGTGCCCCGGCGATAGACCACCGACATGGGGATTTTGGTGCCGTCGGAAGCGGTTGCGAAAAGTCGCTCCGAAGCATAATTCTTCTTATCAAAGCCGCCGGGCACCTCCGTCTCCTTCACAAGCGTCGCCTGGTGGGTATTCATGTCGTAGTCAAAGATCGAACTTGGCGTGACGAGCGATTGGTAACGATAGCGCACCAGGCTGGTATTGAATTCGCGATTCACGTCAAGGCTCGCGGCATAAACCGGCTCGGGAAACTGGATGCGGTGAGACTTATTGGTCTTCATGTCGATGACGCGCAGCTTCTGCAACCCACCTTCCCACTCTGATACGACAGCATGGTTCACGAAGAAACTGATGTCGTCGACCTTAATGGCTGGTTGATGCGCGACAAACTCTTTCCAGTTTTTCTCTGAAGGATCAGACACTGGGGCTCTGACTATTCGGAAATTCTTAGCGCCCTTATTAGTCCTGATGTAGAACAGGCCGCCGTGATGATCGACGTCGTATTCATGTTCAGGTTGGCGCGCAAGAATGAGCTTCGGCTCCATCGTCGGCTTGTCCGCGGGAATGTAGCGAAACTCCGTCGACGTTTTGCTGTAGGCACCGATCAGGATCATGGCCTTGTCGCGCGAGCGTCCGGCGCCAAGGTCGAAAAGTTCATCCTTCTCTTCAAGCACCATGTCGGTTTTGTCACTGCCCAGCACGTGACGGAAAAATTTGTCGGAACGCTTCGTTACGGCGTCTTCCGTAGTGAAGAACAGGGTCTTATTGTCAGTGGCCCACATTACATTTCCCACTCGCTCGAATGTCTCGGGCAACAATTGACCTGTCCTGAGATCCTTGATTTGCAGCTTGTATTGCCGGTAGCCGGTCGTATCCGTCGAGTAGGCAAGCAGGTTGCCGTCATCACTCGCGACGAAGGAACCGATGCTAAAGAACTTGAACCCCTTCGCGAGCTCGTTCTGATCGAGAACGACTTCTTCCTTCGCGTCGAGAGTCCCGAGCTTGCGACAGTAGGTAGGATACTGTTTACCCTGTTCGGTGCGCGTGTAGTAGAAGTAATTGCCCCAGCGATAGGGAGCGCTCTGGTCAGTCTCCTTGATGTGGCTGACCATTTCTTTGTAGAGCTTCTCCTGCAGGGCTGCGGTCGGCTTCATAACCGCCTCAGTGTGAGCGTTCTCAGATTCTAGATAAGCAATCACCTGCGGATTTGTTTTCTCGCGAAGCCAGAAGTAGTCATCGACGAGGGTCTCACCGTGTATGTTGGTAGTCTTGGTCTTTTTCTCTGCCATTGGTGGTTTAGGTGTGGCTGCGCCTCCGCCATTTGATTGGGCCAGGGCTGCGCGGCTAAGCGTAAAAAAAGAAATCAGCGCGAACAAAACAAACAGCATCAGGGGTTTCGGCGATTTTCTCATGTCTAACCTTCTTTGCTAATGGAATTGGGGTTGCGGACATTGGGGATTAGGAACTGTCCCTGTCTGGGCGCGTCGAGCAGCGTAAAAATCATAAGAGAGTCTTTCCAGCCCTTGTTACCGGCGCACGGCCGGTTTAGTCGTGGACGGTTCAACCGCGCGGAGGGTCACCCCAACCTGAGCCTACGTACTTACCATTTTCCACGATGCAGGGAACAGTCGGATCACCTTTGGAGTAGGAAAACATTTCCGCGCGTCGCGCGCGGTCCGTTTGGGCGTCGTACTCGGTAAAAGAAATGCCCTTCGCGTTGTAGTGATCTCTCGCCTGCTGACAATAAGGACAGCCCGGCTTCGTGTAAATAATCAGCGCCAACCTGAGTTCACCTCCGTGTGCCTTTAGTTTAGCAATGTAACAGCCAAGATGAGAAGCCGCCGCGCAGGGGATCCGGTATTATTTTCAAACTGGAACCGCTATACTGCCCCGGTCTATGAAAGACAACACTGACGCCATAGCGCCGCTCTTCGGCGGAAGCGATCTACTTGACCCATACGAAAAATTGGTAACCGTGGAAATACTCGGTAAGCGGGTCGAGGTTCCCGAAAAGAACCGGCTCCTCCGTTGCTTTCAGTATTTATCAATCAACACCATTTCTTATGGAGACTTTTGCTGGAACGGCGAATGCACGAATTGCCAGATCTGGTATCACGAGCACGGCCAGACGGAAAACAGCGATAAGCCGGCGCTCTCGTGCCGCGTGGAAGTGGTCGAAGGAATGGTCATCACTAAGCTGAGTCAGTTCATTCAACTGGAAGGCATCAGCAAGTAACAGCTTGGAGGAGAATGAAAAAGGCGAAGGAACCTCACAATCCCTTCGCCCCTTGATCGACAAACGATCTATCGTCCTTCGTTAGCCCCTGCGAGCATCGCGCCGATCGCGGCGGAAGTCGCGTCTGTCTCCACGCAAGTCGCGTCGATCTTGACGCAACTCGCGATGGTTACTTCGCAACTCGCGCCGGTCGGCCCTGATCTCGCGCCGATCGGCCCGCAGTTCCCGTTGCGAAGCTCCTTCGCGACGATCCTCGCGATACTCGCGCACGTCAGAGCGAGTTTCCCGCCGGTCTTGTCTTATTTCGCGATGGTCAGTACGAATTTCTTTCACATCTGCTTTTATTTCTCTCCTACCGGCGCGCAACTCCTGACACTCCGCCGGGTCAAACGGACAGCGGTTTTGGTCCTGGGCGAATGCCGCAGCCGAAAGACCTGTGAGCAGAGCAATAACTACAAGCACAGCCCGAAAAATAGTGATCTTCATTTTCAGTTCTCTCCTCCATAGCTTAAGTTCTCAGCTCAAATACTGACCAGGCCAGACTAGCCCATCGAGCCTGGTAACCGAAGACACGGAGGAGAGACACACTACACCGCCACGCGCGCCCAAATGGGCCCGTCGGCAGAGCATTTTGACTGCTTCGGTAAACCCCCTTGCTGAAATGTTAGACGCCCCGAGCAGCGCCGCGGACGAGATTTCTGAAAGTGATCAGGCCGGCCTGAAGTTTGTCGGACATCCTAATACTTGGGCACGCTGGGATCCACCTCATTGGACCAAGCCGTGATTCCGCCCCGGAGATTGAGAAGGTTTCCCGAGAAACCGGAACGCTTGAGTGCTTCGATGGCTTTGGCACTCCGCCCTCCCATCTTGCAGTGAACCACAGTCTCCCGATTAGGATCGATTTCCGACATGCGGTTTAAGACCTGATCCAGTGGGATGTGAATTGATGTGGGAAGCTTGGCAATCGCGACCTCGTGGGCCTCGCGCACGTCAATGATCTGAATATCCTCACCATTGTCGAGACGTTGCTTGAGTTCGGTTGCGGTAATTTCAGGCATTTGCTGCTGTGGTGTTGCGTTCATTGGGTACTCCCTCTTAGCGTCGATCATCTTGTGCTGACCGTGTAACATTCTATTCAGCGCAACCAATCGCGGCAAGCGGTGGCGCCCAAATTTGAGAGTTTGGCTTAGCGGAAACAATCGATCCACGAAAACACACGAACCTTTTGAGATCTGAAATTTGAGATCTCAGATCCCAAAGTGTTATTTCCTGGATCTTCTTTTTATTTTCCGCGCCTAACGACACAAGTTCTTCTTTGGCGTGGGCATACGTTACACTCTTAATACAGGACTTCATCGCACAGCCGTTGTTACATCGAGAGGACTTCACCATGAGATTTGAGTTCTATCACGCCGGGCTGGATGGCGTTCCCAAGCTGTCTGTAGACGGTATCGTTTCCAACAGCGTGCATTTCTCACACTGGGAGGGAAATCAAACTCCCGGCGAGGTGAAGGCTGACACCTCAACCGAAATCGCGCTCAACTTGGTCGCATCTCCAAATAGGGAAAAGCTGACGAACGGAATCGAGCTTGTAACCAACAACCACTTCGACACCGATGGAGTGCTTTCAGTATGGACGGTCCTTAACGGCACGCGAGCGTTAGACCTGCGCGAAAAGCTGATCCCGGCTGCAGAAGCAGGTGACTTTTCCGAGTTTCGCTCGGAAGCTGCCGTACGCGTGAGCATTGTTATTCAGGGTTCGGATCAGGCCAGTCCAAACGGTGAAACGGGCTCTCCCCTCGCTGCCTTCCTTTCCGGTCAACAAATCGATGACGACGCTCGGGCCTACGAGTGGGTGCTGCCCGAAGTTGAGCGTGTACTGACAAATATAGGTGAATACGAACAGCTCTGGCGCAGCGCGTGGGAGCAAGTCGCTGTTGCGATTGATAGTTTCGAGCGGGGGGCTTCCAAGGTTGAGGAGTATGAGGATGGTCATTTCTCTCTGATCACGCTGGCGCCGGAGGTTTTTAGCTCCAGCGGCTTTAACCCGACTCGACACGCCGCGCCTTATACGGCAATCTCGTACTACGCCCGCGGCCGGCTTTTTCTAATCGCAACTCCGGTGGAAAAGGGATGGTCCTACCGCATCGATTATCCGTACTACTCCTGGGCGGAAACTGTCGTGCGGCCTCACATCGAGCGACGCGATCTTAGCACCCTGATGTCTAACCTGAATCAGGTTGAGCAAAACCACCAGGGATGCTGGAAGCTGAATAACAACGAGATGACTTCGGCGGCAAAATTTCTCGACGAGAGTGGCACTCTTGCGGCTTCGAAATTGCGCCCGGATGAAGTCGCCGATCTTGTTCGAGAGGAGTTCCTCAAAAAAAGGCGGGGCGCCAGCAGTCTCACAGGTTAGGAACGAAGGGCCATTTTCCATTTGTCATTTTCCATTTTTCATTTTTCATTCGTCATTCGTCATTCGCAGATTCAACTTGGAAGTGCAACAGTCGTGATCAATATGAAACGTCATTTACGGTTTGTTTTTCGCCGCGTAGCGTCCGCATGAGTTTAGTCCGGCGTTTCAACGCCGGGATTGAGTCGCCGTAACAATTCCGTCGCGTCAGCGACGGTGGAAGACCCCTAAAG
>JBOGOU010000184.1:0-15822 GCA_050748205.1 Pyrinomonadaceae bacterium | reverse complement strand
ATACTACGCAGCTCCCTGGGGCGAAGTCATCAAAGCGGCGTTGCCACCGGGGATCAGCGCCAACATTAAACAGTTTCTGGCGCTCACTTCTAAAGGTCGCGCACGACTCGAGGAACTATCAGACAGCCCGGCATCAAGCACCGCGGCCGCACTTGCGCAGATTGGTGAGACGGAAGAACTCAACCTGAAAGATCTCGCAAAGGTATTGGGCAAGACACAGGCGTCAAAAGCAGCTCGCGAACTGCAAAGGGAAGGTTTGATTGAGATTGTTCAACGACCCGGTCGATCTGCCCGAGCCAAACAGAAGCGGGTTGTTCGGCGGATTCAGCGGCCTGAGAATTCAGCGGCTTATATCGAGGGAAAGAAAATTACAGAAGCTCAGAATCGCGTACTCGCAGCGCTGGAAGACGGGAATGACATACCCTTGCAGGATCTGCTTGCTAGTGCAAGCGCGAGCCTGTCAGCAGTGAATACTCTGCAAAGAAAAGGCCTGGTCGAGGTCTCTCTTCGGCCTGTTCGCCGCGATCCCTTTTCCCACGCCTCACTTCCCCGGATCGAACAATACGAATTGACGGAGGCTCAGGCCGCTGTTCTTGGAGCAGTCGAAGAACCAATAAGACAGGGTATCTACACCGCATTCCTCCTTCACGGTGTGACAGGTAGTGGCAAGACGGAAGTCTATATGCGGGCGATGCGCGTCTGCCTGGAACTCGGTCGCTCGGCGCTGATGCTCGTTCCAGAGATTGTGCTCACTCCGGTATTCTCGCGCAGGCTAAGGGCTCATTTCGGCGATCAGGTGGCAATTTTTCATTCTTCATTGTCGAAAGGCGAGCGCTTTGACGAGTGGGTGCGCGTCAAAGAAGGAGCGGCGAAAATCGTGATTGGCACTCGCTCCGCCGTTTTCGCGCCAATAGCAAAACTGGGATTAGTGATTATCGATGAGGAGCATGAATCAACGTACCGGCAGCAGGACTCGCCACAATACAACGGTCGCGACACGGCCATTGTACGGGCCCAAAAAGAGTCGGCCGTTGTGATCCTCGGTTCAGCAACACCTTCACTCGAGTCATTTCATAACGCGCACACCGGCAAGTACCAATATCTTCGATTAGCGAACCGCATCGCAAATCGTCCGATGGCTACGGCGCGAATTATCGACATGCGTAAGGTCTTTGACCGCTATAAAAAACCAAGAGTTTTTTCCGATGACTTGCTGGAGGCGATTGAACAGACCCGGCAACGAAATGAGCAGGCAATCATTCTGATAAATCGACGAGGTTACTCTAGTTTCGTTCTTTGCCGGTCATGCGGAGAGACGATTCAGTGTCCCAACTGCGACGTCACCCTCACCTACCATCGCAGCGAAAGAGTGATCGTTTGTCATTACTGTAATCACCGTGAGGCTGCACCTCAGCAATGTCCGAGTTGCAAGGGAAAATACATCTACTATGTTGGGGAGGGTACAGAGCAGATCGAGGCGATGTTGACGAAGCTCTTTCCCGCACTCCGTATTGCCAGGATTGACCGGGATGCTGCCTCGCGACGCGGGCTTTTCGAGAAGGCACTAACTGAATTTAGCGAAGGCAAGATCGATATGCTGGTCGGGACGCAGATGTTGGCTAAGGGTCACGACTTTCCTAACGTGACGCTCGTTGGTGTTGTCTCTGTAGACGCCGGCCTCGCTCTGCCCGACTTCCGCGCGGCGGAACGAACGTTCCAACTTCTCACGCAGGTGGCTGGACGAGCTGGACGCGGCGACCTCGGCGGCCAGGTCTTGATTCAGACCTATCACCCAAATCACTACGCCTTAAGACATGCATGCGCGCAGGACTACGAAGGCTTTTACAAAGAGGAGATCCGGCACCGGCAAAACCATTCCTACCCGCCCTTTGTGTCTCTCGCCTCGTTGTTGGTGCATGGTTCCGACCTTAGTCGTGTCCGGGCTGAAGCATTGGACTTGCGTAAAGAAATGGATTCGGCCAACCGGGATCGAGCGTGCCGCATACTCGGTCCTGCGCCAGCGCCTCTTGCAAGACTAAAAGGCGAGCACCGTATTCAGTTATTGGTAAAGTCTCGCAGCAGGCGCCAATTGCGTGGTGTGGTTGATACTGCGTTAGACAGCCTTGCCGGGCGTGGCGTCAATCTTCGCTCCATTAACCTGGAAATCGATCCCGTTTCAATCATGTGACGAGGTGCGCCGGTCAGGCCCATTGCGTTAAACTCCAGACATGAAACTCGCCGAACTCGCCGCCTTAACGGGCGCTCAAGTCGAAGGGACACCGGACATTGAGATCGGTGGCGCGGCTGGACTCGACGACGCAAGAGTGGGCCATGTGACATTCCTTGCCAACCCGCGCTACACGCCGAGAGTAAAGTCAACGCAGGCTTCCGCGATTTATCTTGGCGAGAATGTCGAGGCGGGCCGCAACGATATCGTCATCTTACGCGCGAAGGATCCGTACCTCGCTTATACGCGTGCGCTCAGAATATTCAATCCAGAACGGCGGTTTGAGCCAACGATTCACCCCACTGCGGTTATAGATCCCACCGCAAGCGTCGCAGCCGAAGTAATGGTTGGCGCGTGTTCCGCAATTGGGCCGGGGGTCGAGATTGCATCAGGCGTGTGCATCCATGCCAACGTGACGATTTACGAAGGCGTTTCGATCGGCAGGGACTCGGTGGTCCACTCAGGTTCGGTGATTCGTGAACGCTCGCGGATCGGCGAACGCGTCATAATTCATAACAACGTCGTAGTGGGTTGTGATGGATTCGGTTATGCAAAAGACGAGGAAGGCCACTGGCTCAAGATCCCGCAAACCGGGCGCGTAGTCATTGAAGACGACGTCGAGATTGGGGCCGGCACAACCATCGATCGCGCGTCCGTCGGAGAGTCGCGGATCGGCCGGGGCGCGAAGATCGACAACCTTGTGCAGGTCGGCCACTCTTGTACAGTGGGCGAGGACACACTGCTCTGTGCCCAGGTCGGGTTGGCGGGAAGCTCGCACATCGGGAATCGAGTTGTCCTTGCAGGTCAGGCTGGCGTAGCCGGTCACTTGACGATCGGCGACGACGTGGTGCTGACAGCCAAGAGCGCAACCAGTCATGACGTCCCGGCGGGGAAGGTCATCTCAGGAATTCCTGCATTTGATAATCGTGACTGGTTACGCGCCACGGCCGCCTTTCGCCGGCTGGGTGAGATGCAACGGACGATCAGAGAACTTCAGCAAAGACTGTTGGAATTGGAAGGCGGAATGCCTGACAAAGGCGGTAGCGAGTGACCGGTTCCATTTCCCTTTGACATAATTTGACATTTTTCGTTGACCACTCGTAGGCAAGAAAACGATCCACTAAATCACATTAAACTAAAGATTCTTCTTCATGTAATTTCGTGTGACTTCGAGGATCGGGGCATTTTCCATTTTCTATTTTGCACGCTATTCTCAGTGCACTCCGTGCCTCCGTCGTGAATAACGTTTTTTTTACCACGGAGACACGGAGAACACTGAGAAGCAAACGATTCAGCGCCGTGTCGGCCAAAAATAATCGTTGCACTTCAAACTTGAATCCACCATCGACCATTTGTTACAGCAACTCATTCGTAAAGTTTTCGCGGCCACACTTCTAAATCCTTCGTCCTTTTTCCTCACCACCCTGATACTGGGTCTCTTTATCGGTGTTAGGCTCTGGCGACTAACTTCCTCTTGCCTCTGGTTCGACGAAATATTCAGCGTACACGCCGCGAGCTACGATTGGACCCGGCTGCTCAGCTTCGTGGCAGCAGACATCATTCATCCACCACTTTTCTATGCCCTACTCAAGGTCTGGATCGCCATCGGTGGTGAATCGCTGCCGTGGCTGCGCCTCTTGCCTGTTCTAATCAGTTTCGCCGCTGTCGTTCCTTTCTTCATGTTATGCCGTGAACTGGGCCTCAGAGCGGCCGACACAAAGTTTGCCCTCTTGCTGATGGCCGTGAATGGTTACTTGATTAAGTACGCACAAGAAGTGCGGATGTATAGTCTGTTGCTTTTCTTTGCCGTCTGCTCTCTCTGGTTGTTCATTCGATTCATCAGGTCTGCGGCCGATTCAAAGAAACAACTGTTGGTTCTCTCGGCGCTAAATCTGTTACTTGTTTACACCCACTACTATGGCTGGCTGCTAATAGCAACGGAAGCAGCCTTTCTCTTATTGTGGCGGCGAGACAAGCTGCCCGGTTTTTCTATCGCCGCCGGAATACTCTTGCTTTGCTTCAGCCCCTGGGTCTACACAGTCACAAGAGCAGGCGAACCATCCCGCGGCCTAATGCAAAACATAGGATGGGTCGCCCGGCCACGGCTGGAGGATGTTGCACGATTCTTTACTCTCCTCAACGAACCTTTCTACTTTCGTCAGAGCACAAGTGAACCTCTCTATTACCGTTGGAGCGCATTTGCCGGTCTGCTGATATTCGGTTTGCCGTTGATACGATTGGCATGGCGAACCCTTCGCGGGAAACGCCAGGAGGAAGGCAAACGCACCGAGGCAATCAAGTGGTTACTTCTCTTCTTTTGTGTGCCTCTAGCGCTGGCATTTTTCTTTAGCTGGATCTTTCCTTACTCAGTTTGGGGTACTCGCCATTTGATAATTGTCGCGGTGCCTTATGCTTTCTTGGCGGCTATCTCGCTCAATAGCCTACGCCCGCAGTTGGTGAGGCTCCTCGTTTTTGGAGTTATGATTACCTGGTTCGTTCTGGCCGGTACTCTGATGGTGGTGAGACCCGAGCGCAGTTATATCTGGTGTGCGTGGGAAGAACTGGGCCGGCGATTGAGCCAGCAGCAAGCCGCCAGGGCCGACGTGGTGAAGATCTACGCGTTTGAAGACCTGATTGCTTATCATTTGTGGTTCGCTTTGGGTCGAAAAGATGGTGAACGATACAAAGTGGGGGTCGTGAAGGGGATGCCTGGTTTGGGCGAAGATCCTGCATATTTTCTCCCAAGGGCTTTTTCAGCGATTGAGGTGCGTGATCAGTCCACTCTGAATGAGGAACACTTTTGGATCGCATTTCGCGATACGAGCTGGGACGAAACGAGTCCGCCGCTCAAGACCCTCACCGAGCGAGGCTATACAGTCCGAAAGGTCCTGGAGACCTCCGCCGGAGGTCAACGCGCATTCCTCGTCGAACTCCAACACGACTGAGCTTTTGAGTATTCCTTCACAACTGCGGAGTTTGACTCAAGCCCTTACTGGGACCGCGGGCGTCTCGCCGCAATGAGCGCGAAGCGCGAACCGGTTTTGTGGATGAGATCAGGCGCCTGACCGCGCTTTTGCGGGCGAGACGCGGTCCCAGTGAAGAGCTTGAATGGAAGATTGGTGTTCGCGGTGGCCGGCCCGGCAAACTCAGGTAATCGCTCCGCCATCAACGATTACTACTTCGCCATTCATGAAGCTGTTCCGATCACTAACCATGAAAGCGGCATACTCGGCAAGTTCTTCCGGCCGTCCGAGGCGTCCGGCAGACGCCCAGAATGAATGCATCTGCAGCAAGCGTTCAGGAAGGGCTGAGGCGAGATCTGTATCGAAGATTCCAGCCGCGATTGCGTTTACTTTGACCCCGAATGTGCCGGCCTCGCGCGAGAGGCATTTTGTAAAACCAATCATGGCCGCCTTGGACGTGGCATAGTGAACCGAGGTAGGTAACGCTCTTATCGCGCCAATCGAAGTGATGTTAAGGATGCTTCCCTTCCGCTGGCGAATCATCTGTTTGTAGATTGGCTTCGTAACCGCGAAAAGGCTGCCGATGTTTGTATCGATCACTTCATCCCATGCGCGATCGGTAGTGGTGGCGAAATTGTCACCCCTGTTGATGGCCGCATTATTGACGAGAATATCGATCCCATCCCACTTCTCAACTAGTTCTCTCGCCAGGCGCTTCATACCCAGGCGATCAGTTACCGAGGTCTTGAAGCTGAGTGCTCGCCGGTTGTGTTTCTCAATTTTCTCGCGCGTCTCTGCTGCAAGATCGTCACGCGTACCGTAGTTAAATGCTACATCAGCACCTTCGCGCGCGAAGATGCTGCAGATTGCCGCGCCAATTCCTCGCGTTCCTCCAGTCACGAAAGCGCGCTTTCCTTCAAGCAGCAGGCTCACCAGCTATTCATCTCCTAAAAAGCCCGCTTCGACGAGCGCAAGCGGGCGTAATTCTTGGCTTAATTCGCAGGCGGGAATTAAAGCTTGAAAAAGCGCAAACAGTCAACGCGCTCAGGCAGTTAAGCAACTTCGGTAAGTATCGATTCTTCGGAACTTCTGACCGGTGCCGGAATAAGCGCCACTATCTCCTCGACGATTTGCCTGGTGGCATTCGGAATAGCCAGCCCCACAGTTGCAGCACGCAGGGCGGAGTAATGTGCGGTATCTTCAAGCATACGACGTATCACTGGCACAATATCGCTCGCGCGTCGTAGCAGGATCCCGGCGCCGCGGGTGGCAATAAGATCTGCGGTTCCCTCTTCCTGAGGCATTGGAGGTGTAATCGCGTCAGCGATGATGGGCAACCGGGAGGCGAACGCTTCGAAAGTGGTCAAGCCCCCAAGCTTTGAAATCATCACATTTGCAGCGCTCATCAGTTGTTCGACGTGCTCCGAGTAGCCAATAACCTTGATAGGAAACGACGCGCTGCCTGCGAGTGATTCAGCTTCCAGCTTTAACTCTTCATTGCGGCCAGCCAAAAAGATAGCCTGAACATCCAACTTTCCGCGCACAAGTTCGCGGAAGATCTTCGGCACGTTGCCACCACCTTCCCAGCCTGCGTTCACAAACACTGTGAATCTTTCGGGATCCAAATCAAGCGCTCGTCGCGCCGCTCGCGCTGCTTCTTCACCAGGGTAAGCGAACTTAGGGTGAACAGGCATTCCAGAAATTTTGATCCGCTCAGCGGGAATACCGTAATCAAGCAACTGTTGCTTGGCTCCTTCGCTCGCAACAAGATAGAGCGTCACATCGTCGCAGGCCCAACCGCGCCAGAATCCGTAGTAAGGGTCGGTAACTACCGAGACCAGGGGAATACGGTCTGCGAGCTTCAGCTCCCTCAGAACACGAGCAAGGATATGTTGCGTAAGCGGGTGAACACTTACGACAATGTGCGGGCACCAGCGCTCAAAAAGCTCCACAACGTAACCGACACAGCGCTTATGAAAGAACTCGCGCGTTTCGGGGCGAAACCTGTTTACGCACCAGTAAAGGTACTTCATCCAATGCTGCCGGTTACGCAGGAGCCAGTTGTACAACCGCACGAGTTTTTTGGTTACTGCGTGAGACTCTTCAACGGCTCGCACCACGCGCACGGCGTACGACTGCCCGTCAAAGAACTTCTGCACTCCGGCCACAATGGCTGCTGCCGCCGAGCGATGACCACCACCGGTATCGGACGAGATGATCAGGATTTTTGGGACTCGGCTACGAAACATTTTCTCAGTTTGATCTCAGATCTCAAATCTCAAATCTCAAATCTCAAATCTCAAATCTCAAATCGGCTTTCACGCTCTGAGCGCCAGCCCATCAACCTCCGCCCCTGTGCGATCGATCTCTTTCCTGGCCTTCTTCATTTCCCTTTCAAGTTTCTTAATCTGGATCAGATGACCCGGGTTGAACGGCAGCGACGGATAGTAACTGTTCGACTCATGGGTGCAAAAACAACCGTCCGCGGCTTTCTTGCGGCGCTCCTTCATCGCAGGCGACAACCAAAGCTTCTGGAAATCCCAGGAGAAATCACGCAGATTCCCGATGGGGGCGAGATTTTCGCAGGAGGAAACTGTTCCTTCGTCGTAGATCACGCCTCCCGCAGTCCCGGCGTAGCACTTCATTTGTGCCTGTTGTGTTTCCTGCGTCTTGGCAATCAGGCCATGCATGTAGATGTCGATTGCTGCCTTGAAGAACCCGGCTTTTCCGCCGTAGTTGTTTTTGATTGCTGCATGACGCGAGTCGTCGTCGATCATTGTGGCGAGCTTCGCATATCTCGAGTGATCGATGTCGAGCTCTACCGGGTCGGCGGACGGCGGACGAATGTAATTGAAGTTGACCTTGTCCGGCCTCAATTCATACTTGAGGAAATCGTACCATTCAAAAATCGTGTCCTGATTTGAGTTCATGAAACAGGTGCAGGTTTGGACATCGAGCCGCGGATATTCCTTCTTGATCGCCTGTAGCTGGCGCGCGGTATCTATGCAGATATCCCAGGAACCGGGTTTTTGCCGGATCTTCTCGTGCTGGTCCTTCAGTCCGTCAATGCCAAGCGCCACAGTGACATTCAGATTCGGGCACTCTTCGAGGACACGGGTCACGTCGGGAAAGATTCTTTTCTGAATCTGCCCGTTTGACATGATGTAGATCGATTCGAGCTTGTTGTTCGTGTAAAAAGCCCTGGCAATCTCGGGTAGGTCTTTGCGGGTAAAAGGCTCACCACCCGCCAGAATCAAGACACCAAGATTTCCGCCCAACGTTTCGGAGATCTTCTCGATTTCGTGGGTTTTCATTTGAAGCTTCTTGCGCGGCCGGTCGTCCAGCTCATCCGTGAAAAAGCAGTGTGTACAACGCATGTCGCACACCGACGTCACCAGAATGTTTAGCAAAACGGGTGCGAAGGGCTGACCTACGGCGAGTTTGGCGTAACGCTTCAGAAGTTCTTTGGTTGTAAAGTCCATTATTGCCTCAATTCCAACCCCAGTTGCGTCGCGCCTCGCTTATGGCGAGACAAACAATTACTGATACGGTATTGTGCTGCCAAAGTCAACGCTGAGCGTATTTGGTGGTGGCCTAATTTTGATATCTGGCCTGGCGAAAAACAACCGATCCACGCGCACCACACGAACTAACACGAAAATTTGTTGGTGATATTTCGTGTTATTTCGTGGATCGTTTTTAAACCTCTGAATCTCAAATTCAACTATGATTGCCCGTAATTAAATAGTGAGTCAACAACAATCAACACCCACAACTGCCCACTGCCTTCACAACCTGCGACTTTGCACCCTTCCCGACGACAAAAGTTGCTGAGTAAGCAGTCGACTCGCAGTTTTCGTCGTTGGGCTTACACACTCTTGTCGCGACGTAGGTTCCACTTACCGTGATATCACGTGATCTGTACCTAACCGAAGATCTGCTTCCTACTCGCTCGGTTTTTGGCCCCTTTTCTTTTACCAAAGTAAGCTCTACATCTTGTCCATCGATATTCATCCAAGCCGTCTTTTCGTCTTCAATTGATGAGGAGAATATGTACTTTTCGGATTTTCGCGGCGTACCTCGAAACTGGAAGTAACAGCCGCACCCATCGGCAGCGTGGTTCTTCAAATTCCCTACCAAGCCCCGCTTGGATGCCGGTTGGCCGGCAACAGTGCTCATGATTACGAGAGCGCCGAGTGTAAACCCAAAGAAGAGTCTCATGATGATTAGTTAAGAAGCACCAACACGCTCACCCCGATTGTGGATTCCCAAAGCGCGCATGCGACGATAGAGATGGCTGCGGTCAACGCCCATCAACTCTGCAGCTCGTGAGACGTTACCTTCGGCCTCTTCCAGCTTTCGCTGAATGAACTCACGATGATAAGCGTCTGTCGCCTCCTTGAAGGAGGGAAACCTGAAAGAGGCTACTGGAGCTTCCTCTTTCCCCCGCGCCGGTAAATCATCCGCGATCACTTTTGTCCCGGGATGCATAATCACAACGCGCTCAATCGTGTTCTTCAACTCTCGAACGTTGCCGGGCCAGGAGTAGGTCTGCAGTTCCTCGATCGCTTCGCCGGCAAACAGTTTCGGCTTCTTGCCATAGGCCCTCGAAAAATTCTGGTTGAAATGTTCTGCAAGGAGGGGCAAGTCTTCCGGTCGATCTCGCAACGGCGGCAATTCGAACGGAATTACATTAAGGCGATAGAAGAGATCGGGCCTGAATTTTCCACGCTCGATCTCCAGGTCGAGTTGCTTGTTGGTTGCAGCAATCACTCGCACGTCAACGCTGATCGAAGTGCCACTGCCAACCGGCTCAAATCGCTGCTCTTCAAGCACTCGCAACACCTTTGCCTGCACGTTTGCGCTCATGTCTCCCACTTCATCAAGAAATAGAGTCGCGCCATCCGCCAATTCAAACTTCCCTTTCTTGGCTGCCGTGGCGCCGGTAAACGCACCTTTGACGTGTCCAAATAGCTCAGATTCGATCAACTCCTCGGGTATCGCTGCCGAATTGACTTCCACAAAAGGCGCTGACGCTCTGCGCGATTGCGCGTGAATAGAGCGAGCAACGAGTTCCTTCCCTGTGCCCGACTCACCATAAATCAAAACGCGACCATCTGTGGGTGCAACAACAGAAATCTGCTTGCGCAGCGCGCGCATCGCCACGGATTCACCGACCATCGTGTACTCTTTGGCCAACTCGGCGGCCATCTCTGCGTTGAGCAGTTCGAGCTGCCTTTGGCGCAGAGCGTTGCGAACGGTGAGCACGGTCTTCTCTATGGAAAGTGGTTTCTCAATAAAGTCAAAAGCTCCAAGCTTCGTTGCGCGCACAGCGGTTTCTACATTGCCGTGGCCGGAGATAATTACTACGGCAGCGTCCGATCCGGCTGCGCGCAGTTGCTTCAGCGTCTCGAGACCGTCGATGCCAGGCAGCCAAACGTCGAGCAGTATGCAGCCATAGGCGCGCCGCTCGACGGCCTTGAGACATTCCTCGCCGCTGCCCACTGCGTCAGTGACAAAGCCCTCGTCGCCCATCACGCCGCGCAAGGTGTCGCGAATTCCACGCTCGTCGTCAACTATGAGTATTGAGTCGGACATAAAAAGAATTTCGGATTTGGGATTTCGGATTTCGGATTTCGGATTTCGGATTTCGGATTTGACGTGAACCAGGATCTGGCTCTTAACGCCCATGCTCACTGCTCTTCCTATTCAAGCTTGCCCTCTTCTTCAAATTCGAAATCCGAAATCCCAAATCCGAAATTCTTAAGCAGGCAACTCGATGACAAATCGGGCGCCTCGCGGATGGTTTGCTTCCGCGCGGATTCTCCCCCGGTGTTCAAGAACAATCCGGTGCACGATGGCCAGACCGAGACCTGTACCGCTGCCGCGTGTCGAGAAATATGGTTGGAAGAGTCTCTTGAAGTCTCCAGAACGAATCCCATGGCCCGTATCGGCCACCTCCGCGACCAGCTGGCTGCGCTTATCGTCATGAATCGTGACGATGGAAATTGTTCGTTGTCCTTCCATCTCCGCCATGGCCCCAAGCGCGTTGTCAATTAGATTTACAAACACGCGGCGCAACTGTTCAGTGTCCAGCATCGCCGCGGGCAATGCCGGATCCAACTTCATCTCAATCGTCACGCCGTCAAGCCGATCTTCATATAAAGCTACTGCATGTCGCACGACTTCATTCAAGTCAGCAGGTTCAAGGCGAGCGAGAGGTAACCGCGCGAAACGCGAGAACTCGTCAACCATCGCTTTCAATCCGGCCACTTCACGCGTAATCGTCTCAGTGCATTCGTCAATAACAGCGGCAACTCCTGTCTCGTCCGGTTCTTCCGGCCTGCCATTCGAGCCGTTCTGTTCACCATTCCCACCAAGCCGTCGATAACTACGGGCGATCCGCTCCGCGGAGAGTTGAATAGGCGTTAACGGATTCTTAATCTCGTGCGCCATTCGTCTGGCAACCTCGCTCCAGGCTGCTGCTCGCTGGGCCGCTAACAACTCGGAGAGGTCCTCGATAACTAATACAACTCCCTGTGCTTCTCCCGGAGTACTCCGCAAGGCCGTTGCGGTCAAAGCAACGGGGAGCGGTCCGGTCTCTTTCGACAAAGCTCCCGTAAGCGCAGTTTGCTCTGTTGCCTGTCCGCTACGTCGAGCGCGCCGCAGCAGGCGATCCAAAACTATTCCATCCTCGCTGCCGATCAGTTGCTCAAGTTTTTCGTGCCCATTGGCAACTTCGCCCAGACGGAGCATTCGTGCTGCTGCCGCGTTGATGGTCGTTACGTGATCATTCTCATCTAGCGAGACGACTCCCGTGGAGAGCGATTGCAACACGGTCTCGATGTAGTTTCGTCGCTCTTCCAGCGCCAGGTTCTTGTCGCGCAGTTCGGAAGAACCGGCCTCGATCCGGCTCCGGTTTTCTTCAAGTTGCGCCGTCATCTGATTGAACGAATGCGCCAGCAGGGCCAGTTCGTCCTCAGCGCCTGTTATGACGCGCTGGGAAAGATTCCCGCGAGCGATCTCATTGGAAGCTTCAGCCAGGGCCTTAATTGGGGTCGCGATCCCACGCGCAAGGTAGATGGCCACCCAGCTTGAAACGAATAGAAGCATCAGGGTCATTAGGCCCAACGTGGATATGCCTAGCAAACGGACCTTGCGTTGCCTTTTGACGAGTTTTTGACGCTCACTTTCGGATCCAGTGATGGTGTCGCTCAAATCCGTGCTGGGCCGGCGAGCAGTAGCGAGGATAAGTCTTTGGTTGTCAGGTAAAGGGACAGTGACCACGTCAAATCCCTCGCCATCAACGAGCCGCTCACCAATATCTCCTTTCGCCTGACGCGCCTGGTGAAGAACCGCCTCCAAATCCGACGTCTCAGTTAAGGTACTCTTGGCCCGGCTCTGAACCAGTGCCTTGCCGTCCGAATCGACAATCTCAACCGCCGATAGTTGCCCATTTGCAACAATCTGATTCAGTGTCTCCTGGCGCTCAGGATCAGGTTGTTTGCTTAACAGCACCCCAAGCAACGACGCCGTCTCGCGCAGACTGCGATATTGAGCATCAACTGCTTCGCGTTGCACTTCACGCGCCTCTTTAACGACTTCTTCCGGAAACTTACTGAACCATTTCTCCAGCGAGCGATTCAAAAAGAGGTAGGAGAAGACTGCCATCGCGATGATCGGCAGAAAGCTGATGGAGATGAAGTAGACCAGTAGCCGCGTTTTTATTTTTGAGCCGAGTTGTCGTTCGCGCCTTTCCCGGCGCAGTTTCAGCAGGTTGCGGACGAATATGAAAGAGAAGACTACAAATGCTACAAAGTTTAGCGTGGACAGGGCGTATAGCAGGAGAGTGTCTGAAGCTGTGTCGGGAGGGACAACGGTCCAGAGCCACAACTGTTGCGAGATGATCACGGACAGCAAGAGAAGGACTGTGAAACCAAGTGTCCAAAGCAATATGCGCCGGCGACGGATCTGCTTTTTTGCTGGGTCAAAATCAGGATTTTGCGGCTGATCGCTCATGAGAATGCGGTTCGAAGTTTAGCACACCAGCCGCGCACGGGCATTGCGCCTTGACCGGGCCCCGTCGCACTTAGGGCAGAAGAATTAGCCACAGATCTCACCAATCAGCGCAGATCTGAATTGCAGAAATCATATGACAAAACCGTTCAAATGGATCACTGGCAGTTGTAGAGCCCCGCGGGTGGGGTGGTTCGTTCTGACGCCGCCTTCAGTTTACAATGCCCGGACTCCTAGAACGGCGGGCAGCTCTAATGGATATTCAAAAAATCTTTATTAACCAGGCCGGGCGATTGCGCAGTGGCTGGCGTCTACTTGTTTTTGTGCTGGTCTATGTTGCTCTGCTTTGGGTCATCACGTCTGGCGTGAGAGTGGTTTACGCTTTGATAAGGCTTTTCGCCCCGGCGCTATCTCCGGGATTCCTTGTCAGCGACCTGGTCTTCAGAGTGATACTCCTGACAGCAGCGCTGGGCGCCGCCTTCATCTGTACGCGCTGGCTTGAAGGTCTACCCTGGCGAGCAATTGGACTCTCATTACATCGTGGTTGGATTCGCGATTTCTTGATCGGCTCTGCTATCGGCGTTGCCTCATTGGCTCTCGCCTCAGCAATTGCAACAGCGGGCGGAGGACTTCGCTTCTCTATTTCACCGGCGGGGATGTTCTTGCAAGTGGCGATGACGCTAGCGTTATCTGGCGCGGTGTTTATTGTAGCAGCTCTGGCAGAGGAAGCTTTGTTCAGAGGCTACGCTCTACAGACACTCACTCGAGCGGGCCTTGCGTGGTTGGGGGTGCTACTGACGTCAGTACCGTTCGCGGCAGTTCATTTGAATAATCCCAATGTGGCGAAGTTCACTTTCGTCAACACGGCGCTCGCAGGGGTTTGGTTTGCGATTGCCTATTTGCGCACGAGGAGCCTCTGGTTTCCGCTCGGAATCCACTGGGCCTGGAACTGGGCCCTGGGATCGCTCTTTGGTTTACCGGTTAGCGGGATAACGAGAATCGCTCCCCACCCTTTGTTACAGGCGACGGATCTTGGCCCAGCATGGTTGACCGGTGGCAGTTACGGCATCGAGGGGGGCGTGGCGTGCACCATCACTCTGATTGTTTCAACGATTTTCATCTGGCGCACTCGTTTACTCTCTGCTACCGAAGAGATGATGAGGCTGACCTCGCAAGAGAATCCTACAGGTATAAATCCTCCGGTTCCCTCACTCTCGCAATCCGACATCGGCCAACTTGATCGCGACGCATGATCAGGTAGGAGAGTTTTGGGCGTTCATTTTCTCATTCACATCGCGGCTTTAGCCCGGTCGGCTTCGACAGACTACTTGCGTTCGGTAATGGGCACGTAAGAAACATCCCGTTGACCCACGTACTCCGCGCGCGGCCTAATCAATTTGTTGTCGGCGTATTGTTCCAGGATGTGGCCGGTCCAGCCAGCGATGCGGCTGACAGCGAAGATTGGGGTGAACAGATCCAGCGGGATTCCCATCATGTGGTAGGTTGATGCGGAGTAGAAATCGACGTTGGGGTAGAGGCCTTTCTCACGCATCATCACTTCTTCGACCTTGCTTGACATCTCATACCACTTCATATTGCCGCCGCGCTCTCCCATTTCTTTCGAAAACTTGCGCAAGTGAGTTGCTCGAGGATCTTCAGTACGGTAGACGGCGTGACCAAAGCCCATGATCTTGCGCTTTTCAGCAAGCGCTTTCTTGATGTAGCTCTCGACATTTCGGACTTCGCCGATCTCGAGCAGCATCCTCATCACATTAGTGTTGGCGCCCCCGTGAAGTGGGCCTGAAAGCGCACCGATTGCCGCTGTCACTGATGCGTACATATCAGCCAGCGTACCGGCAACCACGCGTGCGGCGAAGGTTGAGGCGTTCAGTTCGTGATCGGCATGGAGAACCAGACAAGCATCAAAGAGGCGCGCATCCTCCTTCGAGGGTGCCTCCCCTTTCAACATATAAAGGAAGTTCTGGGCAATATCGAAGGTGAGATCAGCCCTTATCGGCTCCAACCCCTTGCGTAGCCGCTCACCTGCGGCAACGATCGAGGGAAATTGCGCCGTTAGTTTGACTGCGGTTCTCAAACTCGAATCTCTCGAGATATCTCGAGCAGTAGGGTCGTAAAACTCCAGGGCGGAGACTGTTGTTCTCAAGACGTCAATTGGATCCGCTTCGTGAGGAAAGCGTTTCATTAACCCAATGATCTCTTCGGGAACGTCGTAAGCCCGGGCAATCGCCTGCCTCAACTCGTCTAGCTCAAGACTCGTTGGCAGCCTCTTGTGCCAGAGAAGAAATACTACTTCTTCAAAAGTGGAGTGCGCAGCTAGGTCGTGGATATCGTGTCCCTGGTAGATTAGTCTGCCTTTTTCGCCATTGACGTCAGAGATAGATGTAGTCGCAGCAGTAACTCCTCTGAGTCCAGCTGGGGAAGTAGCGGCGGGCGAGTTTGTGTTATCAGGCATAGAGTTTCTAGACGGTGGCGCGAAGAATAATGTACTGCGAAGATAACAAACTGCGGGGACCAGTTACAAGCGACGAGTAGTTTCGGCACTGGTGCGATAGCCAAATTCGCAGGATTCAAGGTAGAAAGCTCACAGTTGGGAAG
>JBOGOU010000183.1:0-6191 GCA_050748205.1 Pyrinomonadaceae bacterium | reverse complement strand
ACAGCAATCAGCGAGCTATCTATAAATCGGTCTCGGACGATGCCAGCTTCCTGGAAAGCTTCTTCTGGAGTTGCCAAGCGGACGAGACGTCCGCGGTCCCGGTGAAGAGCTTGTGACAAATTCGGGTCGGTTGAATGAACACGCGTTAGTGAAGGCCCACGAGAAATTAAGTGGCTGCATCCGGTCGCTACCGCTCGCGGTTCCGTAATCGAGTGGTGCTCGTCGAGTTAGTTGCCGGGATCCATGTCATTTATCATTTGTCATTTGACATTTTTCATTTGTCATTTTTCGTTTAAGACTTATCATCCCCATCGAATACACTTGTAGAGCGGGAGGTTGGGGACATGCGCTGGAGGGAAGGAAGACAAAGTCAGAACGTAGAAGACAGGCGCGGTATCTCGCGCGGCGGCGTGGCAATTGGAGGCGGCCTCGGTGGCATCGTGATTCTGATTATCGCGTTACTGCTCGGTGCAGATCCTCGTCAGTTGCTGGAGCAGATGCCGACCGAGAACCCGGCCCCCGCCACTCAATCCTCACGCCAAACGAATCCCGAAGATGAGGAGCTCCGGCAGTTTGTAGGAGCCGTGCTGGCCCAAACAGAAGACGTGTGGAACGACATCTTTCGCCAACTGGGCAGGCAATATCAGGAACCGAGAGGCGGTGAAGAGTGCACTGACAAAGGAAGCCACACTTGCCCTGTATGTAGATCAAGACTCTCTCTGGCGAGCGAGCAAGGAAAGGCAAAGCTCGTTGCGTTGCTACAAACCGCAGACACATCTGGTGGGTGAATTACCCCCAAAAGAAAGGAACAAACAATGACCTCAACCAATGGAAGACACCGGAATTTCCGCGTGGGCAGGCCGCGCGCACTGCTGGTGTTCATTCAGCTTCTCGCCTGTCTTGGCTTTTTTCCCTACGCGAGTGAGAGAGTTTCAAGTGCTCAGCGACCGCTACCCAACCCTGTATTGGTTTTAATAGGTCAGGAGATTTTTGAGACCGGGGGCAAGTCGTTCACGCGTTACAGATTTGCCGTAGATAACTACAACGTATACCCTAACGAACTTTTCGCTCCTTCGCCTTCGCTTCCACCCTGTGGTACAAACAACAACGCGTCACGATCGTGGGTTGACGTCTTCGACTCCACCGGCAAGAGGCTGTACGGCTTTTGTGCGCTCAAGGATCACGACGGCCTCAACCAATTGTGGTTTGCGGGGGAAGCTGATGTAGTTCCGCCGAGCTGGATCTATATCGAGATTAATGATCGCCAGACAGGAACGAAGTACAAATCGAATCTCGCTGAAACTACTCTGTAACGCATCCTAATACCCTCCAGCGCTGTGGTAAACTGCCCCGATTTCTAAGGCAGTTCTGTCAGTATTTCACACCTTCATCCCAGGAGAGACTATGCTTCGACGCAAAGGCGCACTGATGATACGTGCACCCTGGACCATCGTGGTCAACAGCAGACAGTTAACGACAGTGTCAAAAGCCAAAAGGCCTTACGGTAAATTGCAGGTCAGGAATAATTTGCAGGTCAGGAAGGTGGGCTTGCCCCCCTTCCCAACCTGTGAGATCTCTAGACCTGAGTGATTTCTTTTGATTTGAGTAGCTTTCAAGCTTGAGGCGGGGACAGGGTCCGCCTTCCTGACCTGCAAATTACCGTAGGTACGTTTTGGGTTTCACACAGTCTCGGGAAGTGTGACAGGATTTCAAGAGTTTTACACATCTCTTCAAAAATCCAGGAGAAGCAACCGATGCGCCGGTATGACTTTAGCTACCTCATAATTCTCCTCCTATTCGTTTCTCTTACCGCCCTTGCCCAGGGGCCACCGCAAGAGCCGGGACCGTTTCGCCCACCTGATCTCGTGGAGCTCGTTAAGCTCGATCCGACCATCAGGCTCGACATACGTTACGCCACTAAGAACAACTTCTTGGGTCGCTCGGTTTACAAACAGGCGCGCGCTTTTCTGCAGCGCCCGGCAGCGGAAGCGCTTGTGCGTGTGAACCAGGCGCTGCACAAGCAGGGTTACGGATTGGTGATATTCGACGCGTACCGGCCATGGTCAGTAACAAAAATCTTTTGGGATGCCACGCCTGACGACAAGAAGATCTTTGTTGCCGATCCGAGTAAGGGTTCAAGACATAACCGCGGCTGTGCAGTTGACTTGTCTATGTTTGCGCTCAAAACCGGAGAAATAGTGCGTATGCCGAGCGAGTACGACGAGATGACAGAGCGAGCACACATCAATTACTCGTGCGCGTCGACGGATTCACAAATGCTACACGAAATGTTGCGCGCCGCGATGGAAGCTGAAGGGTTCGCCGTCTATGAACCAGAGTGGTGGCACTACGATTACAAGGACTGGAAAGAATACGGAATCCTGAATGTGAAGTTTTCGGAGGTCAGGTAGGAAGGATTAGTCTATCCGCAGATTACGAAGTTTGCACAACCTTGTTTTCGGAGCAGGAATTTCACGCAAAGACGCAAAGGAGCAAAGACGCAAAGAGGAAGAATTAAGACTTTGCGCCTTTGCTCCTTTGCGTCTTTGCGTGAAACTACGCTGATTTGCTGCGGAGGCCGCTGTGTAATCTGCGGATTAACTTTTCGTCCTGGTAGTGTCGACTGTGGTCGAAGCGTTCATGGCCCGGGTTAAACGAATGTTCCCATTGATTCCGTGAGCAGAGATCGAATTTCCTCCGCTGCCCAGATGACCCGAATAGCTCCCATGCTTGGCCCTTTCCAGCACGAAGCCGGGAAGATCAGAAACTACATTGCCATTCATTCCATGCGCTTCAAACTCCGCATTGACGCCTTCGCTCATCCGCAGCTCAATATTGCCATTGACGCCATTGATGCTTAGTCCGTCGTGGTCAAGACGATTCAGGCCGAGCGAAATATTTCCGTTAATTCCGTGCAATTCAGCTGAGCCGCTCGCCTGCGCAACATCAACTCGACCATTTATCCCGTGTACTTCGACGGGTCCATCGATCTCGCCCACTGTGACGGAGCCGTTGACGCCCTCAGTGACAAGCGCGATCTGACGTGGGAGCCTTAGAGTGACACGTTCCGAAGGACTAGATCCGAAAAGCCGCGCAAAGAAGCCGGCATCACCTTTTGTGCCGCGGATCTTGAGGCTGGTTGGACTACTTTCAATTACGATCTTGCGGCGGGTCAAAGCTTCCGGACTCTTCCCCGTTCGCTCAATGTAAACGTCGGCCGTTTTGACATCAGCTGTCTCGATCTTGACCGCCCCGTTTATTCCCACAACCTCGACTTTTGCGCCCGGAGATAGTTCGTAGTTCTTGCGGATCTCTTCGCGGGCCTCGCCCTGTGAGTTTGAGTCCCCGCTGATCGCCTGGGGAAGTTCACCAATGCTGTGGCCCGCCTTTGAATATGACCGCACCATCCCGGCCACTGCCGCTATCCCAACAAGGAGGACGACAAGAATTATTCGTTTCATGGCTTCCTTTCCGCCGTTTCAAGACCTAAAAAGCCCTGGTTCCGAGACTTCTAACGATAAAAGCAGCCCTAAGGTTTCGTCTAGGGTGACGTGGTACCAGGTCTCATTGAGTGCCATCACCCGCTGGCTCGGGGCAAGCCACTGCGCGCAGAACCATTTGAGGTAGCCAATGGATACTAGCATTCAACTCGACGAGCACCACTCAATTACGGAACCGCGAGCGGTAGCGACCGGATGTTACCACTCAACGCTATTAACGGCATTCACGCACAGAACCATTTGCGGTAGCCAATGGATACTAGCGTTCAAGCTGCGCCGCAATCGATAGAGTCCTGATTTCATTCTTCTTCACCTTCTGTCCGTGAGACAGGTGCAAGCAAGAACGATCCACGAAGTTCCACGAAATATCACTAACAGAGTTTTTGTGTTCGCTCTTGTGGTTTTCGTGGATCGGTTGTTTCAACCAGGCCAGCTCTCGAATTAGAACACACGACATGACGTTGAGTGGCAGCATCCGGTCGCTACCGCTCGCGGTTCCGTAATTGAGCGGCCCTTTGTTATCTTGAATGCCAGGATCCATTGGCTACCGCAAATGGTTCCGTGGGTGAGTGGTTGCTGGTCGAGTTGAGTGCTAGCATCCATTGGCTAACGCAAACGGTCTGAAACTATGTTAGTGATATTTCGTGGTATTTCGTGGATCGTTTTTGATTTTCGCGCTTAACTCACGGACACGCAGGTGAAGAAAATGAGATGAAGGACAGTCCAAAAAACTCGGTCTCTTGACATACGACCATGCGCGACATACATTCAAAGTCATTCAAGATCCTTCGGAAATGAATCGAGCCGCGTTTAACGAAACCTCCGGACCGCGTACTTCATCTGAGCCTACGTTCTGCACACAATGACTGAGAAAGACTCAACAAACCTAACCGTTCTGATTGTTGAAGATGTGGATGATGCTCGCTATTTCATGCGGCTGGAATTGGAGCAGCTAGGGTACATTGTGACTGAAGCTGAGGATGGGGCGAAGGCGGTGGAGATAGCCCTGCGCGAACATCCCGATATCATTCTGATGGACCTGACTCTTCCGGTAATGGATGGACTAGCGGCGACGGCGAAGATTCGTAGCAATGATGCTATGCGGGAAGTCCCAATAATTGCCGTCACCGCTCACCAGGAAACAGATTTTCGCGCCGAGGCTAAGGCCTCAGGGTTCGACGCCTACGTCACCAAACCAATCGATATCGCCTGGCTGAACGAACTCATAAAAGGACTTCTGGTCTAGTCTCGCCCGGGCAGTTAAGTAACGCCTCCGACCGTCATGGTCACCAACCGATCATCAATCGACATTCGCGAAATAAAAGAATGTTCCGAGTTAAAAGCCGTTGAAGACCTGCAAAAGGAAATCTGGGGCTGTAGTGATCGCGAGATATTTCCGAGTCTGGCCTTGATACCCTTGCTGGAGATTGGCGGAGTGCTGCTCGGCGCGTTCGACGGACCCGATCTCATTGGATTCGTGTTGGGATTTCCCGGGATTGAAGACGGTCGCCTCATACTCCACTCAGACATGCTCGCGGTGAAAAGCGCATATCGCTCGCACGGAGTTGGTTACCGTCTGAAGGTGGCCCAACGAGAGCGAGCGAGGGCAAAAGGTATAGACAAGATTACCTGGACCTTCGACCCGTTGCAGTCCCTTAACGCCCACCTTAACTTTGCCAAGCTTGGCGTCATTGCCGACAAATACAAGGTCAATTACTACGGCGAAACCTCCAGCCCTCTGCATCGCACGGGCACTGACAGACTGTGGGTAACCTGGTTGCTTGATAGTAACAATGTGCACCAGCGAATCACTGGCACTAAAGATCACAACCTGGTTTGGCCGGACATGGAATCCGCGCCAAGACTGGTACGAGTTGGACCAGACGGAGAGCCTTTGACGGATCAAAAGGCGTTGAATCACTTGACGACCGTTATTGAGATCCCCGACGACATAAACGGCTTAATGGCCGAGAATCCTGACCTTGCTTTGCGCTGGCGCGGAGCAACGCGTGAGGCGTTTGCGACAGCGCTTGCTGTCGGATTCCTGGTGGAAGACTTCCGTTGGGAACGCGAGAGTCCGCCAATTGGAAGCTATCTCCTAAAGGCACGACTCAATACGGAACCGTGAGCGGTAGCGACCGGATGCTAGGCTCAGCACTTCTTTATACCCGTTTGTTTTGGTGTTGAGCTTAGCATCCGGTCGCTACCGCTCACGGTTCTGTATTGACTCCTCAGCACGGACTAGCTAAGTTTTACTCTTTGTGCAAGGCGACAGTCGGCTCATTTCTTGTGCGCGACATCTCAATTCAAGATATTGTAATCAGGAGTTGGGGCGTCTATACTCCCGCCCATGCCAAACTAGTCTGAGTGGCAACGGGAGGCTGGCGTGACACGCGTTTGCGGGAAGTTAACATTGATAAGTCTAGCGGCAATATCTGCGATCATGCTTCTGCTCATTTCGCCTCAGTACAGCATAGGGCAGACCCCTACGAGGCCCATCTCTCCGGACGGTCTGGCAAGGCCGGAAGAAGTTTATCGTCCACCTAGTCTTCGCGAGCGCCAGGCTAAGATGGACGAGATGGTGCGTGAGGCCGCGAGACCGCGAACGCCCGAGGAAGAGAAGCTGGCGTTCGAGGAGATAGCGGAGGACTTCAAGCACATCCAGCTCATCAATAATCGGATGATGAGCAC
>JBOGOU010000182.1:0-1428 GCA_050748205.1 Pyrinomonadaceae bacterium | reverse complement strand
CTCGCGATCGGCGGCTGGCACATTCAGACTTTCATAAGAACCCAGCAGCTCAAAAAGCAGTGGAAACGAAGAGCTCCCTTGACTGAAATCCAAGAGGCTTTGCACGAAACACAGCCGGCATTCAAATCCGCGTCAACCGCAGAGTTGTTAGATCAGGCAGACTTTGCGGACGCGCTTCCTGCCAGCGTGACGGAAAATACCACCAAACATCTGGTTGACAGACCCGAGCCGAAATCACACTGACCCGAGCATTAGATGTAGACTTCCGCGGTTTTCAGTGCTAACGGCGCTTAAAACACGAAACCTCTTCGCTATCGTCTATCCATGACCATTTCAGCGAATTCACCGGCAGACATTCGAATTGAGGAGTGGCGAACGGACGCTTCTCGAGCTACTTTCGTCGATGCCGAAATCGACATGCTTGCCGAGGCCTTGCACGCCGTCGTACATGCGGGCGCGGGGGTAAGCTTCTTCACGCCCTTCTCCATCGAGGAGGCCCGCGCGTTCTGGGTCGACAAAGTTTTGGCCCAGGTGCGCGCCGGTACACGTCGAGTCGTGGTAGCACGCCTTGACGAGCGAAGTGAATGTGGCGAGCGCATTGTGGGCACAGTGCAACTCGATCTGGAGATGCCGCCCAATCAGCAACACAGGGCGGCAGTCACAAAACTGTTGGTCCATCCGGCCGCCCGGCGCCGCGGAATTGGAAGAGCACTGATGCTCGCTTTGGAAGAGATTGCGCGATCTGAGAGAAAAACGCTGCTGACCCTCGACACAGTGTCTGGCAGCAACGCCGAATTGCTGTACAGATCGCTTGACTTCATCGCGGCAGGCGTCATTCCACGCTACGCTCGCGGTGCGCTGACACCTGAGCTCGAGGGCACGACCATCTTGTACAAGGAACTCACGCCAGCCGAAGGGTAATCGTAAAAAGAAGCAGAATTAGACCAAGGGCGTAGCCCAACACTTAAACAAAGGCGCTTACGGTGGGGCGAAGCCCGCGCCTCACATCCGGCGGCATAGCCGTGCCGATGGATTCGCCCACCTAGAAAGCGGCGAGAGTTCTAAAGGAAGCGGATGGCTCCCGGCAGCACAGCGCTGAAACATTCCCTTGGGCAGCACCCGCAAAAAAACCTTGAAGAGATGTAGAGAACGCCGGATTTGATCCGACTACACTATGAAAACGCACCAACCAGGTGACAGAATCGAAGGGAGCAAAAAGACATGAAGTACATTCTGATGATGTCGGCCACGAAGGAAGCTTTTGACTGGTACGCCAAGTGGCCAAAGGAGGACCTGCAGAAGAATTTCGCTTTCATGCGCGCCTTCAGCAAGGAACTCAAGGATGAGGGTGTGTTCGTTGCAACCGAAGGCCTGGCGTGGCCCGACCAGGCCAGGATCGTTCGTGCGGGAAGCGACGGGGAGCCTATT
>JBOGOU010000181.1:0-5011 GCA_050748205.1 Pyrinomonadaceae bacterium | reverse complement strand
GCGGTTTTATCGGCAACTGATAGCCAAGGCTGATGAACGGTTTGACGACCACTTATCACGGTTGAAGAAGGATACGAGGAAATAGCTATGAAGACCTTGACTCAGAAAATCGGAGATGTTGGTACGGCACGCCGGAAGCGGGTCGAGGCCCGCGCTGCCGCGCTTATTGCTGAGGAAATGACTCTGCAGGAACTCCGCCAGGCCCGCAAGCTGACTCAGGTGCGGCTGGCGAAAACGCTCGGCATCAGTCAGGATGGCGTCTCGCGACTCGAGAAACGGAGCGATCTACTACTCTCCACCCTGCGGAAGTCGGTCGAAGCCATGGGTGGCAACCTGTCCTTGGTCGCTGAATTCCCGGATCGCGAGCCAGTAGTTCTATCCGGCATCGCGGCAACAGAGGTTGATCCCAAACCTCTGCGCCGGAAGCACGCAAAGGCGCGTCATTAAGACGGGGAGGAGTACAGGCGGGATACTTTAATAGTTCTAATGTCAGAAACAACGACCTCTTTTTCTGACATTGTCCGATGGCACAATCTGCGAGGTCCAAATTACATTCCCTTTATTAAGCCGCGCGTTATCGCCGGCTTATTTTAGCTTTTGCGGGGATTTCTAAAATAAGCCCCTTGCGGCCTCGAAAGATCCCAGTCGTTTGCATTCGCGATTCGCGAATAGCGATTGAAGCGACCGCTCTACCACACGGGACTCCTGACCTATTCGATTAGATCGCAACGTTCTAATCGGCAAGTGTACCGGCAAACTGACCGGCAAATCCTTGGCATTTGAAATCCGCATGCTTACTGAGGTCAATAACTTAGAATGGCGGCCGCACCTGCAATGATATCGGCAAACAAACTCGGGCCCCGCGCGCCGCCTGATTTCGCCTGTCAAAGCTAGACGAATCGGTTGGCACCAAATGATGTAATCGCGCCAGTAAACTGGACGATTTGTGGCGCGAATAGCTCTAATCGCGCCAATAGATATTGTCTGAATGGCGCGAATAAAACGTTTGCAGAGTTTGGCGTTAGAATGAGATGCCATCAATGAAACGTCGGCACTTCTACATATGTGCCGACGTTTCATTGAAAAACAAGTGAACGGTTCCCAGAGTCCGTTCAAACTCTCAAGATGAGTTCGCGGTTTTTTCAGCGCCAGTTCCATACCGACCCCTCACCGCTGATCTCGGGCAGGTAAATGCCATCCTGCTTGGCAGGACGCACATACTTGACGAGGAAATCAACGATCCATTTCCGATCGCTATTCTTGCCGGGACGGGTCAACTCGTTTCGTTCAACCCGCCACACGGCCCCCTCTACCGGATCGCTCGCGCCGTGGAAGCCATAAGTGTCGAGCGCCTCCATTGCGGACTCAATGCTCAGCGGCCCACCGCGATGGATAACAGTTGGTGTTACAAACTCACCGTTCTTTACGCGCGCCATCAACTCGTCATATCGAGCGCGGTCATTACTCGCCATTAGATCGAACGCTACGAATGGTTCATGCTTGAGTTGATACCGAGTTCCCTGCGCTTGCATTAACCATTCGCCAACCAAACGTTCGCCATCTCTCAACACGGCGAGAAAACGATCCTGATTCGCATACACCCATTGGGCAAAGCGCCAGTGCTGCTCGAAAGGCGAGGTGTCAGCAACGTAGCCCGCGCGAACGAGCGGATAGAGCGCGCCGTCCAGCCGCGCAACGCCAACGTTCGTGCCGTCAAGCTTCTCTTGCACGATGATGTGGTCGTGACGATCGCGTGCTTTCAAGGTTGCGATGCTCGCTTGGCCCGCTTCACACTTATGATCACCCGGACCCATGCGGCTGCCTGGCAGATGCGCGATGTGCCCGTAGTTTTTCATTCCCAATGGTTTTCTTCGTTCTTGCATGGCGAATTGTTCTTACTCGTTGACGCTAACCCGATGCCGTAGCCCCTTACCCGTTAACGCTGCCCCTCGCGTCACCAAAACGTTCATCAGACGCCGCCCAACTTAGCCCCGTTGGCGGGTTTGTGCTCGCTTCTGTTTCTCTCCGACTACCAACTGCATCGATTACTCGACTAGCTCAGTTTGCCAGTTCAGTTCCTGAATACGCGCGTCAAGATCGGGATAATTCTTCGCCAACTCATCGGCGCGCTTCCGGATCTCAGCAACGTCAATGGTCGAGACGTACTTCACTTCCGAACGCGTGATGCGACCTTGCGTGATTGCACCCATTTGCGCCAGATCGGCGTAAGCAGTGCGTTGCAGCGCAAGTACATCGCGCTCAGCCAGCGCATCCGAGATCGTTCCGCGTCCGGTAAGAACGGTCGCCGAGTTCGTTTTGTTGATGCGCTTGATCAAATCGAGTAACTCACTCGAAGCGCGTTCCAGGTCCACGATCAAATCCTGCGCAGTCTCCGCCGGCGCATCGCCTTCCTGCACCTTCGCGTTCGTAAGCAGTCTCGACTTCAATTGCGCGATTCTCTTTTGGCAATCAGCGCGTAGAATTAGTGCTTCGGCTAGTCTCATTTTTGTCTACCTCCTACAAATGGAAAATGGTTTCCGTTACAAACGAATCGAAGTACCCTTTGAGTTGAGCTTGAAAGAATGGCTGAGGGAGAAGGAATCGAACCTTCATCTTCGGGTTCAAAGTTGCCGGTTACACCATCCCGCAAGAAAGCAAGGATGAAGGCGGAGCGATGAGGGATGAAAGTTCAGTGCGTGACTTGAGTCATCACACTTTCATCCTTCCGCCCTCATCCTTCATCCTTTGCTGGTCGGGGCACTGGGATTCGAACCCAGAACCTCGCGCTAATCTGGCGCTAAAACCGCTTATAAGGCGGGTGCTCTTCCAGTTGAGCTATGCCCCGTGAAGCCCTTGGATTTCGTCGCGGAGGAAGGAGTCGAACCTGCGTCGCTCGATTATCGATCGAGTGCTCTGCCGTTGAGCTACACCGGGAGATTTGGTTGACCCGACGGGGCTCAAACCCGCACCTTACGGCTTAAAAGGCCGCCGCTCTGTCACTCGAGCTCCGGGTCATCGAGATTGGCTGTGGCGGAAGGATTCGAACCTTCGCATGGCCGCATTAACAGTGCGGTGCCTTACCAACTTGGCTACGACACAAGAGAATTGGCTGCGGCGACGAGACTCGAACTCGTATCATCTCGTTTACAAGACGAGCGCTCTGTTAGCCAATTGAGCTACGCCGCAATTTGGTGGACTGGGAGGGATTCAAACCCTCACAAGAAGTTTGCAGGACTTCTATGCTCTCGGTTACATCACCAGCCCTAAACTTTGGTGGCTGTGGGTGGAGTCGAACCACCAACCTCGCGCTTATGAGACGCTTGCTCTGCCGCTTGAACTACACAGCCAGGAATTGTTTCGAGTTTCAAGTTCGATAGCCGTAACTTGAGACTTGAAACCTGCCACTTGAAACTTATGATTGGAAGCCCGCGGAGGAGTTGAACCTCGTGCCTTTCCACCCAGCTCTTGCAGGTTCGGTTTAGAAGACCGATGCCGGGAACGCGGGCCAGATCGTGGAGGCGATGGTGAGATTCGAACTCACACACTGCTGTTTACGGGACAGCTGCTCTGCCAGTTGGAGCTACATCGCCTCTCACTTTGTGGTCAGGGCGTGAGGCCGACGCGCCTCTGCACTCCACGCTCCCTGACAGTCACCGTTCTGCCGGGATGAGTCACGCCCCGATAAACCTGTGAATTGAAACTGGTGCCCGAGGAAGGACTTAAACCTTCAACCTCTGGTTTGTAGGACCAGCGCTCTTTCAATTGAGCTACTCGGGCAAGAGATTGGTGGTCGGAGTTGGAATCGAACCAACCTTTCGGGCTTTTCAGACCCGCGCTAATCCGTCTCAGCTATCCGACCATTACAGAGGGCCCTGTATTTCTCAAGCCCTCCGCTTTTGCTCGTTGTGCACCTTTTCAATCACGGCACGATCATCGTGCACGTCCATGAACAGGTACTTGCGCCATTCGGCTCTCGCTTCTGCATAGTGACAAAGCACCACGCGTTCGAGCTTCACGCGCAGCGCCGTCTGCGAAGTCAGCAAAGGCATGCGTGCCTCTTCCGGCGTGCGGTTGCTTTTCCGGTTGTTGCACTTGAGGCAAGCCGTGACGATGTTCACCGGCGAGTTATCTCCACCACGCGAACGCGGCAGAATGTGATCGAGCGTTAGCTCCGCCACGCCCTTCTTGTCACCGCAATACTGGCAACGGAACTTGTCGCGCATGTAAATCCGCAAACGCTTCATGCCCGACTGCTCGCGGCGGCGACGAACGTTGATGTAAGTGCGCCGGCGAATCACCGACGGCACGGGGAATTCATCATGGGCCGAACGAAGTACGCGATCGCCGTCGAGTTCCTCGACGAAGACGCTGTTCTTGAAGGTCATGATGATGGCGCGCGCGACACTGACGGTGCCGAGCGGCTCGTAAGTTTGATTGAGCAGCAGAACTCTGCCATTGAGTGCCATGACTCGGCACCTCCTTTCATTGGTAGTTAAGAATTGGAGCGCGCGGTGAGACTCGAACTCACGAATACAGGATTTGCAATCCTGCGCCTTGGCCGCTTGGCGACGCGCGCAAATTGGAACGGAAGGAGAGATTCGAACTCTCGAATCGAGTTTGGAAGACTCGCATGTTGCCGGCTACATCACTTCCGCGAGCGGCGCAGGTTAAGGTAACCCGCGCCTTGGTTGTGGGGTGAGACTATTTGATTAGTAATGGAACTCCTGGCAGGACTCGGACCCGCAACCTCGACGTTCGAAGCGTCGCGCTCTTCCATTTGAGCTACAGGAGCTTAATGTGAATTGGAGCATCGTACCGGATTCGAACCGGTGCCTCAGCGTTGGCAACGCCGTGTCTTAACCCAAACTGGACCAACGATGCGAATGGTCGGGGTGGACAGGATCGAACTGTCGCCACGAGTTCCCAGGACTCGGATGCTTGCGTTACACCACACCCCGATTTGATCTGGTGCGCCAGGTGAGACTCGAACTCACAATCCCCTGCTTAAGAG
>JBOGOU010000180.1:0-4611 GCA_050748205.1 Pyrinomonadaceae bacterium | reverse complement strand
CCCTTGAAGGCTGTTCCATCTTGAGGCGGGGGCAAGCCCACCTTCCTGACCTGCGAATTAACTAAAGTCGAATTTGCTACACCACCTGGCTGTAACATACTCAATTGCTACCCTTCTTCTCTGCAATCCACGCAGCAACATTCCGCTCCAGCACATCCAGCGGCACCGCTCCTGAACTCAACACTACGTCATGAAATTCGCGTAGATCGAAGTTAGTGCCCAGCTCCCGACTGGCGCGGGCGCGCAACTCCTTGATCTTTAGCTCTCCCGTTTTGTAGGCCAGAGCCTGACCCGGCCAGGCGATGTAGCGATCGATCTCATTGATGATGTCGAGTTCCTGCTTGGGAGCATTCTCCATGAAATAATCGATAGCTTGTTTCCGAGTCCAGTGCATTTGGTGAATTCCTGTGTCCACCACCAAACGAACTGCTCGCCACATCTCATAGGTGAGTTGGCCAAACTTTGAATAGGGATCGTCATACAGCCTCATGTCTTCGCCTAACGACTCGGCATACAATCCCCAGCCTTCGACGAACGCTGTATAGCCTCCATAGCGGCGAAAGTTTGGGATGTCGCCCTGTTCCTGCGCCAGAGCGATCTGCAAGTGATGGCCGGGCACGGCCTCATGAAGCGAAAGAGCCATCATCTCCCATTTCGGCCTGGTCTCGGGTTTGAAGAGATTCACGAAGTACGTTCCCGCGCGCGAACCGTCACCGGCAGGTTGGCGGTAGTAAGCCGTTGTTGTGTCGGGAGCGATGGTTGAGGGAATCGCCTCCACTCCGTAAGGCATACGCGGCAGCTTCTTAAAGACCTTCACCAGATTCGGATCGATCCTCTTCGAGATTGCTTGATAGGCGGCAAACAGCTCTTCCGGCGTGTCGTAATAAAACCGCTTATCGTTTCTCAGAAACGTGAAGAACTCCTGAAACGTCCCTTTGAACCCCACCTGGTTCATTACTTTCTGCATCTCCTCGCGAATACGGCGCACTTCGCTCAGACCTTTTTCATGAACCTCACGGGGAGTCACGTTTGTCGTCGTGTATTTCCTGACAAAGAACGCGTACATCTCCTCCCCCTGCGGCATCTGCCAGGCGCCGACCTCACTGAACGAAGCCTGCAAATATTCTTCAACGAAGAACTGCTTGAAGCGTCTGTAAGAAGGAATGATGTGTGTGGAGACGGCGTTAATCGCGTCGCGCATTAGCCGTTCCTGTTCTCTAACAGGAATGTCGGGTGAGAAGCGTTTGAAAGGTTTGTAGAAGAGACTCTGATCCGGATCAGGAACAATCTGTTTATCAATCTGGGCGGGGATACGCTGCATAATGACTCTTGGCAGCAAGATCCGTGCGCGAATTCCTTCACGCATCAACGCGATAGTCTGGTCCATGTAAGTGGGAAAAGCACGCAGACGGGCAATCCAGTCGTCGTAGTCCTTGACGGTCTGGAAACGCAACGAATCGGCAAGTTCATTCTCCGTCTGAATCCCGCCGCGCTGATTCAAGGGCGCTAGATACCAGCGGAATTTGTATTCCTCGAGGCTCGTTTCCTTGTCCTTCTTGAAGAGGTCGTAGTTCAACTGATCCTGGGCCGAAAGCTGGCTGCGGTCGATTCGTGCGAGCTGATCAAGCATAGCTTTGCGATGCTCATGCCGCTTCGTAATTGCTTCCAGACTGAGATCGGGCCAGCGATCATTCCAGCGTCTGTCTCCGAGTTGAGACGCTCGCGTGGGACTCTGTTCCATTTGATAGTCCCAATCGCGATCGAAGAGATCGTGTAAGGCTTTCGTGGCAACGCTGTCCTGGGCAGAAGCAGCGCCGCAAACTAGCAGAAAGAAGACGACCAATCTTAGAGAAGAACGCATGTGACCTCCTTTAGCACCGCCCCTTCATAATTCGTCAGATTTTGACTGCCAGTACTTCGCGGGCAGCAGTCCGGTCTCCGGTACAGCTTATGCGGCGCGGCGCCTCCAGATAACGCAAGTCGAAATTGAGTCTCTCATACAGACCCACAATTCGGGGAGTAGCTTGATTCGATAAGACGACCGGGCCAGGGTGCGCCGCTAATAATTCTGCCGTGCCCACCTGATCCTCCCATGTGAAACCTCCTGCGCTATACGTGGTGAACTGAACGTCATAAGGCGGATCGGCGTAGACGAAATCGTTTTTCTCGAGAGGCAAGTCTTCGAGATGGTGATTCGTGAACGTCCAGTTCTTAAAGAGTTTCAGATAGTGGTAAAAATCGGATGCGTAAGTGATCTGTTTGTAAGTTCCAAAAGGCACATTGAACTCACCACTGCGATTGAACCGGCAAAGGCCGTTGAAGCAAGTGCGATTGAGGTAGTAAAAGAGTTGGGCGGCTTCCGGAGTCTCGTCGCCGTCTTGCCGGATCAATTGATTGAATCTATCGCGATGCGCATAAAAGGTCATTTCATCGTTGCGCATGTCAACGCTGACCTGAAGCCCGCTCTGAACCTGGCGATAGAAGTTAATCAGGTGCGGATTCACGTCGTTTAGAAGAGCGCGCCGGGGACGTAACCCCAGCGCCACCGCCAGCCCGCCGCAAAAAGGCTCGACGTAGCGTCTATCCTCATGCTGTTCCCAGATAGCCGCCACTTGTGGAACCAGCCACCGTTTTCCGCCGGCCCATTTCAGTGGAGGCTTCAGTGGGGTTGTGGGCAGTTCTTTATCAGCATTGTTATTGGTTTCAGGATTAGAAAGAGTGGTTCGTCTTTGCGGGACAGCATCAGGAGGATGGCAAACTGAGATCGTTTTCATTTTTCTTCGGCAAGGACCACTGGCTTCAGACTCGGGACGCCGCGGATGAACGTAAACGCGGGTCAGAAAATCGAGAAGCGCTGTTCTCAGTGCACTCCGTGCCTCCGTGGTGAATAAAGTTTTTCTTACCACGGAGCAGACACGGAGAACCCTGAAGCGAATCGAAAGACAAAGTACCAGACTTCCTGAGCGCCGCAAAACTCAGTTTCAACGCCGGTAGTGGCGCAGTTTGATAAAACTCGAGCTTGAGGGCCACACTCAATACGGAACCGGGAGCTATAGCGATCGGGCGCTAGCTTCAATCTGAAGTAATGAGCACTAGAGCCGGCTTGAGTGGTGACACCCGGTCGCTACCGCTCCCGGTTCCGTACTGAGTGTACCTCCAATACTCATCTGACGATTCCAGGATTCTGAGTAACGACCATTTCGAGTCAGCAAATCTTCGTGGGTGCCGGATTCTACAATCTGCCCGCGTTCCATTACGTGAACCACGTCCGCATACATGGCGGTAGTGAACCTGTGCGTAATGACAATTGCTGTGCGACCTGAGGCCAGGTGACGGAAGCGACGCAACCAGTCCGCTTCAGCCCACGGATCGAGGGCGCTTGTGGGCTCATCGAGAAGGATGAGCGGTGCGCGACGTAGAAATGCCCGAGCGAGAGCAAGCCGCTGCCATTCGCCTAAGCTGAGTTCTGTGCCTCCGGGAAACCACTTGCCAAGAATGCTGAAATAACCTTCCGGCAAGTGTGAAACGATTTCCTCGGCGCCGGCTGCCTTGACCGCCGCTTCGATCTCGCTCAACTCTGCAGCATTTTCCAAATCGCCAAATTCTATATTCTCGCGAACGGTAGCGTTGTAGTGTACGGGTTGCTGAAAGAGCGCCGTGACCAAACGGCGCAGATGGTGAGTTGAAATTGTTCTCAAGTCGCTTCCGTCGATCTCAATCCTGCCGCCTTCCGGATCATAAAAACGGCAGAGCAATTTGATAAGAGTGGTTTTGCCTGCTCCGTTTGGCCCCACGATGGCGACAATTTGCCCAGCGGGAATTGTTAAGCTGAATCCATCGAGGGCCTTTCGTTGACTTTGAGGGTAACGGAACGAAACGTCGCAAAACCTGATCTCATCATATATTTCACGCGGAGTTTGTGCTTTTTCAGGCCGGGCTTCAGCCAGAGTTGGCTCGAGCGCGAGGAATTCGAAGAGGTTTCCAAGGAAAAGGCTGTTGGCGTAGAACTGGCCCACGTTCTCAAGGAGTGTTCGCATCAAGCGCTGCCCCTGGTTAAATGCAGCGTAGATTAATGCCAGGTCTCCCAGGGTCACCTGGCCAAGCATCGCTCTCCATATCATCCAGACCAGCGCGCCGCCCGTGATTAGCAGAGCGATAATGCTCGCGGCTAGTTCTGAAAGAGTCTGGCGCCGCGCCAACTGCAAGCGTTCGTTGCGCAGTCTTCTGCGCAACGCCTGGTAGGCTGACTGAAAGTATCTTCCGAGCTCGAAGAGTCGCAACTCGGCGGCAGTCTCCACCGCAGTCATGACCCAGTCGTAGTACCACGTGCGACGCTCGTCCGCAGTTATCCGCAGGCGCCATTGGTACCGAACCAGGGCGTAATGGATGACCACGAAAAAGGCTGGGAGTGTGCTGATTATCAGCGCAACTGAAAGCCACGGGCCGAGTGGAATCAAAACTGCACCCATGGCAACGAGTGTGATTCCGTTCTTAAGTAAGTTGCCGAGATTCTCCAACAATGCTACTGGCCGATAGCTAGCTTCAGCCCTGGCCCGATGCAGGTGATTTTAGTAATCAGGAAATTCATAAAAAGCCAGGTCGGTAGAGACG
>JBOGOU010000179.1:0-17633 GCA_050748205.1 Pyrinomonadaceae bacterium | reverse complement strand
CCAACAATCGGACGAAGGCTGAATGCTTTCGTCTCACGTGGTTGCTGGGGTGAGGACAGTGACCACATTAGAAAAGGCGCGACAGCCCAAAAACTGTCGCGCCTTTTCGCTTAGTTAGTGCAGTCTTCCAAAACACCAGCACCGGAGCTAAAATGGCCCGGACCCCCGTCAGACTTCTGTCAGAAATCGAGGAGGAATTCAATGAAGACTTTGTTGAATTTATCTTTAGGCCTCTTGTTTCTAGTCAGTTTTCTTACTGCCACCTCGGCCGCAACTGAACCGCAGGACAAGTTAAAGATCATCAGCGTCAACACATCCGAGCCGATAGTCCGTGGAGTTGAGAACGAGTTTACCGTGGAAGTGGAGTACAATCTTGACTCTGTCGATGAGGGCGAGATCAACCTGGGCTTTAACGCAGAGCGTCCCAATGCCTTCAAAATGGTCGAAAGCTTTATTGTGCAGAAGGGACCGGGCGTAGCAACACTGAAAGCCAAAGTGGTACCGGTCGACTGGGGCCAGCGTGCGAAATTCACTGTGATGGTAAACTATCGAAGCATCCGCACGAGAGTCGCTGGCGTCCGCTGGCTGGCGCCAGACAATCGGTCGTCGTTGGACAGTGAAGCGCAGTCTGCTCCCCCGAATAGGTGCGTTCGAATCAAATCCGCACAAATCGGTTACTGTCGCTGAACGGAAATCGAAACATTTTCATGCAGCACGGGGCTCCTGGCCACCTGATCATGACAGTCAGATCCTGACACTTGCTGCAATTCGAACCGAAAATCCCCCAATCTCCAGTCTCAAGCACTACCGAACGCCACGGAGTCGCAAACTGGCATGTGCGTTGCTCCCTTGCTCATTTCTCTCCTTAAAACCCGGGACCCGACAAAGCTACCCTTGGTCTTTCGGGTGCCCTTCAAAAAACTTCACGAGGAGCTGAAGCTCAAAATGGGGGTGTAAGTTTCCAGTACGAACCGCATCGAAGGCATGTCCTATAACTAATCAGACTTCAGCCGATGCTGGTGTTCATGACGCAAATCTGCAAGCAAGATGCCGCATGCCAGACACGGTGACGCGGGGACACGGAGACTCGGAGAAAATCATCTTCCATTTGACATTGGACATTAACATTTTCCATTTGTCATTGGACATTTTTCATTTGTCGTTTTCAGAATGGGTCCTGCGATTCCGCCGTAAGTCGCTTCTGGTCAGCGGTCGTCCAATCAGATGTGGCCAAGTCCAGGTGGAGCTTTCCCTGCCAAATGAAAAATGAAAAATGACAAATGGAAAATCATGAGATCATCTCTCGTGATGAAGACCGGAAAAGCGTATGACATTGCCGTAATCGGCGCCGGAGTGTTCGGAGCCTGGACCGCGTATCAACTCCAGCGCGCGGGCGCCAGGGTAATCCTGTTTGATCAGTATGGCGCAGGTAACAGCCGCGCCAGCTCCGGCGGTGAGACTCGGATCATGCGCACAGGGTATGGCCCCGATGAGATTTATTTGCGCTCAGCGCAACGATCGTTAGTGGCATGGCGCGACCTCTCGGAACGAAGCGAACAAACTTTGTTCCATGAAACGGGAGTCTTGTGGCTGGCGCGCGAACTGGATAGTTACACAATCGACACGGTATCGGCCTTCGAACGAAACGGCGTCCCTTTTGAGAAACTCACCCGTTCTGAACTCGCCCAACGGTATCCGCAGATCGAATTGGGCGAGATTGCCTGGGCTATCCTCGAGGTGGAGGGTGGTGTATTAATGGCCCGCCAGGGAGTGCGCGCAGTTAGCCAGGCGGCAGAGCGCCTCGGCGTCAAATACGTGGAGGAGCCGATATTGCCACCAGTGCGCACAGGGAAACTGGATTCAGTCGTCACTAAAGCAGGCTCGTCAATCGCCGCCGAGACTTTTGTGTTTGCATGCGGGCCATGGCTACCGAAAGTGTTTCCTGATGTCCTGGGCGAACTTATTCATGTCACACGACAAGAGGTTTTTTATTTTCGTGCGCCCGAGGGCGATTCCCGTTTCTCACCTCCCACGACTCCGGTATGGATCGACTTCAACGATCTGGTCTATGCCATTCCGGATGTTGCAGGTCAGGGGTTCAAGGTGGCGATAGACGCTCACGGATCAGAGTTTGATCCAGATGCAGGCGAGCGCATCGCCACCAGGGAAGGCCTGGAAGCCGTTCGTAGATACCTTTCGATGCGCGTTCCAATACTCCGAGATGCGCCTGTGGTTAATAGTGAGGTGTGCCAGTATGAGAACACATCAAACGGCGATTTTTTGATTGATCAGCATCCGGTGTTTGAGAATGTTTGGCTCGTGGGTGGCGGCTCAGGGCACGGTTTCAAGCATGGGCCGGCAGTCGGGGAATACGTCGCAAATAGGATTCTGGGCGGGGGCGCGGTGGAGGAGCCGCGATTTCTGCTCGCGGCGAAGGGGAAAACTTATCGACGTCAGGTTTACTAACATTGGTTTGCAGCAACAAAAGGAAAGACCGGAAAGAGAAAACTCTTCCCGGTCGCCTTCACAGGCTGCAGCCTGTGCCCCTTGGTTAACCTAAATATAGAGTTAGGGTGCTGCTGTTGGCGGCTTCGCGTTTTGTGGACAAGCCCAGAGCTCCACCATCATGTCGCCGCGCATGGGGCCAATCACAGTTATGATGCGCGAGGCGTCGAACCCTCGCGAGTTGACCAGATAATCGACGATGCGACTCGACTGAAGTTGCACTCCACTCGACCGGCCACGTTGTCCAGGATAGACAATCACATACCCCGTAGAAGTAGGATCGCGTTGAAGCTCGATGGCGAAGTTGTCCAGTCGGGCCTTTTCATCATTACGCGCAATCTCACCAAACTCGTCAAACTTTCGACACGTTAGGGGAACAGGAAACTGAATAGAACAATTCGCGGAACAATCCAGCGTGTAACCGCCCAACGAGAGACTGGCCTGGACTGTTTGTCCCGCCAGACCAACCGTATCAACCTTGATTGAAGGTGTTCCCTGGCCTTCAATGATTCTCCCCGCTGAGACAGTCCAATTGTAAGTTGGCGCGATGTTGCCCAGGCTGCCGGTCACCGCCGAAGTGAAGGTTACGGGCTGGTCGACCCCAACTCTATCAGGACAGCTGATAGAGACAGTCGGACAAACTGGGGCCGGCAGTGGTGGCTGACATCTGATCAAAACCGCAGTGGAAGAGAACGCCTCGCACGATTCGTCACCACTGCCTGTGGCAATTGCCAGGAACGCTTTGTAATAGCCCGGCTTGAGTCCGGCGAGGTCCCAGGTAACTGCGGGGCCTTCGCCTTCGATACGGCCGGCGCTCGATGTCCAGCGGTAGCGGATCGGATTTCCGTTCGGCGAAGATGCGTTGGCATTAAGACGCACCAGAGACGGAACGCTGTCGCCCTCACAAGCACTAATTACCGCTTGATCAGCGGTCAGGCTGAGGCTTGGCGGGCCGTAGACGAAAGTCTCTCTCGCCTTCTGACCGAATGCTTCAGACGAAAAAATGGTTGATCCAGCCAGAACGAGTGGCAGGAACAAGCCTATGAGTTTGCGGTGACGTCCGAACATTTCCCCTCCTTTAACTCGCTTCGTAGTCTCGGGACCACGGCGACGAGCAACCGATCAGTTCTCCCTAATGGCGGTGGCAGTTGTGCAAGAAAAACGGCCAATCGCCTGCGGTTTCCACACTTTTAGGCCGATTTCAGGCACCTGTCGTGCCACTTCCTGGTTTCTGCAGACCAAGGACACCTACATCGAGTCGTTTGACTCTGTCCCCGGAATTGGCTTAGATACGTGCTGCTCCCTGACAGTCAAACGATCGCGCAGAAACGTCACATGAGAAATAAGGCTCTAATCGTCGCGCTTTTCCTACTGTTTGGTCAAGCTGGTTGCTCCCGGAAATACAAGGCCGATCAGGCTAATGCTCAGGGAGGGGGCGCCGCGACACAAACCGTCGAGCAGAGGCAATCTGAAGCTCGTGTTTATTTGGAGCAAGGTAGGGAACTCTACCGCAATGACGAAGACCCCAAAGCTGCCGAGGCGTTTCAGCAAGCAATTAAGCTCGATCCTGAGCTCGCTGAGGCCCACTTTCGCTTGGGATTGACCTACGACGCTCTTGGGCAGGAGAAGGAAGCTGAAGATTCTTACAAGAAAGCCGTCGAGGCCTACAAAAAATTCTTCGCTTCTGATGAAAACAGCAAAGATGCCGAGGCCCATTACAATTTGGGTCAGACCTATGCCGGACTGCACGTTTATAGTGAAGCCGTGAGGGAATATCGTCAGGCATTACGTTTGAAGCCGGATGACGCCGCCATTCACTACGATTTGGGAACGGCGCTGATGAGATTGGCGCAATACGACGAGGCGGCCGGCGCGTTCGCAAAGTCGTTCGAACTGGATCCGGAAAATTACCGCGCAGAGGACGCGCTAGCCGAAGCGCGCGAGGGCGTACAGCGTATTCGTACTGGCAAGAAGCACCAGGAAGAATTGTTAAAGAAGAAGAAGGAAGAGGAATTGAAGAAGGAAGGGGAGGCAGGCTCAAGTCCGGAAGCGAAGCCAGCTAGTACTCGGAAGCCTGCTTGAGCCTGACGCTAGCAAGTAACCCAAGACAAGGAGAGACTAAGATGGCAACATATACACCACCTCCGTATTTTCCGCAGGGTTCACTGGCCCCTACCGACGCAAACCGTTACAGGAAATTCAAGCTGGCAATGTTCGCTGGGGCAGTGGTGCTATTGCTTTTGCTGGGCGGGATCGGGGTGGGAGTCTGGTTCCTGTTGAGACGCTTCTTCTTCTAGGGTTTTGGGGCCCACCGGAGGAAGACGGTAAAAACCACAACGAAAACACCATTTTACTTGCTCCTCGGCTTGACAGTTAAAGTCTCGACCCTTATAGTTTCCGCTTTCGGACTCATAGTCTGAAGTCTCCAGTGCAACGTCTGGTTGGTTCTGTCGGTGTGGAGGCGTTGCCCGGCTGGTACTGCAAAACAGTCGCTTGACAATTATTGTGGCGTAAGTTGCAGGCGTCGCGAGTAGACCGGAAGGTCACCCGCTCCAGCGCCTGCGCGCTCGAAGGGTCCATTGGCCCTAACGTCTTTGGATGCGACGCCACAGAAAAGTTTCGGCTTAAGGGAAGCCATCATCCACACCCGCCTCGTAGCGAACTCAGAACATCCCTGCGACCAGTTTTGTTAACAGGGCAGTCGCCTGCGCTGACTGCCGGACGAAGTGGGTTTCCACAGGTTCCGGAAAGAGGCAGGCAGTGCCCTTTTGCGCTCTGCAATAGGGGAGCGTCACGGAAAAGAGGAAAAGCAGTGCCTACGATTAATCAACTTGTTCGCAAAGGGCGTCAGCGGGTTAAGTATAAAACCGCCAGTCCAGCGCTACAGAGTTCGCCGCAAAAGCGTGGCGTTTGCACGCGCGTGTATACCCAGACCCCGAAGAAGCCAAATTCGGCGCTGCGCAAAGTGGCGCGTGTCCGTCTGACAAATGGGATCGAAGTTACGACATATATTCCCGGGGTGGGGCACAACCTGCAGGAGCACTCGATTGTGTTGATAAGGGGCGGGCGTGTGAAGGATCTGCCAGGCGTTCGCTATCACGTGATTCGGGGCACACTTGATTCTGTTGGCGTAGCCGATCGCAAGCAGGGCCGTTCGAAATATGGCGCCAAGCGACCGAAGGCGGGCGCCGGAGCGAAATAGGGGAAGGATGCCAGGTGCCAGGTGTCAGGTGCCGGCCCAAACATTTCAATAGCTGACACCTGAAACGCGATACCTGGAACCCAAAGATATGCCAAGAAGAAGAGTTGCCGAGAGACGTGAAGTACTTCCGGATCCCATCTACAACAGCCCGCTGGTAACCAAGTTTATTAGCGGCGTGATGTGGGGCGGGAAGAAATCAGTGGCTGAAGGTATTTTTTACGATGCGATGCACCAGATTGGCGACAAGACTGGAGAAGAGCCGCTCAAAGTTTTTAAGCGCGCAATCGACAACGTCAAGCCGACGGTCGAGGTGAAGTCGCGCCGCGTTGGAGGTTCAACTTATCAGGTGCCCATCGAGGTGCACCAGGAGCGGCGAGGTGCGCTGGCAATTCGCTGGATCGTCTCCTACGCGCGCGGGCGCGGGGAAAAGACAATGACCGATCGGCTGGCGGCGGAAATTCTTGACGCTGCGAACAACCGCGGTAATGCGGTCAAGAAGAAAGAAGACACGCACCGCATGGCGGACGCCAATAAGGCATTTGCGCATTACAAGTTTTAAAAAAAGGTCTTTGGACTTTGGATTTGGGTCTTTGTCAAAGACCTAAGACCAAAAACCAAAGACCAGAGTTGAACATGGCCAAGCAAGATCTAAAACTGACAAGGAATATCGGCATCATGGCGCACATTGATGCCGGTAAGACCACCACCACCGAGCGCGTCCTTTATTACACCGGCATTACGCACAAGATTGGCGAAGTGCACGAGGGCACGGCGACGATGGACTGGATGGAGCAGGAGCAGGAGCGCGGGATCACGATTACCAGCGCTGCCACGACTTGTTTCTGGGAGCGCAATGGTGTCGACCACCGCATCAACATCATCGACACGCCGGGCCACGTGGATTTCACGATGGAAGTTGAGCGCTCTCTTCGCGTGCTTGACGGCGCGGTCGCTGTATTTGACGGCGTGGCTGGAGTTGAGCCGCAGTCTGAGACCGTTTGGCGCCAGGCAGATAAATATGGCGTGCCACGGATTTGTTTCATAAACAAGCTCGACCGTGCAGGAGCGTCGTTTGATCGATCGTTTGAATCGATAATCACACGCCTTGGGGCAAATCCCGTTGCCCTGCAGATTCCTATTGGCATTGAAGACCAGTTCAAAGGCGTCGTGGATTTGATAGCGATGAAAGGGCTGATTTGGAACGACGAAAGCAAGGGCGCGGAGTATGAAGTTGCCGAGATTCCCGCAGAGCTGAAGGACGCCGCCGCAGCCGCTCGCGAAAGACTTATTGAGGCGGTCGCCAGTGTCGACGATGCCTTGATGCACAAGTACGTAGAAGGCGAGCAGATTTCCGAGGAAGAAATTCGCAACGCCCTCCGCAAAGGAACAATTGAGCTGAAGCTGGTCCCCGTAGTAACTGGTTCGGCCTTCAAAAACAAGGGAGTGCAGACGCTGCTCGACGCGGTTGTCGACTATCTGCCTTCCCCACTTGATATTCCTCCCGTTGAGGGCGCCAATCCCAAGACTGGGCAAATGGAAAGTCGTCCGCCCGATGCGAGCGCGCCCTTTGCGGGCCTCGTTTTCAAGATCATGGCCGACAAACATCTTGGCCAGCTTTCTTTCGTTCGTCTTTACAGCGGCACTGTCAAAGCCGGCTCCTACGCCTACAATCCGATCAAGGACACAAGAGAGCGCGTCGGTCGCCTAATGCGCATGCACGCCAATAAGCGTGAAGACATCGACGAAGCGAGCGCGGGCGAGATTATTGCCATTGGCGGCATGAAACAAGTCACTACCGGCGACACGGTTTGTGATGAAAACAAGCCAATAGTGCTGGAGGCAATGGAGTTTCCCGCACCGGTCATTCGTGTGGCAGTGGAGCCCAAGACCCGTCAAGATCAGGACAAGCTCGGCATCGCCCTGGCCCGACTGGCCCAGGAAGATCCCTCGTTCAACGTTTCGACGGATCAGGAGACAGGCCAAACTATTATCGCGGGCATGGGAGAGCTTCACCTCGAGATTATCGTCGATCGAATGAAGCGCGAATTTGGCGTTGAGGCAAACGTCGGCAAGCCCCAGGTTGCTTATCGCGAAACAATCACACAACCGGCGGCTGGCAAGGAAGTCTACAAGAAGCAGACGGGCGGTCGCGGTCAGTTCGGCCACGTTGAGATTGAAATCGAACCGGCACCCGGCGAAGGCTTCGTGTTTGAAAACGAGATCACCGGCGGTGCGATTCCCAGGGAGTATATCAAGCCGGTCGAACAGGGAATCAGAGACGCGATGGAGCGCGGTTTTCTTGCCGGGTACGAACTGGTGGACATCAAGGTCCGTCTGATTTTTGGTTCGTATCATGAAGTTGATTCGGACGAGCGTTCATTCCACATCGCCGGCTCGCTCGCGTTTCAAGATGCAGTGAAGAAGGCCAAACCTGTGCTTCTGGAACCGATCATGCGGGTTGAGGTGGTAACGCCAAACGATTATACCGGACCGGTAAATGGTGACCTCAATTCACGACGCGGGCGGATCGAAAGCATGGAGCCGCGGGTTGGGGGCGCACAGGTAATCACAGCCTTTGTGCCGCTTTCTGAAATGTTTGGCTATACCACTGACTTAAGGTCTGCAACACAAGGGCGCGCAACTTCGACGATGCACTTTGAGCGATATGAGCAAGCTCCGAAGAACATTGCGGAAGAGGTCATCGCGAAAGTCCAGGGCGTAGCGAAGTAGTTTTTGGGTAGCACAGACTTCAGTCTGTGCATGAAATCGAGGTGTTAACTCGAGTCACAGACCGCAAGTCTGTGCCACATGAGGACAAAGAAATGTCAAAGGAAAAATTCGACCGTTCGAAGCCGCACGTGAACATCGGGACGATCGGGCACGTGGACCATGGGAAGACGACGTTGACGGCGGCGATCACGAAAGTGCTGGGGAAGAAGAACCCGAAGGTGCAGTTCGTGGCGTTTGATCAGATCGACAAGGCGCCGGAAGAGAAGGCGCGAGGGATCACGATCGCGACGGCGCACGTGGAGTATGAGACGGCGAACCGGCACTATGCGCACGTGGATTGTCCTGGGCACGCGGACTACGTGAAGAACATGATCACGGGAGCGGCGCAGATGGACGGGGCGATCCTGGTGGTGGCGGCGACGGACGGGCCGATGCCGCAGACGCGGGAGCACATTTTGTTGGCGCGGCAGGTAGGAGTGCCGGCGATGGTGGTGTTCATGAACAAGGCGGACGCGGTGGACGACCCGGAGTTGCTGGAGTTGGTGGAACTGGAAGTGCGGGAGTTGTTGAGCGCGTATGAGTTTCCCGGCGACGACATACCGGTGATCCGGGGCAGCGCGTTAAAGGCGCTGGAAGGAGATGCGACGTGGGAGAAGACGGTGGAAGAGCTGATGGCGGCGGTGGATAGTTACATACCGACGCCGGCGCGCGATGTGGAGAAGCCGTTTTTGATGCCGGTGGAAGACATCTTCACGATCCAGGGACGTGGGACGGTGGCGACGGGCCGGGTGGAGCGAGGCAAGGTGAAGGTGAACGAGAGTGTGGAGATCGTGGGCATTCGGCCAACGAAAACCACGGTGGTCACGGGAGTGGAGATGTTCAAGAAGCTGCTGGACGAAGGGACAGCCGGAGACAATGTGGGGTTGTTGCTGCGGGGAGTGGAGCGGCGGGACATTGAGCGGGGCCAGGTAATCTCGAAGCCCGGGAGCATCACGCCGCACACGAAGTTCAAGGCGGAGGCTTATATATTGACGAAGGAAGAGGGAGGGCGGCACACGCCGTTCTTCACGGGCTACCGGCCGCAGTTTTACTTTCGCACGACGGACGTGACGGGAGTGGCGACGCTGCCGACGGGAGTGGAGATGGTGATGCCCGGAGACAACGTGGCGATGGACGTGGAGTTGATCACGCCAATCGCGATGGAGAAGGGGCTGCGGTTTGCGATTCGCGAAGGCGGGCGCACGGTGGGGGCCGGCACGATCTCGGAGGTGCTGGAATAATCTGAGATCTGAGCTCTCAAGCATTGCCGATTTCCAATTGCCGATTGCCAATTGGAAAAGGAGCAATGGGGTGGGTCAAGCATAGACTCCAATCGGCAATCGGCAATTGGCAATCGGAAATAAGAAGATGTTAAACGAAAAGATCAGAATAAGACTCAAAGCCTACGATCACCGTGTGCTCGACCAGTCGACCACCGAGATTGTGGAAACGGCAAAGCGAACCGGGGCCCGCGTAGCGGGGCCGATTCCACTACCCACCGTGAAGAACAAGTGGACGGTACTGCGTTCGCCGCACGTCGATAAGAAATCGCGCGAGCAGTTTGAGATTAGGACGCACAAGCGTCTTATGGACATTCTTGATCCAACACCGCAGACGGTTGACGCGCTCATGAAGCTGGATCTGCCGGCGGGAGTAGATGTTGAGATCAAGGCGTTTGGCAGACAATAGCGCTATTGCCGATTTCCAATTGCCAATTGCCGATTGGTTTCTGGAAAGGCATGTCGCTTGACACCAGACAAATTGGCAATCGGCAATGTTCTAAATTGACAATTGGAAATGTACTCATGATTAACGGAATCATCGGTCGAAAAATCGGCATGACGCAGCTCTTTGCTGAAGACGGCACGGTTACACCCGTGACAGTCATTAAGGCCGGGCCTTGCGTGGTCGTGCAGAAGAAGTCCGCGGCGGGTGCAGACGGGTATGACGCCGTTCAGCTCGGCCTCGTAGACGAAAAACCCTTGAAATTGAAGAACGTGACCAAGCCGATGCGCGGTCATTTTGAGAAGACCGGTGGTGGTACTCCCCCTACGAGGATTCTGAAGGAGTTTCGCCTCGAAGAATCCGCTGACAATACGAACGTCGGAGACAAAGTGCTTGTCGACCAGTTCGCCGATGGCGACCCGATCGAAGTTATCGGGCGTTCAAAGGGTCGTGGCTTTGCCGGTACGATCAAGCGTCACCATTTCAATCGTGGCCCCGAGTCGCACGGTTCTATGAATGTCCGGGCTCCTGGCTCGATTGGCGCTTCCGCATACCCCTCCCGGGTGATCAAGGGAAACCGGTCGTCGGGGCACATGGGTGATGCACGGATTACAGTTAAGGGTTTGACGGTTGCCCGCGTCGACGCGGAGAACAATCTCTTGCTCGTGCGCGGCGCCGTGCCCGGCGCGAATGGCAGTGTCGTCATAGTGAAGAAGGCGTCGAAGCGGGAGAAGAAGAAGGGAAAGAAGTGATAGGTCAATAGGTCCTATGAGTCGTATAGATCCTATAGGTTTCATCACAGGAGCTGATTATGCCTACGGTCAAGGTGCGCAACTTAAAAAACAAAGAAGTCGGCGAGGTGCAACTCTCGGAGGCGGTATTTGGTGCGCCGTTTAATGAGCCCCTGATTCATGCGGCGGTGAGAAACTTCATGGCGAATGCGCGACAGGGTACCAGCGCAACGAAGACTCGCGGCGACGTATCTGGTTCAGGTCGAAAGTTGTGGAAGCAGAAGGGCACGGGTCGGGCGCGTATCGCATCATTGCGATCTCCGCTTTGGAAAGGCGGCGGCAACACGCACGGACCTCAGCCTCGTGACTGGTCTTACAACATGCCTAAGAAAATGCGCAGAGGCGCGCTGCGTTCCGCGCTCTCTGAGCGAGTTCGTGAGGGCAATGTGCTTGTGGTTGAGGGATGGTCGCTCGAGAAGCCTAAGACGAAAGAGTTTGTTGCCTCGCTCGCGAAGCTGGGGCTGGAAGGCAAGACTCTAATTGTCGACTCGTTTGATAACCAGAACCTGATGCTATCGTCGAGAAATCTTCAGCGCGCGAAAGTGGTCAATAGTTTGGGTTTGAATATCTACGACCTGCTTTATCACGAGAAGCTTGTGCTGTCGCAGACTGCCGTTGAAGAGTTGGAACGGCTGCTCGGCCCGACCGCGGAGACGAGTGCTGCCGGAGAAGAAGGGCGGGAAGAGCCAAAGAAACGTGCCCGGAGGGCCAAGCCGGCGAAACCGGCCGCGCCGAAACGTGCGCGCAAGGTTAAGAAGGAGGCGGCCTAAGAGATGCGAACGGTTTGGGACATCATCAAGTCGCCGGTAATTACCGAGAAGGCGTTGGTTGCCAAGGAAGAGTCGCAGGACACTCGCCAGTTGTTGACTTTTCGTGTTGATAGGCGTGCAACCAAGCCTGAGATCAAATCGGCGATCGAGACCATCTTTCAAGTGAAGGTGGATCAGGTGCGAACGATTAATTTCATGGGCAAGATGGCGCGTCGCGGTCGCTTCGAAGGACGCAAGCCGTCCTGGAAAAAGGCCTATGTGACTTTGAGGCAAGGCGAGAAACCGGTCGATTACGGTGAGAGCATTTAAAAATTGCGGAATGCGGATTTCGAATTTCGGATTTAAGAAAGGAACCGCTTTTAGATTCGCAATTCGCAATTCGATATTCGCAATTCGCAACCCGAAATTTAAGCTATGGGAATAAAGAAACTTACACCAACATCACCGTCACGTCGTTACCAAACATATTTGACGCGAGACGAGCTGACTGTGGGAGCCGTGGCAGAGAAGTCGCTCCTGGAGCCAAAAAAGCGCATTTCTGGTCGCAACAATGACGGGCGTATTACCGTTCGCCGGCGGGGCGGCGGTCAGAAACGCTTCTATCGCGTTATTGATTTCAAACGCGACAAGGAAGGCGTGCCCGGACGAATAACGCAGATTGAGTACGACCCTAATCGCTCTGCGCATATCGCATTGGTTACTTATGTCGACGGTGAGAAGCGCTACATCATTGCGCCTAGCGGGCTCGAGGTGGGCAAAACAATTATGAGCGGGCCGGAAGCGGACATTTTGCCGGGTAACGCCTTGCCGCTCATCAATATCCCCCTCGGCACACAGATTCACAACATCGAACTTCGGCCCGGTAAGGGTGGACAAATGGCTCGATCCGCCGGCGCATTTGCCCAGCTGGTGGCAAAAGAAGGGAGCTACGCGCAGCTTCGGATGCCCTCCGGTGAGGTCCGCCGCGTGCCACTCGTTTGCAAAGCTACAATTGGGCAGGTCGGCAATATCGAGCACGAAAACGTTTCATTTGGTAAAGCGGGTAGGTCGCGTTGGAAAGGGCTGCGGCCACAAGTGCGCGGCGTTGCTATGAATCCGGTGGATCATCCGCATGGCGGGGGCGAAGGAAAGACCTCTGGCGGACGCAATCCGGTAACGCCCTGGGGGCAGCCGACGCGTGGTTACAAAACCAGAAGCAATAAACGAACGCAGAAAATGATTCTGCGCGATCGAAGAACGAAGTAAGAATTTCGGATTTCGGATTTCGAATTGCGGATTTAAAAACAACGCAGAAAATGATTCTGCGCAATCACGGAATGAAGTAGGAATTTCGGATTTCGAAATGCTTTTAGATTCGTAATTCGCAATCCGAAATTCGAAATTCTAATTCGCAATCCGAAATTCCAATTGGAGTAACAGATGGCACGTTCAGTAAAAAAAGGACCATTCATTGACAGCAGCATTCAAAAGGCTGTTGAGCGAACTCGGGCTGGTGGTCAACGCCCACCGGTGATCAAAACCTGGTCAAGGCGTTCCACGATCACGCCAGACATGGTCGGTCTCACTTTCGGTGTTCACAATGGAAAACGCCACCTGCCCGTGTACGTTACGGAAAATATGGTAGGCCACAAGCTTGGTGAGTTTGCGCCGACGCGCACATTCAAGGGTCACTCAGGCACAAAGGTAGAGAAAGCAACGAAGGTAGCGCCGGCGGCGGCGCCGGCCCCAAAAGCGTGAATCGATTCACGATTCACGATTCACGAATTACGATTCACGAATTACGATTCACGATTCACGAGGTTGAGGAATGGAATCAGCGGCAAGTGCAAAGTATCTCAGGGGATCCGCCCAAAAGGCGCGGCTTGTTGTCGATATGATCCGCGGCAAGGACGTAAACAGGGCACTCGCGATTCTGCGCTACTCGAGCAAGAGGGCGTCTGACGGAATCGAAAAATGTATGCGCTCGGCAATTGCGAATGCGAATGAGGCTGCTGAGAAGGCCAATGTCTCGATTGATCCGGACGACCTTTGGGTGAAGGCCGCTTTCGTAGATCGCGGTCCCACAAAGAACCGTCGCCGCGTGCGGCCAGCGCCGCAAGGCCGGGCCTATCGTGAGCAGCGTCATTTTTGCCACGTGACGATCTTGCTTTCTAATGACGCGCGACCGGAACCGAAGGCCAGACGCAAGGCCGATGGCCGGGCGCAAACTACCGAGGCAAAGCCGGCAAAGCTCGCCGAGAGCAAGGGCCGCAGGCGTGGTGGTGCGGCTGCCGCTCCCCGCGCAAAAAAGACCGCGCCCAAAGCGGAGTCGGTTAGCAAGTCGGGAAGTGCCGCTGAATCAGGGCGTGAGAAACAAGCAACTAAGCGCGCCTCTAAGAAGAAAGAAACGCCTCGTAAGAAGAGCGATAACTAAGACTGGAGAATATTGTGGGTCAGAAAGTTCATCCCTACGGTTTCCGCCTCGGCTACAACAAAGACTGGCATTCGCACTGGTATGCGAAAAAGCAGTTTGGAGAGTTCCTGCTGGAGGATCTGCGGCTGAAGCGGGATCTGAAGAGCCGGTTTACGGGGGCCGGCGTATCCCACGTCGACATCGAACGTGCGGCAAACCGTCTGAAGATCATCATTTACACTTCGCGTCCGGGAATCATTATCGGGCGCAAAGGAGCGGAGATCGACAAGCTGAAGACTGATCTTTCGGAAAAAACCGGCCGGGAAGTGTTGGTTTCGATTCAGGAGATTCATAAACCAGAACTGAACGCTCAGCTACAGGCAGAAAAAATTGCCGCGCAGTTGGAAAAACGAATCGCCTTCCGGCGCGCGATGAGGAAAGCCGTTGAAGAGTCGCTGCGCTTTGGTGCGCAGGGTATCAAGGTCAAGGTTAGCGGAAGGCTGAACGGGGCTGAGATTGCTCGCAGCGAATGGCACTTGCAGGGGCAGCTCCCCCTGCACACGCTACGCGCTGACATCGACTACGGCCTGGCCGAAGCTCAAACCACCTTTGGTCAGATCGGGGTGAAGGTCTGGATTTATCGCGGCGAGATTCTGGATCCAAAAGCCGCCATGGCGCGCGGCACGGGATCGGATCCGATCAATGAAACGCGTATGGGTGAGCGTGAGCGTCGGCCGCGAACACGCCGGGAGCGCGAGGGCGGTTCGGATGGACGACGACCGCGCGGAGAAAACGGATAGAAGCACTGCCGATTGCCAATTGCCGATTGCCGAATGAAAAAGACAGCGAGGAATGGAGTCTTTAAATCGGCAATTGGCAATCGGAAATCGGAAATGGGTAAACAGTTATGTTGATGCCGAAAAAAGTTAAGCACCGAAAGCAAATGCGCGGGCGCATGACCGGCGTAGCTACTCGTGGTAGCGAGATCAGCTTCGGTGAATATGGGCTCAAATGTTTGGAGCCCGCCTGGATCACGGATCGTCAGATTGAGGCTGCGCGTATCGCGATGACCCGGCACATCAAGCGTGGCGGAAAGATCTGGATCCGAATGTTTCCCGATAAGCCGGTAACGAAGAAGCCGGCGGAAACGCGTATGGGCAAGGGCAAAGGCGCGCCGGAATACTGGGTCGCAGTCGTTAAGCCCGGCCGAATTCTCTATGAGATCGAGGGTGTCGACGAGACCACGGCGCGCGAGGCAATGCGCCTGGCAGCGCAAAAGCTCCCGATCAAGACGAGGTTTGTAAGGCGCGCGGATCAAGAAGGGGGCGCGATTTAAATGAAGCGGCGCGAAGAATTGGACAAGTATCTCGATCTCTCCGAAGAGGAATTACAGGCCGAAGCGGCACGTTTGAGAGAGTCGCTGTTCCGTCTGAAATTTAAACTGGCTCTTGGCGAAGTGGATGCGGTAAAGCGAATTCGCCAGGAGAAAAAATCGCTGGCGCGTATTCAGACAATCACCCGTCAGCGCCAACCTCAGGCTGGTTAGGTCGCCATGTGGCGCGGCGAATCCGCGACAACGAACAAGGAATCCACAAACCTGAAGTTTGTGCTACCGAGTGAGAAGAAATGGAAGAAGAGAAACAGGAAGATAAAGCGGTTTCCGCGAACGCGCCAAAAGTGAAGCGTGCCGGCCAGAGAGCCCACCGCTCGCAGAAAATCGGAATCGTTTATTCCGACAAGATGCAGAAGACGGTTGTGGTTCGCGTCGACCGGCTCGTGCTGCATACCAAGTACCGTCGCTACGTGCGCCGAACGTCGAAGTTCATGGCCCACGATGAACTCGGCGCCACTGTTGGAGACAAGGTGAAAATCGTTGAGACGCGTCCCTTGTCGGCTAAGAAGCGCTGGCGTGTAACGGAGATAGTGCAAAAGGCAGCAAAATAGGAATTTCGGATTTCGAATTTCGGAATTCGGATTTAAGGGAAGCAGAGTTTGAATCCGCAATCCGAAATTCGCAATTCGAAATTCGAGATGAGGTGTAGTCATGATACAGATGCAGACCTCCCTTGAGGTTGCCGACAATTCAGGTGCACGGCGGGTCGAGATGATCTTGCCGATCGGCGGCTCGACCGGGAAGATCGCCAGTCTGGGGGATCGCATTAAGGTCACTGTGAAAGAGGCATCGCCAGACGGCACTATCAAGAAGGGTACGGTTCAGGACGCGGTGATCGTGCGGACGCGCAAAGAGGTGCGACGCAAAGACGGCACCTATATTCGTTTTGACCAAAACGCGGCAGTGTTGATTAAGGAAGATGGTACCCCGATTGGAACGCGCGTATTCGGCCCGGTGGCGCGTGAGCTGCGCGATAAGAATTTCATGAAGATTGTTTCGCTCGCGCCGGAGGTAATTTAAGAGTATGGCGGCAACTAAACGCTCAAAGATTAGAAAGAACGATCAAGTAGAAATCATCGCTGGTCGCGATAAGGGCAAGCGCGGCCGGGTGCTCGAAGTTGCGCCTACGAAGGGCAAAATCAAGATTGAGGGTGCCGGGATGATCAAGCGTCATCAGCGTGCGAATCCGCAGAGCAATCGGGGTGGAGGCATTATCGACAAAGAAGCTTTCATTGATATCTCTAACGTCCAGTTGATCGATCCGCAGTCTGGTAAGCCGACGCGGGTGAAGTATCTCGTCGAGAGTGACGGTACGAAGACTCGAGTAGCTGCCGGCAGCGGACACTCAATAGAGAAATAGAGAAATAGCGTAAATCGTGAATCGTAAATCGTGAATCGAAACCTTGATCCACAATACAGCGATTCACGATTCACGATTCACGATTCACGATTTACGAGGAAGGAAAAATGGCAGCAAGGTTAAAAGAGCGTTATCAGAAAGAAGTTGCTCCGGCCATCGCCAAAGAGTTCAGTATTAAGAACCCCATGGCCATACCGCGTGTTGAGAAGATCGTGATCAACATGGGGATGGGCGAGGCAATCGCAAACGCTAAAATACTCGATACGGCGGCCGACGAACTGCGTGCAATCGTGGGCCAAAAGCCCGTAATTACCAAAGCGAAGAAGTCAATCGCCTCGTTCAAGCTACGCCAGGGCATGCCCATTGGAACAATGGTTACGCTTCGCGGCGAGAGGATGTACGAATTCCTGGACCGATTGGTCTCGATCGCCCTACCGCGTGTTAGAGACTTTCGCGGTGTTTCACCCAAGGCTTTTGATGGCCGCGGCAACTACACGATCGGCGTGCGCGAGCAGCTGATTTTTCCGGAGATCGACTTTAACAAGGTCGACAAATTGCGCGGGATGAATATCTCGATTGTGACGACAGCGCGCAACGACGAGCAAGCACGTGCCCTGCTCAAGGGTTTAGGAATGCCGTTCAGGCAATAGAAACTGTTGTTGGGTGCCGGGTGTCAGGTGTCGGTAAATCACCTTCGTAGCTGACACCTGAGACCCGGCACCCAAC
>JBOGOU010000178.1:0-1302 GCA_050748205.1 Pyrinomonadaceae bacterium | reverse complement strand
GTCCTAGCAGGCTGCTGAAAAAGTAACCTTAGCGCCTGGTCGAACGTAATAGTAGCGAGTAGTACAACCACGCGACAAGGAGAAAGAAAACAAATGCGCGGAGACGATTTGCAGCAAGCAGGAATGTTCAGTTACCTCTCTCCCGAACAACGAGTGCCACAGGATCATCCGCTGCGGGCGATACGAAAGCTGGCGGATGCGGTGTTCGTGCAACTGTCGCCGCAGTTCACGAAGCTGTACGCGCGGCAGGGGCGGCCGTCGATCGCGCCGGAGAAGTTGTTGCGAGGGTTGTTGCTGCAAGTGCTTTACAGCGTGCGCAGCGAGCGGCTGCTGATGGAAGAGCTGAACTACAACATGCTGTTTCGCTGGTTCGTGGGGCTGAACATGGATGACCGCGTGTGGGATCCGACCACCTTCACGAAGAACCGCGAGCGATTGTTGAACGGAGAGATTGCCGAACAGTTCTTCGCCGGCGTGTTGGACCAGGCGCGCGGGCATGAACTGCTCAGCGACGAGCACTTCACGGTTGACGGCACCTTGCTGGAAGCGGCGGCCAGTCTGAAAAGTTTTAAGTCGAAGGACGAGCAAGACGAGCCGCCGGCGGATGATCCTGGCAATCCGACGGTGAACTTTCACGGCCAGAAGCGCTCTAACAAGACGCATCAATCTGCTACTGATCCAGAAGCAATGTTGTGTCGCAAGGGCAAAGGCAAAGAGGCCAAGCTGGGCTACGCCGGCCATCTGCTGATGGAGAATCGCAATGGCCTGGCGGTCTCCGCTTGTGTCACGCCGGCTACCGGCACGGCTGAGCGCGAGGCGGGCGCGGCCTTCGCGGCGGAGCTCAGCGGCCGCGGCAGAGTAACGCTGGGCGGCGACAAGAACTACGACACTCATGATTTTGTGGCCGAGTTGCGCGACCTGCAGGTGACGCCGCATGTGGCCCAGAACAACACCAATCGCAAGTCGGCCATCGATGGCCGCACCACGCGCCATCCCGGCTATCAAGCCAGCCAGCAGAAACGCAAACGGATCGAAGAGATCTTTGGTTGGCTGAAGACCGTCGGGCTGTTGCGCAAGCTGCGCCACCGTGGCACCGCGCGGGTGAACTGGATCTTCATCTTCGCCACGGCGGCTTACAACCTGGTAAGAATCAGGAAGCTGGTAACGGTGTAGGGAGTAGTGTGCCTGGCGGCGCCAAAAAGTAGCGCCGCGAAGCAAAAATGAATCAAAACAATAAGACATAGTCATCAAAGTTCGCTGCTAGAACTCAGATCGAAACGAAAATGACATCCATGAAAAGGA
>JBOGOU010000177.1:0-8968 GCA_050748205.1 Pyrinomonadaceae bacterium | reverse complement strand
CGCCGCAGTGCGCCGGGATAAACCGGCAGGTTGTAGTGAATGAAAGAGTCATACGTTAAAGGTCTAGCCAACCATAACGGCCCCGAGTCATGCGTCGCGTGGAGAGATTCACGAGGCGAAGCGTTGACAGGGGAAAGTGTCGGCTGGGTATTGAGCCGCGAAAAAGGCTTAGTTCGGGATGCAGACCCACTTGAGGCACGGGGAAGGCCACAACCAACGTACCGCACTGGCCAGGGACGTTGGTATCCCGCGTGGTCGGAGACCACAAGCAGGCATCGAAACAACTTGCGCGAGAACCGGGAGATCCTGCGACTACCCAAGCGGGCACGCTTGGGTCGCATCGAGAAGTCTAAGGACGTACGCCGATGCGTTAGTAGCGCACGTCCGGATCTGTGGAGGGGGTGGCCAGCAATGGTCATCCCTACTCCGACCATCCGGCGGCAAAGCCGAGACGCAGTACTGGTCGAGTTGAGTGATAGACCAAAGTACAAAGAACTAAGTTCAAAGCTCAAAGTTCAAAGCTCAAAGTCCAAAGAACCAGATCAAACCTACCAAACCCACTGCCCGTGTTCCTATCCTGATCCGCTAATGGTACATTTAGGTGCACCACTCCAAGCGATTGGCCAAACTACTGCCGAAGCCAGTCCTGATTCGGAGGCCCTATGTACTGTCCAACTTGCGGCAACGAGATTACCGTTGAACTAAAGTATTGCAATAGGTGCGGCGCGAATCTGTCGTTGTCAACAGGAAATCTGCCGGCGCCAGTGCCGGCTCCCGTCAAGTTAACCGCTCCGACAGTAGTGATCGGTCTAACCATCACCGGCGGACTCGGAATTATTTTTGCGGGAGCTACAGAGTTGGCCCAAATGCATGTTCACCCAGCGGCGATTACCTGGATGTTTCTCTTCAGCATGGCCACTCTATTCGGATGTTCAGCAATGCTGATCCGATTCTGGTCGAAAATGTTGGGGCTCCACCGCCAACCTACTGCTCTACCTCAGACCTCGAGGCCAGCGGTTGAAAGAATCCCGCCACAGCAATTACCACCGCGTTTTGAGTCAGTTCCAAGTGTGACAGAACACACGACCCGCACTTTCACTCCCGTATATCGCGAGCCGTCAGAGCGCGAGCCGCGGTAAAAGTGTCCGTTTGAATGAGTCGAAACTCGATGAGAAAAGTAAGTTCCTTTTCCCGCGCACTCAGCGCGATCGTCACCTGCTATATGGTTTTCAGTTGTCTATTCCCGGGATCGCATTGCGCGGCCCAGGAAAATGTGAAGGCGAATCCCCAGCCGGTTTCCCGAGTGAGTGCGAGGTCTTCGCGCAACCCAAATATCGCTCGGATTGTTCAAGCGCTCGATGCCAGAAACATCGAGCGCACAATTCGCAAACTAGTCTCCTTTGGCACGCGGAACACGCTCTCGTCACAAGACGATCCTAACCGAGGCGTCGGTGCTGCGCGCGACTGGCTCTACGGCGAGTTCTTGAAAGCGGCGGAAAAGTCGGGCGACCGCATGACGGTCGAGAAGCAGTCTTACGAACAACAGAAGGCAGCGCGCGTTCCCACTCCTACTGTGATTACAAATGTGGTTGCGACTTTGAAAGGTACGCAACCGGAATCGAGTGATCGAATCTACGTTGTGAGTGGACACTATGATTCGATGTGTGGCAGCGCGACTGATGCAAAGTGTGACGCGCCGGGCGCAAACGATGATGCTTCGGGCACGGCGGCGGTGTTGGAGATGGCCCGTGTCATGGCTGGTTTCAATTTTGACGCGACGATTGTGTTTATGGCAGTCGCGGGAGAAGAGCAAAGCTTACTCGGTTCGACTTACTTTGCAGAACAGGCAAAGCAGAAGAACAACAACATCGAAGCAATGTTGACGAACGACATCGTCGGAAACACATTGGGAGGTAATGGCATACGCGACCGCAGAACAGTGCGCGTGTTTTCGGAAGGCGTTCCGTCAAACGAGACTCCACAGGAAGCTACCACTCGTCGCAGTGTTGGTGGCGAGAATGATTCAGCGTCTCGACAGCTTGCTCGTTTTATCAAGGAGACAAGCGCTCTCTATGTTCCTTCCATGAAAGTAACACTGATTTACCGTCGTGATCGATATGGACGCGGCGGCGATCATATTCCTTTTCTTGAGCGGGGATTTGCCGCAGTGCGGTTTACTGAGCCAAACGAGGACTACCGGCACCAGCATCAGAACGTGCGCACAGAGAACGGAATAAAGTATGGAGATCTGCCAGAGTTTGTTGATTTCGCTTACGTAGCAAACGTTGCGCGTGTCAACGCAGCCAACCTGGCGATGCTCGCGCTCGCCCCTGCGAGGCCGAAGAATGTCGCTATCCTGACGGCGCGTCTGTCAAACGACACGGATTTGAAATGGGATGCAAACAAGGAACCCGATCTGGCAGGTTACGAAATTGTTTGGCGCGACACGACCTCAGCAGTTTGGACAAACTCGCGCTTTCTGGGCAAGGTGACTAGTTACACGGTCAAGGGAATGTCCAAAGACAACTACTTTTTCGGCGTGCGTGCGGTTGACAGGGAAGGTAACCGGAGCCCCGCAAGCTTTCCGCGGCCGGTCGGAAGAACGGCTCCCGCGGATCGCCCAGCGGCTACGGCCCAATCGCCCCAGTAGACGGGTTTAGCCAGTTTATTCAACCGTTCAGAAGCCCTGCGCGTCTAAGTTTGTGCCGGGGGAAATGTTCGCGTCAGAATCGTTTAAGAACCCAGTCTCCCAGCAAAATCGTATAAAGGTGCTGATATGAGAATCTCCAAACCAGCGTTCACCAAGATCGCCCGTCAGGGCTTCGCTCTGCTATCGATCGCGGCCATTCTCGCTACGACATTAGCGTTTAGCGCCGGCGCCCAACAACATCAGAAAACTCAGGCGCGCCAGTTTACAGAGGGACAACGCATCTGGCACGTGCTAAACAGGCTTGGCTTTGGAGCGCGTCCGGGCGACGTCGAGCGTGTCAAGGCGAAGGGCATGGGAAACTACATCGAAGAGCAGCTCAATCCCGCAAGAATTACCGACGCGGTTGCTGAGGCGAAGGTGAAAGATCTCGCCACACTCTCGATGACCACTGCGCAGCTTTATGAGAAATATCCGCAACCGGGTCAGTTACTCAGGCAGCTCCAGCGGCGCGGCGATCTTCCCGCTGATCTGGCTGCAGTGCGTGAGGGCAAAGGGAAAGATGCGCAGAATCCGTCAGCACCAGGTACTGGAGCACCAATGTCTCCTGAGGCGGTGACGAAAAACGACAAACCGAACGACAACCCTGAGGCACAGGGAAAGAACAACGAAGAGTATCGAAGAGCAATTCGCGACTATTACCTTCAGAACGGATTGCAACAGCCGCAACGAATCACCGCTGAGTTGCAGGCTTCGAGAATTCTGCGCGCGGTCTACAGCGAGCGGCAGTTGCAAGAGGTTCTGGTCGACTTCTGGACCAATCACTTCAACGTGTTTGCCGGCAAAGGCGCTGATCGTTGGTTGCTTATCTCCTACGATCGCGACACGATTCGTCCCAATACTCTAGGCAAGTTCCACGATCTTCTGGTGGCTACTGCACAGAGCCCCGCGATGCTCTTCTATCTTGACAACTTTCAGAGCGTCAGCCCGAACGCTCAGTTTGAACGCGGAGGAGCGCAGCGCCGTCAACAACGCGATTCAGGTCTTGCCGGTCTACTGGGGTTAAGGCGTAGGGATCAAGTAATGAATCGCAATCCCGATCCAAGGCAGCAGCCTGGCGGCCCCAACATGCCGCAACCGCCGGCAAATCTGCCCAGGCAACCCAAGCGAGGCATCAACGAAAACTATGCGCGCGAGCTAATGGAGTTACATACTCTGGGCGTCGATGGTGGCTACACGCAAAAGGACGTGCAGGAAGTGGCGCGTTGCTTTACCGGCTGGACCATCTTTGCGCCGCGCGGTGGTGGCGCCGCGATGACCCTGATGGGCGAAGCCGCGCGCGAGAATGCGGGCAAGTTCTACTTCAATGCTCGCATGCATGATGATGGCGAAAAGATAGTCCTGGGCCAAAAAATCCCTGCGGGAGGTGGAATCAGAGATGGTCTGAAGGTACTCGACATTCTCTCGCGCCATCCATCGACAGCAAAATTCATTGCCACGAAGTTGAGCCGTTATTTCGTGACAGATAACCCATCGCCGGCGCTTGTCGATCGCGTGGCCGCAGCTTTCAGCAAGAGTGATGGAGACATTCGTGAAACGCTCAGGGCGATCTTCTCCTCGCCAGAGTTCAATTCGCCGGAAGCTTATCGCGCCAAGGTTAAGCGGCCGTTTGAGCTGGCGATTAGCGCGATTCGCACATTGGGAGGTGAAACCAACGGCGCGCCTGGATTGCATCAGTGGATCGCCAAAATGGGAGAGCCGCTCTATGGATACCAAACGCCAAACGGGTATTCAGATACTGCTGAGAGTTGGGTCAACACCGGGGGGCTGCTCGAGCGATTGAACTTTGGGTTGAGCCTGACAAGCAATCGTATCCCGGGTACACGCGTCGACCTGAGGCGCTTCACCATCGAGGCTGGAAACGAGCAGGCTGCAGACAAAGTCAAAATCATGGACCGTTTCCTAAGCTTGATTGTAGCCGGTGACATTTCCCCCAGGACGCGCGAGACGCTTTTGAAGCAGCTCGAACAGGAGACCGCGGCGGCGCCACAAGTAGCCGCGGCCGAGCCCGCAAAAATGGCGGACGGAATGTCGGGCGGAATTGTTCCGCGCCAGCGCCGGCGAGAATTGGCCCAGGCAAATGCCAATATCGCAGATCCGGTAACGCGCATTGTTGGTTTGATCCTGGGTTCGCCGGAGTTTCAGAGACAGTAAGGAAGGGTATCGGGTGTCAGGTGTCAGGTGTCAGTAAGGACTCAGCACCCGGCACCCGGCACCCGGCGCCCGACACCGAGAGGTTAGGAAAATGAATAGAAGATTCTTTTTGAAGTCGGGCGGAATCGCCCTCGCCAGCATCGGAGTTTCTCTTTCTGCGCCGTCGTTTCTCGAACGCGCTGTGCTCGCTCAGTCACGCGATCGCCTTACTGGTGGTCGCCGCAAGACTCTTATTGCGATCTTTCAAAGAGGAGCTGTCGATGGCTTGAATATGGTTGTGCCTCACGGCGAGCGCTCGTATTACGACCTCCGCCCATCGATTGCGATTCCGAAACCCCAATCTGGCAACGCGGAAGCAGCGCTGGACCTGGACGGTTTCTTTGCTTTTCATCCAGTGCTTGCTCCGTTCAAGCCGCTTTGGGATTCGAAGCGACTTGCCATTGTTCACGCCGTGGGTTCGCCTGACAACACGCGCTCACACTTCGATGCGCAAGACTACATGGAATCGGCTACACCGGGTCGGAAGGGAACCCCTGATGGCTGGTTAAATCGTTATCTCCAGACGAAGTCTGATCCCGATCGCTCTTTGTTTCGAGCAGTTTCCCTGACGCAAACGATGCCCCGGATTCTGCAGGGCAGCGCGCCGACCCTCGCAATCTCAAATCTCGCTGATTTTACAATTCGCGCCGGAAGATCGTCCGCGAGCGTACAAGGTGGATTTGAAGCAATCTACGACCAGACTGTGAATGACGTGCTTGGCGGCACCGGAAAGGAAACTTTCGACGCGGTCAACTATTTGAAGAAGGTCAACCCCAGCCAGTACACCCCGGAAAACGGTGCGCAATATCCCCGTTCACCTTTTGGCAATTCACTTTTCCAGATTGCTCAGCTCATTAAGGCCGGCGTGGGTTTGGAAGTGGCGTTTACAGATATCGGTGGTTGGGACACACATGTGAACCAGGGAAACTCGCGAGGACTCCTCGCAAACCGGCTTCAGGACTTCGCCGGCGGCATTGCCGCTCTGGCCATGGACCTTGGCAAACGAATGGACGACGTGGTGATCCTTACTATGTCCGAGTTTGGGCGCACAGTACGCGAGAACGGTAACCGGGGATCGGACCACGGCCATGCCAACGCGATGTTTGTCATTGGGAACAATGTTCGAGGTGGCAAGATCTATGGCAGTTGGCCCGGACTAAAGAACGAGCAGCTGTACGAAGGACGCGACCTCGCGCTGACGACTGACTTCCGTGATGTCTTTGGTGAAGTGGCCAGGAAGCACCTGAACACAGCGAACGTGCAGTCGGTGTTTCCGGGCTACTCTATCAACGAGAGTCGGTTTAAGGGCTTCCTGGCATAGCATTCTTGAGCGATCGCTCACAACAACTCCAGCGTCGACTAAACGAGAGCAAAAACAAAGTGAAAGCCCCCGGTGAAAAGTTCCACCGGAGGCTTTTATCCGTCGCTGTCACTTGCGACTTAGGGCTTAGTAACGCGAGCCGCCGTTGCGGCCGCCGCCACCATCGTTACGATTCTCGCGCGGCTTGGCTTCGTTAACCTTCAGCGTGCGCCCGCCCAGATCGGTACCGTTGAACTGTTGAATAGCAGTAGCGCCTTCTTCCTTGCTTGACATCTCCACGAACCCGAAGCCGCGTGAGCGACCAGTTTCGCGATCTTCAATCACGGAGGCGCTTTCGACCTTGCCCGCTTTCTCGAACAGTGTTTGCAGATCGTTGCTCGACGTTTCAAACGCGAGATTACCAACATAAATTTTCGTAGTCATCGTTTCTTACCTTTTTCCCCTATGGGATTTCCCCTCCAAACTTCTTCTTTGGGGACTTAACAGAAGCCGCATGCGGAACATGGTAGCTTCCCAATTTGCTAAGGAGGTTGGGATTTACATATCCATGCCGCCGGGCATTGCCCGTGGCTTATCATCTTCCTGTAGCTCAGAAATGAGGGCCTCGGTTGTCAGCATTAAGCCTGCGATTGATGCGGCATTTTGCAACGCGCAACGCGTGACTTTCGCGGGATCAATAATCCCCGCGGCAACAAGGTCCTCAAAAGTTTCAGTGGCGACGTTGTAGCCGAAGTTGGCGTCTTTGCTGGCCCTAACTTTCTCTACTATTACTGCGCCTTCTTTGCCGGCGTTCTGTACAATCTGACGCAACGGCTCTTCAAGCGCGCGCCTGATGATGTTGACGCCAATCTGCTCGTCAGGATCGCCTTCGCTCGCGCCGTTTTCATTCGTTTCGAAAACTTTGAACTTGTCCAGCGCCTTGGCCGCTCGAATCAAGGCCACGCCTCCGCCCGCCACGATGCCTTCTTCAACAGCCGCCCGGGTCGCGTGCATCGCGTCTTCAACACGCGCCTTCTTCTCCTTCAGTTCAGTCTCAGTGGCCGCTCCAACGCGAATCACTGCCACGCCGCCCACTAGTTTCGCGAGACGTTCCTGCAGTTTCTCGCGGTCATAATCTGACGAGGTGTCTTCGATTTGCGCTTTGAGCGTCTTTACTCGGGCGCGCAGGGCGTCTTTGTCGCCGGCGCCATCGATGATGGTCGTGTTGTCTTTGTCGATCGTGACCTTTTTGGCCCGTCCCAAATCTTCAACTGTGACGTTCTCGAGCTTGATGCCGAGGTCTTCACTGATCACTTTGCCGCCGGTAAGAACCGCAATGTCCTGCAGCAATTCCTTGCGACGATCGCCATAACCCGGAGCCTTAACTGCTGCCACGCTGATCGTGCCGCGCAATTTGTTGACCACCAGTGTTGCCAGGGCTTCCCCTTCAACATCTTCCGCGATAATCAGAATCGGCTTACCCAATTTGGCGACCTGCTCCAGAATGGGCAGCAAATCTCTCATCGAAGAAATTTTCTTCTCGCTGAGCAGAATGACTGGATTCTCGAGGACGGCTTCCATCTTTTCGGGGTTGGTGATGAAGTAAGGCGACAGGTAGCCGCGATCAAACTGCATCCCTTCGACAAATTCCAGATCGGTCTCCATAGTCTTTGCGTCTTCAACCGTAATCACTCCATCTTTGCCGACCTTCGCCATCGCTTCGGCAATCAACTCGCCGATCGCTGCATCACCGTTGGCCGAAATCGTGCCGACCTGGGCAATCATGTCACCTGCGACTGGCTTCGACAGCTTTTTGATCGCCACAGTAGCGCGCTCAACTGCTTTGTCGATGCCACGCTTCAAGGCCATCGGGTTTGCGCCGGCTGCGACGTTCCTAACGCCTTCGCGGTAGATCGCCTGCGCCAGCAAGGTTGCCGTCGTGGTGCCATCGCCGGCGACGTCGCTGGTCTTGGAAGCCACCTCGCGCACCATCTGCGCGCCCATGTTTTCCATTGCGTCTTTTAGGTCAATCTCTTTCGCCACGGTCACGCCGTCTTTGGTGATTGTCGGGCTGCCATACGCCTTACCGAGAACGACGTTGCGTCCCTTCGGACCGAGCGTGATCTTAACTGCGTCGGCGAGTTGATTGATGCCACGCAGAATTGCGGCACGAGACTCTTCACCATGAACTATTTGCTTTGCCATAATTTTTGTTTTTGCTCCAATTCAAAGTTGTTCGTTAACCCCTGAATCCTCAGGCTTTCTTTTTGCCGCCGGCAGCCGCACCAGCGCGTGTGATGATTCCGAGAATCTCGTCCTCTCGCATAATCAACAGCTCTTCACCATCGACCTTGATTTCAGAACTGGTGTACTTGCCAAACAAAATACGGTCGCCGGCTTTAACATCCAGCGGCTGGCGCGTTCCGTCTTCCTTGTACTTTCCCTGTCCTGCCGCGATTACTTCGCCTTCCTGCGGTTTCTCTTTCGCGGTATCGGGGATGATGATGCCGCCGCGAATCTGCTCGCCTTCGTCAATGCGCTTCACGATAACGCGGTCATGTAATGGTGTGATATTAGTCTTCATAATCTGATTATCTTCCTATCGGCTTTCTAAGTTCGCCAGACACTGGTCATCGACTGGTTGGGGAACGTATTACGCCTGAGGCTTTCCTGGTGATTGAGCTGTGGATTATCAGGTGATCTGGAAGATCCCAGAGGAGCTGAGAGCGGAGTAAGCTGGACTCGGTTCGACACCCACCCTACGCTAA
>JBOGOU010000176.1:0-2950 GCA_050748205.1 Pyrinomonadaceae bacterium | reverse complement strand
TGCGCGGGCGCGGGCGTTCCGAAGGCGAGCGTTACTACGTTGAAAAGATGGAAGATTATACCGACGACGTGGCGACGCTAGTCAGAACCGCGAAATCGGAAAATCCCGGTTTGCCGGTGTTCATTCTCGGTCACAGCGCGGGCGGTGTCGTTTCGTGCGTTTATGTGCTCGACCATCAATCAGAGATCGACGGATTGATCTGCGAGAGCTTTGCCTACGATCTACCGGTGCCCGGGTTCGTTCTTTCGTTACTTAAGGGACTCGATTACGTCGCGCCGCACCTCCATGTCTACACCTTAAAGAACGAAAACTTCTCGCGAGATCGGCTGGTTGTCGATTCAATGAACAATGACTCGCTCATTAAGGGCGAGTCTGAGCCTACGCAGACTGCGAAGGTTATGATAGATGCCGCTACTCGGCTGCATCGAGAATTTCCCCTCATCAAACTTCCCGTACTCATTCTGCACGGCACTGAGGATAAGGCGACAAACCCGAGTGGTAGTCAGTCCTTTTACGATAACGCCGGCTCAACGGACAAGACTCTGAAGCTCTATGAGGGGCACTATCACGATCTGCTGAATGATGTTGATAAGGAAATCGTGATGGCGGGCATTAACGACTGGATCGATGCGCGTGTTCCCGTAACACAAACCAAATCCGCGGCACTCTGATGAGGTGGCTTCACTAACATCAGGAGGATTTCGAAAATGAACTGCTGTTCGCATGTGTTTGAAATTGCCAATGTTACTCCCGGAACTCCGAACGGCTGTGAAGAGTGTCTGAAAATTGGTGACCAATGGATCCATTTGCGGCTTTGCGTCACGTGCGGCCATGTGGGTTGTTGCGACGACTCAAAGAACAAGCACGCGGCTGCGCATTTTCACTCGACCAACCACCCGCTAATCAAATCTTTTGAACCGGGCGAAGAGTGGGGCTGGTGTTACGTTGATGAACTGCTTCTCGAGTCAGTTCCCGGATCGTTGACGGACGAATGGTGTGGTGTGCGTGGAGCTTCGCAGTGAGAAAAGATCCTTGAATGCCTGTAGGGCGATGGTCCGACCAGTCGCCTGTCGCCATTCAGGAGGCGCAAGTCTTTGGAGGCGTTTGCGAGTATCTAAGGCTATTGCAGTGGTAGGAGGTCTAAATGAGCGAAGAAGATCTGGAAGTACTGATAACAACGGATGACCCCGGCGAGGATGACCTGGAAGAAGATACTTTTCATCTAAAGTCTGACAATATGACCGCGCGTCGGTCCGGTCAGCCTCAACAAGTTGGCGACCCGCCCGCCAAATAGAAGAGAGTCTAAATCCGAAGAGCGTGATCGAACACTCCCCCTAGCATCCTCTAGGTGGTGGGACGAAGGCTTGTTGGAATCTTGGGACGCACGCCAGACTAGGAACCGCTTTTAACAGCTTAAACTATCGAGGCGGTTCCTTCTTTCTGTCGTTATAATGTCTTGAATGTTCCCGATCCTTACATTCCTTAAGCTAACGAGCGTTGTTATTGGCGTGCTGCTCTTCTACGCTTCTCTATCCTATGAAACAGAAGGCGGCAAAATTCAAAACTTATTAGAAGAATGGTGGATTAAGGTAGACGACTTCAAAAAGCAAGCCATATCCAAGCATATCGCTTTTATCAAAGCCTTGGCTTCTTTAGTAACCAATATCTTTGACCGAGTTTTCGGGACTCGCATTTACAGCGTCGAGTCTTTAGGAATTTCAATCTGTTACTCCGATGTCTGCCTTGGTCTTTTGTCAATACTGCTAAGTAAGTTAAGTCCTACTACTCCATTTCGAGTTTCCGACATCACTAGTCTTATCGCCTTTGGGATTCTTTACGGCAGTTTGCCGATCCTTCTCAGAAAAATCGGACGCAAGTTCATAAGGATGGCGGCGATATATGTCTGGTGCATTGCGCTCATTATCAAAGGTGGTTGGGGCACTTGGTCCATCCTCTTTTACGCAGCTTATTGGTGGTTCACACGGCCTGACTTGAGAGATGGTTCGACAGTTATTCTTGTATTTGCCTTTGCCTTTGTTGGCGCTCAAATTCTTTTTTGGATATTCATCGGACTAATGCGTTCCACAGTCCGCACGATTTCACAATCTGCGGTACCGATGAAAATCATTGGATTATTACTGATTAACTTAGCCCCAATTCTTTTCTTTGCTGCTGTAGTCTACGCCGCGTGGAAAATGCCTGACGTATTCGGTGACATCGCGATCGGCTTTTCTTTATCGCTTTTCGTATTTGCATTGTTTGGCGTTGTATTAAACTTCTCGTTCATTCTTTCTAGTCTATTGTTTGTGGTTCTTGCATTAACAATGCTCTCACACCGTTTGTTTTGGCCCGCCATCGATAGACCACTATATAAACTTCAGGCATTAGGAATTGCCAAAAGACCGAGAATTTTTGCAGCATTAGGCTTGGTGCTCATAGGTTTTGGCTGGAAGGCTGAGTGGCTTAAAGCAATCGTTGAAAAATTGTTTTAGTCCTTCCCGTTCGCGTTGCTTTGTACATCGCGACCGAATGTGGCGGCGCTACTAAGAGCTTAGCGTTCAAAGCGCTATTGACACCGCCTGTTACCAGCGTCCCGGTCACTGTCAGGTGACGCACTCCGCAGGAAACGCTATTCTAGCGGAGTGGATCCCGATGAAGTCATTCGAGTGTTGCGAGCATTCGAACGTGCAGGCCTTGAATATGTGCTCATTGGCGCTGCGGCGATGGGATTTCACGGCCTCGTGAGGGCCACCGAAGATATCGACATCTTCATACGAGCGACGGCGGATAATGTAGAACGACTGCGGAGTGCTCTGAAACAGACCTATGATGACGACCCGCACATCGATGAAATCTCCTCGGACGATCTGCTTGGCGAATACCCGGCTATTCGATACTATCCGCCGACCGGAGATCTATATTTCGATGTGCTTACGCGCCTTGGTGAATC
>JBOGOU010000175.1:0-32232 GCA_050748205.1 Pyrinomonadaceae bacterium | reverse complement strand
GAGCCCTCCTTAACAGTCGGGCTACTGCCCGGAGCTACTGCCCGGAGCTACTGCCCCGGAGCTACTGCCCCGGAGCTACTGCCCCGGAGCAACTTCCCCGAGCTGCTGCCCCGGAGCCACTGCTTTTCAAGTTTTCCCACTTCCGCTCTATCATGGCCTCCATGCATCACGATTGGCACATCGCGGGCCGCACGCTGCCTAGGAGCAAGCGCACGCTCGTGATGGGTGTGCTCAATGTCACACCCGACAGCTTTAGCGATGGTGGCCAGTTTCTCTCTCCAGCTGCCGCCCTGGCGCAAGCCGAACAGATGATTGCCGAGGGCGCAGATATCATTGACGTCGGGGGCGAATCAACGCGCCCGGGCGCGTCTTTGGTTTCTGCCGAGCAAGAGATTCAGCGTGTTGTGCCCGTAATCAGCGAATTAGCCAGGCGTACGAGCGTACCCATCTCGATCGATACAACAAAGGCCGCCGTAGCGCGTGCGGCACTCGACTCGGGAGCTGTCATCGTAAACGACATTTCAGCGCTGCGCTTCGACTTTCACCTTGCTGACGAGGCAGCGAAATCCGGAGCTGGTCTGGTTTTGATGCACTCGCGCGGCACACCTGCAACCATGCAGCGGCTGCCTCCGGTAGCAGACATTCTTGAAGAGGTGACGACGAGCCTGCGAAGCAGCATCGCCATGGCGGAACGACGTGGCGTAAAGCGCGAATCGATTGTCATCGACCCGGGAATAGGATTTGGGAAGACCCGGGAGCAAAACGTTGAGCTGATTGCCAAACTAGACAGGCTAGCAACAGCCTTTCCTGATCTTCCGGTGCTCATAGGCACCTCACGAAAATCTTTCATCGGCCGATTACTTGCAGATGAAGATGGGAAGCCTGCCTCCGTGGAGGATCGTGTTCATGGCACGATGGCCACCCTTACTGCCGCTGTCCTCCACGGTGCGCACATTGTGCGCGTTCACGATGTGAAAGCGGCTGTCGAAACCGTGCGCGTTGCCGATGCGATGAAACACAGCTCGTAATAACCGAGTAAACGGTTCAACAACACCTTCGGGGTTGTAGGTATATCGTTATCACTCTCTGGCATCTGGCGTCTTGGCGGTTTACGGTTCACCAGCTTGCCTAAGATTCAAGTGTGAGAGAGAATCGCGCTTCAATTGCCCCGTACTGCCTGACGAAAAGAGGAGTGTCTCGTTCATGACAAAAACCCTGCGTTTGATTGTATTCGGGTTGATGGTGCTATTCGTTTCCGGCTTTGCCGAATGCTATAAGCCCGTAACGAAAAACCAACTCCCATCACGCATTCGCACGGTCGCAGTGCCGGCTTTCCAAAATAGTGCTCTACGTTACAAGGTTGAGTCGCGCTTCACTGGCGCCGTGGTTGACGAGTTGATTCGACGTGGTCGAGGTCTGCGCGTGCAAGGTGATCGCGAAGGGGCTGACGCTGTTATCGAGGGCGTCATCAAAAACTTCTATTTCGCCGGCGTCTTGTTGGACGACAAGGGCCGCGCCAGAATCTTTGAAGTGACTATTGAAGCTGCCGTAACTGTTCGCGACCAGACTGAAAACCGCGTGCTTTACGATAACCAGAGCTTCGTCTTCCGCGGCGAGTATGAGTTCGCGAATGACCCTCGCAACTTCTTTAGCGAAGAGGACCCGGCCGTGCAACGCATGGCGCGCAGTTTTGCGGAGAGTATAGTCTCCACTCTTATCAATGCTGTAGAAACTGAGCGTAAGAAATGAGTACTCTCACACGCGTAGCGCTGGAACGTTCGCTTAAGGAGGGTCGGGTCGCGCCACTTTACCTCCTGATTGGCAGCGAGGGTTACCTGCGCGATAGCGCCGCACGGGCCATCACCGATGTTGCCTTGAGCGGCACACTTCTCCGCGAATTCAATGAATCGAGTTTCAGCCTGTCCGGGGGCGGGGCAATTGAAGCGATCGCCGCGGCGGACCAACTGCCAATGATGTCCGGGCGGCGTGTGGTTCGCATTACTGACTTTGGCAAGCTGCGCGAATCCGACGAGGAGGCACTCGTTAGATATGTAAATAACCCGGCCGAATCAAGCGTGGTCATCTTTAATACGGAGGATCTCGACAAGCGTAAGAAATTGTCTAAGGCTCTGCTGGATCAGTGTCAGGTTATTGAATTCCCTGCGCTAAAAGATGGCGAGGCCAGAGCCTGGGTTAAGTCTCGTTTAAAAGAACTGAAGTTAGTGTGTGACGAACAGGCATTGACAGAGATCATCATACTGGTCGGCACCGATGTGCAGACTCTCTTTTCAGAGCTGGACAAGCTTGCGTCCGCCGCGGCAAAAACTGGGCGTGTCACGGTTGAGATGGTTGATGAGTTGATTGGCCGCTCGCGCGAGCTGTCTAATTTCGAATTGGGCGATCATCTCGTCGCTCGCGACCGGAAACGGGCACTCGAGACGCTGCACCGGCTGTTGGAGGATGGCGCCCAGCCTGTAATGTTGCTTGGGGCAATCGCCAGCAACTATCACCGGCTTGCACTGGCCAGGGAAGCTCTTTCTCGCGGGTCACGCGACGAGGTCTTTCGCACAGTGCCGATGCCTTTTTTCAAGCGCGATGCTTTTCTCGCTAACCTCCAACGCACCGAGCCAGCGAGGATCGCTGAAGGGATTAAATTGATTGCCTCGGCGGACCTGGCCATCAAAACATCTGTAGGTGGCGGTGGCCTTAAAGGCGCTCAACTACAACTTGAGATACTGGTGTGTGAGCTCGCGTCGCAGGAAAGTCGCTAACCGGTTAGACGACATTTGAAACCGCCAAGACGCCAAGGACGCCAAAAGAGCCAAGAACACTAAGCGACTTGCCGCGCTTGAAGAGCTAAACGAACTTCCTGCCCCAGTCTGCTAAATTGGCGTCCTTGGCGTCTTGGCGGTTTCAAATTGTGTCTCAGTTACATTCAAGTCAGGCTCGACATAACAATTCCTCGCCTCATCCGACTGCAGTCGTTCTCTGCTGTAGTATTCGAAAACCAGCTGAGAGCTTCCCAGCCGCTCGACAACGGTGTTGGTGATCTCCAGCAGAGACAGGTTCGGATCCAGGCCCTCCAAAACACCCAGCACTGACTTAATCCAAAATACCGTCAAGGTCTCGTGGAATTTCGCCCGGCCGACGCCGTGATGATCGAGGAAGCGAAGCAAACCGGCTCGGATTCTTTCTGTGGCTTCGAGTTCGCCTAGCTCGTGGAGGTAATAGACGGCTACTGTCACATGGCTGCGATGGCTAAAGTCGTCCTTAGGAGTCGTACAAGACTCGAAGCCTTCCACTACTGCTTCAATTTCGCCGCTGTCTCTATAGTAATCAGCCATCTTTCATCCTTTCGCCCAACTCCAGGCGTGTCCCCTCGTGGGCACGCCTCACGACGGCGACCGGGGGCGCCCACGGAGGGACGCCCCTACAAATAAAAACGAGGCGGACCAAATCTTCGGTCCGCCTCGCGTAATTTTTGAATGTGTTAAGACTCTTATTTTGCCGATGCCTGATTTGCGCTTGTCGTCAGTCTCGATTTGTAACGCGCCGCAGTGTTCTTGTGCAACACGCCCTTTTGCACGGCCTTGTCGATGGTCGAGATTGTCTCAGGTAGAAGCGTCTTAAGCGTCTTTGCATCCCCCGAAGTAAGCGCCACCCGCAGCTTCTTGATGGATCCCCGAACGCGCGTGCGGTTGCTGCGATTGATCTGCTTGCGTCGCTCGTTCTGACGCATGCGCTTCTCTGCTGACTTGTGATTAGGCATCAAAATCTCCCAAATATTGCGTCCCTACTGGACCTCGTTTCTAATTGAAAAGTGCCCAAAACGCACTCATTGGCACGTTGCGCAAGTGACGGAGTATAGGGGCCGCCATCGCCCGTGTCAAGTCGACCGAAACCTTGGGCGATTCCGATTTCGTGTGTGACCGAAGTTCCACCGAGCCAAAGACCGGTGCTAATGAGAGTACGACCGGGAAAACTGAATCAGGTATCAATTGACTGGCTTAAATACCGACGCCCATGCTTTTTTTAACGATTTTTGACACGTGAGGTACAGATGGTTGTGCGCCCTCAAAGACCGCGGCACGCTCATCAGCCTTCAATCTCCGAGCAGCTCTAAACACAATATCACGAGCTTTGTTATAGGTTTCAGGCTTTACGCCCTTAGACGCAATCTCAGACTCCAACTCAGCCAGAATATTTCGCACCTGAGTATCTTGCTCGGCCAAAAGGCTTATTTCTTTCTCTAGTCTCATTTCAGCCTGAAGTTTGGCCTTCGTGCGAAAGAATGAGTAAATGATCCGTACAACTAAGCCAACACTCAAAACCGCGCCCAGCCACACCGTCGCTTGGTACACAATGTCGGTGAAGTTGTTCATCTTAATTTCCCTTCGGCCCGAACTCTATGAAAGACTCTCCATCAATCCAATGTCTGTTGAACCGGTCAATCGCATGGACGAAGAATGTTAAAGCCATGATGCCAATTGTGAGCCGATAGGCTGCCCGTCCAAGCCCTTGCCCAGAGGCTAATCCAAAGAATACTCCACATATCAACCCCCCAGCAAGCGATAGAAGAAGCAGAGCGAGGTTACGGGAAGCCACGCCTAAAGCGACTGTGTACATGAAGCCTGTCAGGGCAATAGACTTTGCCGAAATGGCCCCAGCAATCAAATATTCAAAAGTTAGAGGCAGTCCTGGCCAAGCCAAGCGAAAAACCACGCAGATAATATACTGCTGAGCATAGTCGGGTAGGCTCAGTTTTCGTTTTTTCGGTGGGGTTACCACGGCGGCGTTAGGCTCTTTATCATCCATAGGTGTTGCGGGAGAGCACGGCTTCATCAGCTACTCTTCGCAAGGTCTAAACTCTGACCTCAGGGTATTCCTTTGATGGCGTGAGACTCCTGGCGTTGAGGTTTGAAAACGTGCGAGGATCGGCGAAGCTTATACACCTTGCGTGCCAGAGAGGCAAGGGAGCAATGCGGAGCATGTCGTTAGCACATGATACGTCCGGTGTAATTAGCACATGAAGTGTCCGCTCTGAGCGGCAGGGTGAGCGCGGCATGACAGGATGGTGTCATGAAGCAGATGACCCAAGCCGCAGTGGAGCGGGCAATGAAGCTACAGGACGTGATGTTACGGGCGATGGCCAAGCGGATCACCTTCGAAATCAGGGGGCTAGTTAAAAACATTGAAAATATTGAACACATTCTTGCGCGTCACACTGCTTACCCTTATTTCGGTCACCGCGCAGCTAGCGCTGGGTCAGTCGAGTCAATCCGAGAAAACGACATTGCCGGCCACCGTCCAGACTCAACGACTCGATCTGGGCCAACTCAACGGAGTGGACTGCGTTAACAGCTTCTTCGGTCTATCGCTTTCGGTGCCGCGAGACTGGCAGGTTGTCGGCTCCGAGAGGAGCGACCAGATTGGGGAAGAGGCGAAGAAAATGCTCGTCGCCGAGAACCAAAGGAAGCAGGCGCAGGTCAACGAGTCCATCGACCGAAGTACAAGTCTTCTCAGCCTGACGAAGCTCCCAGCAGGCCAGCCTGGTAACGCCAGCTTCATGCTCATCGCCGAGCGCATTCCGTCACCCGCCATCAGAAACGGTGAGGATGTGCTTCACGCTTTGGAGAGGCTGGCTAAAGGGACAAATTTCAAAGTCGAATTCCAGGGCGGTATTCGTACCGAAAGCATTGGCGGAGCGGAATTTGGCGTCGCTACAATCAAGAGCACTTCGCCGTACGGCGTCTTCATGCAAAAGATTTACGTAACCGTGAAGAACGATTATGGGCTCCAGTTGTTCTTCACCTACCTCGACGAGGCTGACTTACCCACCTTTGATGCAATCGTTAAGTCAGTCAAACTCAAGTGATTGTGGCAACACACTAACGGAACGCTACCACAGGGCGGTTGGGACGCTGGTCTAGGTGCTATTTGACACCTGCGCGAGGCCTGTAGTAGCGTGCAGGGCTACAGCATATGCCAACAGTTTGTTCGCACGCTCACGCTTACCTGGTTCCACCCAACACCTCGTCAACACAAGATGAAAGCGAGAGTTCTTGAAGAAGATTGAGCTTCCGCCAAGGGGACTGGAAACGCTGTTCGGTGTTCATGATCAGAACATCAAGTACCTGGAATCGCTTTTAGACATCCACATTAACGCCCGCGGGCAGGACGTCTCAATCGATGGGGATCCCGGGGACGTCGAGACTGCAGAGCGAATCCTCGAAGACTTCTCAGAGCTATTCAAGGAAGGACGACAGTTCACCGACAAAGAACTGCGCGAGGCATTCGCGCAGATTGCTGAGGACCGCGCATTCAGCCTGCGCGATTACTTTACCAAGTCGCGCTTCAATCCGGCCGGCAAGAAGCAGGTAGCTCCCAAATCCGCCAACCAGCGGAAGTACATCCAGGCCATTCAGGACCAGGACGTGGTCTTTGGGATCGGCGTCGCCGGCACGGGCAAAACGTACCTGGCGGTGGCCCTGGCGGTGCAGGCACTCATGCAGAAGCAAGTCAACCGCATCGTGCTGGCGCGACCAGCGGTCGAGGCGGGCGAAAAGCTGGGCTTTCTCCCCGGCGATTTGCAGGACAAGGTGGACCCTTACCTGCGTCCGCTTTACGACGCGCTTTTCGATCTAATTGATTACGAACGCGTCACGAGGTTGCTGGAAAAGCGCGTCATCGAGATCGCTCCGCTGGCGTTCATGCGTGGCCGGACTCTATCTGACGCGTTCATCATTCTCGACGAGGCCCAAAACACCACCAGTGAACAAATGAAGATGTTTTTGACGCGCATTGGCTTTGGTTCCAAAGCGGTGATCACAGGTGACGTCACCCAAGTAGACCTTCCTGCCGGCAAACGCAGCGGTCTGATTGAGGCTGAGCGCGTGCTCGCGAATCTGGATGGTATCGAATTCGTTTACTTCAACGAGAAGGACGTGGTGCGACACAAGCTGGTCCAGATGATAATCAGGGCCTACGAAGATCATACGAAGAAGGCCAACATGTAGGTAGCGGATGATGATTGAAGTCGTTAACCGGCAACGCAAGCTACCGATGGACTGCCGGCGCTGGCAAACGTTTAGCGAAAGGGCACTCAAAGAAATCGGCAAAGAAGGTCAGAACGCCACGATCGCCTTCCTCTCCGACCGGCAGATAAAGGAACTGAACAAGCGCTTCCGAGGCCTCGACAAGGCAACTGATGTCTTGTCGTTTCCTGCCAATCCGGATGAGTTTGAAAATGGTAGCGCATTGGACCTGGGCGACATCGCAATCTCCGTTGAACGCGCCGGAAGTCAGGCCCGGGAGAATGGACTCAGATTTGAGAATGAGATCTCGCAGCTTATCCTGCACGGGTTGCTGCATCTTTGCGGATACGACCACGAAACGGACGGCGGTGAGATGAACCGGCTCGAGTTGAAGTTGCGGCGAAAGTTACGCATATAAGTTGGCCAGTAGTCGGTTATTCGTGGTTTACGGGCCTTGGTCTTTGTACTTTGAACTTTTTACTCTGTACTTTGTAATCTGAACCCAGGGGCGCCCACGGAGTTACACCCCTGACAATCTGTACTTGTAACAAAAGTCTCAAGGCCAAAGTCCCGGGACCAAAGGCCAAAGACCACTGACAACTGTCCACTGACAACGGGCTATTGCCCAACTGCCATTTACCATTTACGATTTACCATTTACCATTCCTTACTTAAATGGAAACTGCCATAGCGCTCACTGTTCTGTTTCTCTTCGTGCTTTCACTCCTGGGCACCGTCGACATGGCCTTAGGCCAGTTGAGCGACGTTGGTCTAAGACGCCTAATCACAGAGGCGGAAGAGCAATCTGATACGCGCTCAGCTGATTTCTTGAAACAAGTCCTGGAAAATCGTCCGCGGTTTAGTTTTGCCATCTCCGCGACGATTCAGATTCTGCTGGTGGTAGTGGCCGTTCTGATCACCTCAATCTCGCTGAGGGTGTTCTCAGATCGGCGCTTCGTCCTGGTGGGTCTGCTTGCAGGCCTTCTGCTTGCCGGTATCTTTCGGCAATTGATCCCGCTCTTTATCTCGACGCGCGACCCCGAAGGTACACTGCTGTTTCTCTTTCCAGCAATCCGCCCGTTCCTACCGTTGATGGCGTTTGCCGCGGATCCGTTTCATAACCTCTTCGATCGAACGCGGCGCAAAGAGCTGGTACCTGAGAACGGCGACGAAGATACCGAAGTAGACAGCGGCGACGACATTCAGGCGCTGATCGACGTTGGCGCAGCCGAAGGCATTCTGGAAGAAGAAGAGGGCGAGCTGATCCACTCAATTCTGGAGTTTGGAGACACTCGTGTTAGCGAAGTGATGACTCCGAGGCCGGATATCGTTGCCGTGCCGGCGTCAGCGACGATCTGCGAGGCCAGGGACATCATGATTGAATCCAAGTACTCACGCCTGCCTGTCTATCGCGATCAAATAGATAATGTGGAAGGGCTGATTTACGTTCGCGATCTACTGCAGCTCTGGGCCGAACAAAAGGAAGACGGGCCTGTAGCCCCGCTCGTACGCCCAGTCTATTTCGTGCCCGAGACAAAACCGGTCGCCGAGCTGCTTGAAGAGATGCAGAAGGCGCACGTTCAGTTATCCATGGTGATCGACGAATACGGTGGCGTTGCCGGGCTGGTTACTGTGGAAGACATTCTCGAAGAAATCGTCGGCGAGATTGAGGATGAGGACATCGGAGGCGAAGAGGAAGAGATCGTCGAGAGCTGCGAAGGCTGTTACGAAGTGCTCGGTTCAACTGAGATCGGCAAGATAGAGCGGCTTTTCGATGTCGAGATAGAAGACGACGACTTCACGACCATCGCGGGCCTGGTGATCAACGAATCAGGCAAGGTGCCGCGCTCAGGCGAGCATCTGACTTTTCGCGGCCTCGAGGTTGAAGTGCTCGAGGCCGATGAGCGGCGTATCGGTCGTTTGCGTCTTAGACGCGCGCCCCAGGAGAACGGGAGCGACAAGGCTCAAACCAGCGGATGACCACCCTGCTCAAGAGATTTGCGGCAGTTATTTCACCGCGTTGGCGCGATCCCGCCACTTGCTCGGCGTGTGGCGGCGAATTTACTTGCGGCGCCACGCTTGCAGGCTGTTGGTGTGGGGAGATTAAGCTAACCGATGCAACCAGGGCTGAACTGCGATCGCGCTATTCCGGCTGCCTGTGTCGCAAGTGTTTGGAGAGCTTGGTAGCACAGACTTCAGTCTGTGTTGGAGATTCACAACCACAATCTAAACCTTAAAATCACAGACTAAAGTCTGTGCCACCAATACACTGAATGGCGAAAAAGAAAAGTAAGTTTCTGCAAGGCAAAAGAATTGATCCTGCACCAATAACTCCCAACACAACTCTAGCTGATCTCGTTGACGAGGCGTTTCTTGCCTACAATGCGGCGCGTTTACGCGAAGCTTGCCAGCTTTTCACGAAAAAGATGCTCGAGCCCGACGTCACTGTTGGTCTTTCCCTCACCGGAGCGCTGACACCGGCGGGCCTGGGTATCTCGGCGCTTATTCCACTAATCAAAGCTGGGTTCATAGACTGGATTATTTCCACCGGCGCAAATCTTTACCACGACACCCACTTCGGCATTGGGCTATCGATGCATCAGGGCAGTTCTCAGATCTCCGACATCGTGCTCCGAGAAGAAGAAGTGGTGCGCATCTATGACATCTTTTTCGACTATTCAGTTCTGCTTGACACAGACGCCTTCTTCCGAAAAATCATCGAGGCCGAAGAGTTTCAGAAACCAATGTCCACGGCGGAGTTTCACTACCTTTGTGGACGTTATGTTCATGCTCGCGAGCGAAAGCTGGGACTCAAAGACAAGTCTCTTTTGGCCGTCGCTTACGAATATGCTGTCCCAATTTACACTTCGTCCCCTGGCGATTCTTCCATCGGCATGAACGTGGCGGCGAAAGCTCTGCAGGGCAACAAGCTGGCCTTTGATCCATCGCTCGACGTAAACGAGACTGCCGCTATTGTGCTGGCCGCCAAGCGCAATGCCGGAAACGCTGGAAAGTCCGGCCGTGCCAAGCGTAAGCGTGGACAGTCGGCGGTTTTTATTCTCGGCGGAGGCTCACCAAAAAACTTTCTGCTGCAGACTGAACCTCAGATCCAGGAAGTGCTGGGCATCGACGAACGTGGCCACGACTACTTTCTACAGGTGACCGATGCACGTCCCGACAGCGGTGGGCTGTCCGGCGCCACGCCCGGCGAAGCCGTCTCCTGGGGCAAGGTCGATCCTGACAGACTCCCGGACGCAGTTGTTTGCTATATTGACTCGACGGTAGCGCTTCCGATCATCACAGCCTATGCTTTGGCGAAGCACGAGCCTCGTAAACCAAGGCGACTCTACGATCACCGTGATGAGTTTATGGCGTTGCTAACATCTGAATATAAGAAATCCAAGCGGCGATGAGCTTCCGTAAAGCCCTGGGAAGGTCATCGCGAGGAAAGCGGATTATCTAGAGGGATTATGAGTAATACGACGAACGGCTCTCCACCATCCACTTATGACTGCACAAAGTGTCCGGCTTACTGCTGCTCGGTTTATCAACGCGTTAAGGTCACTAAGCGCGACATCAACCGGCTGGCACGCCATTTCGGGGTTAGTTATGAAATCGCGCAGGAACGATACACGCGCCGGTTTAATGACGAGCTGGTCCTCCGTCGAAAGGCCGACCCGCTGCTGGGTAAGGCCTGCACCTTTTTGAATCTCGTAACGCGCCAGTGCAAGATTTATAACGCACGGCCGCACACGTGTCGCCAATTTCCACAAGCTAAACGATGCGCTTACTACGACCTGCTGGAGTTTGAGCGAGAGCAGCAGGAAGATCCCGATGTTTTGCCTTTGATAAATATCACATTTAGAGATGGAAAAGCCTGAGACAGCAAAGGGCGGCGTCCTTGCGCTTGGCACGGAGGTAGATTTTGAAACAGCTTCTCGCATCACTGATTGGCAAAAAGGTGGACCTTTTCTGCGGCGGGTCCTCAAGTCTTCGCGGAGAGGCTCTTAAGCTGGAAGATGACGTGCTTCATCTAAAGGACGATGATGGTAACACCTGCTACGTTGCCGTGGACAAGATTGTGGTGGTTTGGGTAGCGCGTGATGACGAGCATCGCGCCGGCTTCGTTTCAAAGTTGTAAATACTTGTACCAGTCGCGGAATCAAAAACGCCGGCGCTGTAATCAGCGTCGGCGTTCTTCTATCAGGAGCGTCAGAGTTTACCGGTCGCCCGCACTCTCCGCGAACTCTGTTAGTGGGACGCGACGGAAACCGTCAATGCGAGATAACCAGTAGTTATTAAAAGGCGAGTAGACCACGCCATGATGACGCGAGGCGTGATAGAACCCGTGTTCGTCTGCCACAATACCAATGTGTGCCAGCCCGCTAAAGAAGACTAAAGTGCCAAACTTGAACTTGTCTTCCGGAGCGGCCGGAGCAAAGCGTGCCCAAAGAGTTCGAGCGCTGCCTCTTTCAAAGTTTATTCCCGCCGATTGGAAGGTACTCCAGACAAATCCTGAACAGTCGAAGGCGGAAGGTCCCGTACCGCCCCAGGAGTAGCGCGCTCCCAGCCTCTGATCGATCGCCGAGTTGATTAGCCGCTCGAATCTGAGATTCACGGCAGCGCCCGGCGCCACGACAGAGGCGGCCTTGATGTCTTCGGGCGAAGCAAGGGAAATAATCACCGGTTCGTCAGACGGTTCCAGAACATGTGCCTCTGCAGTCTGTGCTACTTGAGTTTGTGCGATTTGTCGTTCACGGGTTTCAACGCTCTGGGCCAACGCCGACATTGAGAATGTGAGGAGGCATAAGGCCAGCGCGTAGGGGAACAGTTTTTGTAAAAGCATAAGGGGAACTTCTTCTCCTTACCGATTCTCGTCTAACTTTGGAGGTTTCTTTAGTGAGGGGGCACCACTGAAAGCCGAGTGAATTCTATCGGCTCAATATATTACGAACAAGAAGCAATGTGACTGTTTTGTGACGACTCACAATCTGACTCCTCATTGCGAACCAAAAGAGGTCACGATGGGAAATCGTTCGCACCGCTTTTACGCGGGGAATGTTTCATCACAAAACACAAGCGGTCAATGTGAACGGGATTTGGGCCGTTAAATAGCCCTCGCCAAGATGCGATTCATGAGCGTGTCGCCTCAGGGCGACATCGGAGTGTGTGAGACGTCAGATAAGAATCAACCGCGTTCGCGTGCCACGTGTCGATAGAGGGTCAGCGCAAAAAGCAGTGTGAGTGCGAGCGTCATTGGGCAAGCCTCGCTTATAAGATTCAACCAGTGAATTACGATTTCAAAAAGGAGAAAATACTAATTCCCTTCCGATCCCAGAATCGATGGATGGCGGCAGCCCAACGGGACGCGGGACGTGGGGACACGGAGACACGGAGACGCCGCGTCCCCGTGTCCCCGCCTCTGTCTTCACTTCGGCTCCCTCGGGGTCAGGCCACTTGACCGGCGCCCTGATAGTTCAATCCTACGGTGATGATTTTTTGCAGCAATTGATCGTAGGGAATCCCCGAATGCGCTGCAGAGTCTGCAAAGTCTTCATTACAGGCGATTTGGGGATTGGGATTGGCTTCAAGCAGATAGAACTGACCCTCTTCGGTCATCCGATAGTCCAGGCGCGCATAACCGCTGATGAATAGGTAGCGATAAATTCGTTTTGACAGTCGCCCGAGAATCTTGTGCTGCTCGGGCGTCAAATCGGCGGCCCTCGTTCCGACACCAACCTTTTGCTGATACGCCGGGTCCCATTTCACTTTGAGTGTTGCGATATTCTCCGCACCTTCAGGCAGCTTCTCCATAACCAGCTCCCAGGGCGCATACGTTTGTATGTTTTGGTTGCCAATTAGGCCCACATAGATTTCGCGGCCCTTGATGAATTGCTCGGCGATGGCCGCGGTTTTATTCTGCCGGTGAATGAACTCCACGCGTTGCGTGAGTTTCTCATCATCATGCACGACCGAGGCCTGCGATATTCCGACCGAGCCTTCTTCACTAATCGATTTCACGAGCAGTGGAAAGGTCAAACGCTTTGGCCGCCGCACCTTTCGATTCAGCGGGAACACCGCGAAGTTTGGCACCTGAAGGCGATGATAGGCGAGGATCATCTTGGTCAGCGCCTTGTCATGCGCAAGTGTCAAACCACGCGGGTTACAACCGGTGTAGGGCTGCTTCATCAACTCCAGATAACTAACGACATGCTGGTCGTAGAGCGGATACCCGTGAAACTCCTCGAGCAAATTGAATGCAATGTGCGGCTTGTGTTCCATTAGAGCATTTCCGATTACATTCAACTGGTTGTATAGACCGATCGGGTAAACCTCGTGTCCCATTTTTTTCAAGGTTGAGATCACGTCATACTCCGTTTTGATCTCAACAATCTCTTTCTCGGTCAGACCATCGAGCGACTCAGGCGGCACTAGATCCTCGTGAACCAGCACGATGATGCGCAGCTTCTTTTTTGGTTCGAAGGTCATACGGCTATGCGATGATAACCGGAATGGAGTACGTTCATCACCTGAACAGTCAATACAATCATCACCCGTCTGCGGGCTTCGCGCGCGGGTGTTGCCACTCGCAGCCTAAGCTCTTTGCAGCGATCGATCATGTTTTCGAGCACATGATCGATGGTGTATTGGTGAACGCCAGTCCCTTCGGCAACTATCTGCCGGACTTCACGTCGCACGCTACGTAGAAAACTCGCGGCGCTGGGCCGCCCTCTGTCTCGCGGATCGTCGGAAAAGATTCGTTTCAGATCGCGCTCGTAAACCGCGGGCCAATCAAAATCATATTTTTCACGCTTGCGGCGGTAGTGTTCCCGCAGCGTTATCTTCACCACCGAAAGCGGTTCAACCTTGGTTCTCGTTCTATTCCGGGGCTTGGTTCCCGCCAGCTCAAGCATTACGTCATCGATGTACTCCAATTTGCGCAGTGCCGGCCAGCCTTTGTAGCGTCGCCGCCAGCGCGAGCGAGGCGTCAACCAAACAGCGAATGTTTCAGCAAAGTCTTCCGCCGGATGTGCCTGCGCGTACCATGCCCGCAGATGCAGGACGTAGTTGCGACTCTTCGGCTTAGGCTTGTAGAAATCAGGATAGGGCCGGGCAAACGAACCAAAGAGGTCGCGCCATTGTCGCTTGAAATGCAGCCGGAACGCAGTGTCGAGCGCGTGACCAGCTTCGTGCCGAAGGATACGCATGCACTCGTTATCCGTGCCACCTTCAACTTCCAGCATTTGCCTCCGCTCGAGCTTCATCAGGCGGGGATGGGCCAGATAGAACGGAATCGCAATGCCGGGAACGCCATCGGGGGAGAACCACTCCTCCGATAACCAGACATGAGGCTTGAAGCGAATGCCGCGTTCGTTAAGCTCGCGGTAAAGGCGCTTGATGTGCGGCTCGAGAAAAGAACCCTTAATTTTGATTGGGAGATCGCAGATGCGCAGGTCAAGCAAGCGCTCGTCGGTCAGAAGATCCCATTGAAACTTGTAGCTCAAGCTGCGCAGACCCCCTTTGTGGTTGGACGGCGGAAGCCATGAACTGGGAATGGGCCTGCTGGGTGGATAGCGTGCGAAACGACGCAGGAATAGAGAAGAACCGGCATTCTAGGCGGTTTGATGGCCAGTCGATTACAGGATAACGGAGCGAGGCCATTGTAGCGGCCTTCGTCACGATGCGCTAGCAGGGCATGAATATGTAGCAAATGCGGTCCTACAGACAATACCTTCAGTGGACCACTCAAGCTCTTCACTGGGACCGCGGGCGTCCCGCCCGCATAGGCAACTCCTCCACTCAACATTCAATATCCGATCTCAAGGTCTTCTAGCATCTAGAGACAGTCGTTGTTGAATGGAGGAGTTGCCTATGCGGGCGGGACGCCCGCGGTCCCAGTGAAGAGCTTGAGTGGTCACAACTGTGTTAACTTCCAGCTATCACTCCTGTTTTGAGATAAGACGAGGGACAATACTTTTCTATCACACACTCCGCGCAGAGAGGATTGCGGGCTTTGCAGATGTTGCGGCCGTGGGCGATAAGCAAATGCGAAAAGATTATCCAGTCCTTTCGGGGCACGATCTTCGTTAAGTCCTTTTCGATTTTCTCCGCCTGCTTCTGCTCGGTAAGACCAAGGCGACGAGAAAGCCGAGTCACGTGAGTGTCAACAACAATGCCGGATATCACACCAAACGCGTTACCTAGCACGACATTGGCAGTCTTGCGTGCCACGCCAGGTAACTCCAGCAGTTCCTCAATCGTACTTGGGACACGTCCGGAGTATTGCTCAGTGAGAATCTTGCTAGTGCCCTGAATGGACTTTGCCTTGTTGCGAAAGAAACCTGTCGTGCGGATGTCTTGCTGCAGTTCATTTGATGAAACCTTGAGATAATCCTGTGGCTGACGATACTTTCGAAAGAGATCCGCCGTGACGATATTGACGCGCTCGTCGGTGCATTGCGCTGAGAGTATGGTCGCGATCAACAACTCAAAAGCGTTTGTATGATTAAGAGTACACTTTGCATCCGGATAAGCGCGTTTCAGCAGGCGGATGATCTTACGCACTCTGGTTTTGAGAGCTTCAAGATTGTCGTTGGTAGTGCTTTTTGTTCGAGGCATACCCGAGTTATTTTACGGCCCGCGGAGGGTTCATTTTCATCCCGTCCTTTTCAATTTGCCCGTCCGCTTGGCCCAGGTCTCAATTCTTCCAAAGACCCAGAGACCAAGCGGCATCAGCACCGCACCCATCAGCGCCAGCACGAGCAGCTCCGTAGACACAGCCGATAATGAAGCACCCATCAACTTGCCGGGCACTGAGGCGCTGTTTCCAATGCCGACCAGCTTGCGACACGCCGACAGAGTATACGTCGCAGGCGACAAAGCAGACAGCGGCTGTAGCCACTTTGGCAAGACTTCAACTGGATAATAGACGCCGGAAACCAGCAAAAGCGAACCCTGAAAAATATGCGTAGCCTCGGCGCCTCTTTCAGGGCTCATGACCGGCAACGCAGCTGCCATCAAGCCAAGACCCACGAACGCAATTGTGCTGACGCCAAGTACGACCAGCAGCCCCGGGACGTTGGCGCCGCGGAGGCTCAGGTCTGTAAACAGCAACAACCCTACCAGCACGATCGCAGTCTGCACGATGCTATTCATTAACGAGAAAAGGCTGATGCCGATCAGGTGAATCAACCGAGAAACTGGCGCCATGAAAGTGTATTCCAGCGTTCCCTCCCACCGCTCGTAGGCTATCGACATGGCGATCTCGTTGTAGAGCGAAGCCATGAAGTTCCACAACAGAGCGCCCACGACAAGCGTAAGTGTCAGTTGGTAGTCCTTGGCCGCCACGCCGATGAGCGCCACTGTCGCCGACGTTACGAGCGCGTAAAAGTTGAAGACAATAACCCAGGAGATGTAGCGCCGCGTCAAATGATAGCCGCGGAACACAAAGGCCCCTGCCTGTCGGATTACTTGTTCCATTAGACGTCCCCTACTTCGGCCACTTCAGCGGCCCCTTCCGCTTCGTTCTGCAGGTCTTCGCCAGTTAGCTTGATGAAGGCATCGTCCAGCGACTCGACGCCGGCTCGTTTCTTCAAGGCGTCGGCTGTTCCTTCAGCGACCAGCTTTCCGTGTGCCAGAAACCCGATGCGCGCACAAAGACGCTCGGCTTCGGCCATATCATGAGTCGTCAGAAGTATTGTTGTTCCCTCCTGTCGTCTCAGCTCCTCCAGGAACGACTGCACGTCCCGGCGGCTCTTCGGATCCAATCCGGTTGTCGGCTCATCAAGCAGCAGCAACGGCGGATTTACGACTAGCGCTCGGGCAATACTAATTTTCTGCTGCATGCCGCGGCTCATCTCTTCGAGCGGAGTGGAGAACTTGGTGCCTTCTAAACCCAGTCGCTCGAGAATGGCGATCGCGCGACGTTCAGCATCAGACGGCTTTTGCCCGTAAAGCAGCGCGGTATAAAGAAGGTTCTCGCGTGCTGAAAGCTTTTTGTAGAACGCAGCATCTACACTCACGCGGCCAATGATGCGCCGCACCTGATCCTGTTCGTCCGGCAGCGCGTGACCCATCAGGCGTACCTCTCCCCCATCGGCGATCAGGAGCGTCGATAGAATGCGAATCAGACTCGACTTTCCCGAGCCGTTAGGACCCAGCAGACCGTACGTCTCCCCTTCCGTCACCGTGAAGGAAACATCAGCGAGCGCCCAAAACTTTGCGGCCTTGAAGAAGCCGTTGCGCTTGCGAAAACTTTTTTTGAGGTTGCGAACCTCTATAGCCAAGTGCGTCATAAATCACCCCAAGAAATGTGGCTAGACGAAACAATGCCACTAGCGAAAACGATCTGATTGGATCGGAAACGAGAGGAAGGAACTGAGCGGACCAACAGGCGGCAGCCACCTAACGGCGACCACCCGGCGCACCCTGGCCATTTCGCAGTAGGTAAACTGCCGGATGCGACGACTGAGTGTCTACTCAGATCTTAATGTGGGAATCTGATGAGTAACATGAGCACAGCCTAGCTAAAGCGATGTAGTTTTGCAAGGTGAGAGGGGGTTCATCTTCGCCCATGCGCGATCTTCACCGCCTCCGGCAGCGCACGCAGACGTAGCATGGCAATTACGCCGAAGAGGGGACCGGGCGCCAGCGACATGAACGCATAACGCCAACCACAGAGCTTGACGAAGTGTGGAATGAGTTCGATTGAAATCGTAGTCAGGAGAAATCCAATGCAGGTTTGAATCGTTAGTGCCGTGCCGACGTAGAGCGGATTTCCAAGTTCAGTAACACAGGCGGAAAACTGCGCGGAATCCGCTACCACGGTCGCCCCCCAAATTGCCGCTACGAGTAAAAGCAACATTGGGCTGGCACCAAAAACAAGACCAATGAGCAGGCAGCAGCTCCCACTAATTGCCATGGCCCAGGAAGTAACAACAGTGCGGCCGATGCGATCTGCAATCAGACCCGCAATAACGCAGCCGATCGCGCCGCAACCTATGACCAGGAATGAAGTGACTTCCGCAAAGGTCGAGACAGTTCCTCGGGCCGCGAGGCTCGCGCGGATCATTACCGGCAACCAAGCCCACATCGCGTAGAGTTCCCACATGTGGCCAAAATATCCGAAGCTTGCTAAACGGACGCCACGGTTTTTGAACACCTGCACGACCTGTTTCCAATCGAAATGGGCCGGGGGCATCGCAAACGGCCCATCGTCGACGAACAACAGAACGATGAGAGCGCCTAAGACGGCGAGCAGTGAAACAAACAGGATATTGTGACGCCAGTTTGGGCTGCCTAGACCATTGATTAGATATGGCGATGCTTTGCCGAGGGTAAGTGCGCCCACAAGTACGCCCAGAGCCATACCTCGCGAGCGCCGAAACCAGGTCGCCATGATTTTCATGCCTGGAGGATAGACTCCGGCGAGGAACATTCCGGTAAGGAACCGCAAAGCGATGCCCGGCCCGGACCCGCCCGCGTAATAACCGAAGGTCGCGTTAACGGCCGCTCCGCCGATCGCGGAGGCGGCAACAAGGTATCTCGCGCGGATAATGTCGGGGAGATTGAAGAAGGCGCTTAGAAGTGTGCCGCAGACAAAGCCGAGCTGGACGGCGATTGTCAACCAGTTTGCGGTTGCATCGCTGAGGTTCCATTCCAGGCGTAAGGCCGGCACAACTGCCGAGCCGCTGAACCAAAGCGACATTCCCAGGAGTTCCGCAATAGACAGGAGAGCGAGGGCTCGCCAACGCTCAGGTGGGGCAACTTCGATGTCTTGTCTCGGCCTCGCTTCGGGGGCAGCGCGCATTATGAGCGCAGAGGATACTACAGAATTGACTGGAGAGCTGCCGAGTTCCCTGATCACGCAACGGCTTCACTGAGGTGACCGATCTCAGCAGGCGCGAAGGTCACTTTTCGTTTGCGCTTGTTCTCATACATCGCCTGGTCGGCCCTGGCCATTAGGTCTTCCACCGACTCTGTCTCATCAGGATTCATGATTGCAAGGCCAATGCTAATTGAGAGTCTGTAAGGCGATGTTTTTAGCGCATTATAATTCTCAAACTGTTCGTTCAAACGCGCGAGAACGCTCTCCACTCCACCGTCAGGTTCCACTGCCGCGAACACGGTAAACTCATCACCACCCAAACGCCCCAGCACGTCAGAAGATCGGAATGTTTCCGTAAGCAACTCCGCCGTCTTGGTCAGTGCCCGATCGCCTTCCTTGTGACCGTATGAGTCGTTGATCTGCTTCAGGCCATCCAGGTCGGCGTAAACGACCATGAGATTCTTGTTTGTTCGCTGGATCGACGTGAGGTGCTGTTCGGAAAATGCAAGGAAGCCGCGGCGGTTATAGAGCCCGGTCAACTCGTCCACGAGCGACAACGCCTGAATCGCCGCCTCGGCACGTTTCCTTTCAGTGATGTCCTCTATCTGGAAAATGAAGTGAATCGGCTCGCCCTGCGCGTCGCGCACCAACGACGCACTAGTCAAGGCCCACACTTCGTGACCATGTTTATGTAGATACCTCTTCTCAAGCTGGCAAGTGAGGATTTCACCGGCGAGCATCCGGTATATGTGTGCGAGATCCTGGCCGAGGTCGTCGCGGTGAGTCAATTCCTGAAAGTCACACTTTAGAAATTCCTCTTCGCGGAAACCAAGGATCCCACACAGAGATCGGTTCACACGCAACCAGCGACCTTCGGGTGATACCAACGCCATTCCGATCGCCGCATAATCGAATGCGGTGCGAAAGTGTTCTTCACTCTCCTGCAACGCCTTGCTGATTCGTTCCTGTTCGGCGATAAAGCGATTCAGCTCCTCAACGTGGAGTTTTGCCTGGTCGGCTTGCGCTGCGGATGTCTCAATGTTTCTCAGGTAGGTGCGGTAGGTGAGGTAGATGATTGCGATGATCGGGACCGTCGCGACAACAGCGTAAAAGCCAACTTGATTAATAACTCGCGCGACCATTCCTGCGGTAGACGCTCCGGCAAAATAGGTTATGGAAGTCCAAAGGAAGTTCGTGCGCCAGGTGGCCCAGACCGGCTGAGCGAGCTTTAAAGCCGCACTCACTGCAACCAGTCCCGAGTTCAGACCATATTGCAGCAGAGCCATCACACTTAAAGCCACAACCAGATTTCGTGAATGGCCATACGGCAATTGCGTCAAGGGCCCGAAACCAAGATGCACAATCGCGCCTGTAACACCTGTGGAGCAGGCCATCACGCCGGCGTTGAAGAGCCCGACAGTCGGTCGCTTACTGAAAGGAATGGTTGAGGTGAATCCTTCGATGGCTGCCAGTACAACCGCCGCTTCGGCCCCGAACATTAACATCGTCAGGAAAATGAAAGTGTCGGAAACGGAGACATGCCCCTTGGCTTGTGGGATTTGAACTGTGATTCGGGAGCCTATAACGATCGTTACCAGTACGAGAAAGCCAAATCTTAAATCTACTTGCGCCAGAGACAGTCTGTAAGCACACCAAGCCGTGACCAGCGTCCCCGCGGTCGCAATCGATGCCATGTACCACTTCCTGAGAGCCTGTTGATTCATTTGTCGCCTAACTTGAGACTCCAAACTTAGGTCCCTCTATCAGGGTAAGGGCGGATCACAGCCAATACCCCGCCATCTTAGGAGCAAGCGCCATTCCGAACGCATCGAGTTTCCTCACCCAAGGCTTAGTGAAGTATCCACCTATTCTGCTTTGCTTTGGGCTTGTCCCTGACCGGAATCAGTCAAATTGAGGAAGGTTCTCATCAATTTGACACAAACGTCGCCGCTTCGAGACGAACTTGCCAATTCACCGGTGCAGGGTGGGGAAAACCTCGCGTTAAGTCCTCAAGCGCCGATCTGATTCGTGATATTCTGAAGGCACATTTTTAAACTGAAGTCGCCATCTACTTCACCTTGGCGCGGGTGGGGAGGGACGCACTCTTTCACGGCTATGTCTCAGTTCTTCTCATCGCTGACAGAAAAAGTGTTCGCCTACGCGGACGAACAGCCGATCCGTGAGGAGATGTTCAGTGTCGAGCGACTCGAGCAGTTCGCGCAGGCGCTTGCTGCCGACCATAGGATTGTCCGGACAAAGGGCAGGCGGCTCTTGCCGCGGCTCGAAGACAACGGCCGCAAACTCTTTGCGGTCTACCGCGCACTGGTAGAAGCGATTCGCAGCGGTCGTTCCATATCGCCGGCAGGGGAATGGCTGGTCGACAACTTTCACATTGTCGAAGAACAGCTCCGCGAGATTCGAGAGGACCTCCCCAAGAGTTACTACTACGAACTGCCAAAACTAGCTGACGGTGAGCTGAAGGACTACCCAAGAATCTACGCAGTAGCTATCGCAATTATCGCTCACACTGACAGCCGCCTCGAGACTAACACGCTGCGCAGGTTTATCGCGGCTTACCAGACGGTGTCACCACTATCCATCGGTGAGCTATGGGCTGTCGCGATCACTCTCCGTCTAGCTTTGGTGGAAAATCTACGCCGGCTGGGCGTGCAAATCGTCCGCGCTCGCGAGGAAAGAGAACAAGCCGACAAACTAGCGGACAAGGTGCTGGAACTGGCCGCCAGACAACCTGGCGCGCTAGTGCCTCTGATAACAGAACGCCTCGGAAAGCGCGAAAAAATACCTCGAGCCTTCGTCGTCCAGTTGAGCCAACGATTGCGCGAGCAGGATCCGGCGGTGATGCCAGTGATCGAGTGGCTTGAAAAGCAGCTGGCGCGGCAAAAGACCAGTATCGAACAGATCATCCACAGCGAGCATCAGCGACAGGCGGCCACTCAGGTCACTGTCGGCAACATCATCACCAGTATGCGTCTGTTATCGACGCTCGACTGGCGCGACTTCTTTGAAAGCGTCAGCCTCGTTGATCCGCTTCTGGGCAAGGATCCCGCAGGCGCATATCTGAACATGGAGTTTGTTTCGCGGGATCGATACCGTCACGTTGTCGAACGAATAAGCAAACGAACCCTCTTCACTGAGCTGGAAATTGCTGAGGCCGCCGTGAAGATGGCTTCCAGCGCCTCCGCGAAGGATCGAACGCCCGGTCCTCAGGCCCACGTCGGTTACCACCTCATTGACGCGGGCTTACCGGAGCTGGAAGCTGCTTTCTCCTATCGACCGCGCACAGGCGAGAGATTGCGTCGCTGGTGTTTGCGCCATCCTTCCTTTGCCTACCTGGGCACGCTGACGCTTCTGACCGTGCTCATCATTAGCGTCTTGATCTTCGCCATGTATCAAGCTGGTGCAAACTGGCGACTGCTGGCAATAACCTGGTTGCTTTCCCTGATACCTGCAAGCGATCTCGCGCTCAGCATCTTGAACTGGGATGTAACGCATTTTCTCGAACCACGGCTCCTTCCCAGAATGGACACATCCTCGGGTATTGGTGAAAACGCACGGACTATGGTCGTAGTCCCGACCATACTTGCTAGCGAGAAGAGCGTGCAGGAGTTACTGGAGAAGCTGGAGATTCACTTTCTCGCGAATCAGGATGACCAGATCTATTTTGCGCTGCTGGGAGATTTCCTCGACGCCGAAGCAGAAGAACTGGCTGAGGATGCTCTTCTCCTTGACCTGGCCCTGAGCGGCATCGACGACCTGAACAAGCGTTACAAACAGGCGACGCTCAAGCGCTTTCATTTTTTTCAGCGGCGCCGCCTGTGGAACCCACGCGAAGGCAAGTGGATGGGTTGGGAGCGAAAGCGAGGAAAGCTCCACGAATTCAACCGGCTTCTTCGCGGTGCTCGCGATACAAGTTTCATGGTTCAAACCGCCGATGCAGTGCTTCTGTCGCAGGTGCGGTTTGTAATCACGCTCGATTCCGACACGCAACTCCCTCGCGAAGTTGCACGCAAACTCGTCGGCACTGCCCTCCATCCACTCAACCGTCCCCGATTCAGCCGATCAACCAATCGCGTTACCGCCGGCTACGGCATACTGCAACCTCGCGTCAGCATTTCACTCGAAAGTGCGTCTCGCTCGAGATTCGCCCGCATTTTTTCGGGCAACACGGGCATCGACCCCTATACAACAGCCGTTTCTGACGTTTATCAGGATCTATTCGGCGAGGGAAACTATACCGGTAAGGGTCTCTACGACGTAGACGCGTTTGAAACGGCCTTGGCCGGACGGGTGCCGGAAAATTCACTTCTCAGCCATGACCTTTTTGAATCTCTTTTCTCGCGGGCAGCTTTAGTCACAGACATCGAACTTCTCGACGACTATCCCTCGCATTACGATGCCTATGCCAAAAGGCAGCATCGGTGGACGCGCGGAGATTGGCAAATTGTTCGTTGGCTCTTTCCCTACGTCCCGGATGCAAACGGACGCAAGGTGCGAAATACCTTGCCATTGATCTCGCGCTGGAAAATTCTCGACAATCTACGCCGCAGTTTGGTTGCCCCGTCGCTCTTCATATGGTTGCTGGCAGCCTGGACCGTGTTCCCCGGCAAGGTTTGGTCATGGAGCCTTTTCGCCATTATTGCCATTGCGTTTCCTGTCTATCTACACGTCACAACAAGCCTGCTAATTCACCCGCGTGGGATTCCCTGGACGAGCCATTTCTGGAGTGTATGGGGAGACATTAGAACGAATACGGCTCAAGTTGGGTTGTCGGTTGTTTTTCTGGTGCACCAGGCCTATCTGATGGTCGAGGCAATCGTCCGCACCATATATCGCAAACTGATCTCGCGCAGGAAGTTGTTGGAGTGGGTAACCGCCGCACAGGCGGAAGGCGCGGCTCGCCACGATCTTGGATCTTTCTTGCTATTCATGTTGCCGGCAGTGTTGCTCGTCTTACTGGCAACGGTGCTAATACTGTGGCTTCGGCCAGCCTCGCTGAGTTTTGCTGCACCTTTCCTTGTGGCCTGGGCCATGGCGCCCTTTGTCGCTTATTGGGTCAGCCGTCCTACAGCGCCGCAACTCAGGGCAATGACGGGCGAGGACCTTCGGTTCGCGCGCCTGGTGGCTCGCCGGACCTGGCGCTTCTTTGAAACCTTCGTCGGGGCTGAAGACAACTGGCTGCCTCCCGATAACTTTCAGGAAGACCCCAAGCCGGTAATTGCCCATCGCACGTCGCCCACTAACATCGGCCTGCTCTTGCTTTCTACTCTATCGGCGCACGACTACGGTTACATCAGTACATTGGAATTCCTTGAGCGAGAGGAGTTGACATTTGCAACTCTTGCCCGAATGGCAAAGCTACGAGGGCATTACTTCAACTGGTATGACACGAAAACGCTCGAGCCGCTTATTCCTCAATACATCTCGACGGTCGACAGTGGCAATCTTGCCGGTCATCTTGTGGCCCTCAAACAAGCCTGCGTTGAAATGCCCGATATCAAACTGCTCGACGAGCGCGTGATCCACGGGCTGACCGATACGATCAATGCCATCAGCGAGGAAATGGGCCGGCTCGGAACGATCCGGCAGCGCACTGAAGTCGTCACCGTCAGGCACGTTCGCGGCGAAATCGAAGCATGCAAAACGCTGGTCGCTTCAGACTCTGATAGACCCTTGTCGCAGTGGTTTCAGCTCTTCGCCTCGCTTGAAAAGCGTGCCGCGGAGATTGCGGACATTGTCGACGCACTTTCGCACGAACACGGCGCGGAAAGTTTCAGAGACCTGCGCTGGTGGGTAGGAGCGCTGGGACAGCAGGTTCGCTCTTATCGTCGCGACGTCACCACGCTTGTGCCTTGGGGTCCGCTGTTAACGTCTGAAATCGACTCCGCAATCGAGGCTGTTGGAAACCAGGCGCAAGCGCATTGGCAGGAAATTTCAGCTCTGCTTGGCCGCGTTCCCGCAATCGTGGAAATCCCGGAAATTGCTGACACCGCCTTGGTTCAACTGGCTGCGCTACAGGCGATGATTGATGAGTCGTCGGAAGCAAACGCTAGTTCCCCCGATTTAGCTAAGGCAATTGCGAGTGTGACGACGGTAATCGAGAGCGCAGCCGGGACCGCCAAAGAAGTGCTGTCGCGTTTGAGTCGTCTGGCACAGAAGTGCGTGCAAACTTTCGAGGAGATCGACTTTCACTTCCTGCTGGATCCCGAGCGGAAGGTTTTTACCGTCGGGTATAACGTGACCGATCTTCGACCTGACAATTCGTTCTACGACCTCCTGGCCTCAGAAGCACGCCTCGCCAGTTTTGTGGCAATCGCAAAGGGAGACGTGCGGCAGGAACACTGGTTTCGGATGGGTCGTCAGCTGGCCGAGGTCGACGGCGGTCGAGCACTGATCTCATGGACGGGCTCGATGTTTGAGTATCTGATGCCTCTCCTGGTGATGCGTAATTATGACGGAACACTATTGAGTCAAACCTATCGCACGGTAGTTGCAAGGCAAATAGAGTATGGCCGTGAACAGGGCGTGCCCTGGGGATTGTCCGAGGCGGCCTACAATGTGCGCGACCTGCAATTGAACTACCAGTATGGACCGTTCGGGGTGCCTGGTCTTGGTTTGAAGCGAGGCCTAAGTGAGGATCTCGTCATCGCTCCATACGCCACAATGCTCACGGCCATGATCAGTCCGCGGGAAGCTATGGACAATCTGCGCTTGTTGGCAAAAGAAGGAGCGCTTAGCAGCTTTGGCTTCTACGAGTCAATCGACTACACGACTGAGCGACTGCCCCAGGGCCAAAAACGTGTCTTAATTCGTGCTTTCATGACCCACCACCAGGGTATGAGTCTGGTATCACTCGACAACGCACTTAACGGCGGGCGTATGGAGCAGCGGTTTCACGCCGAGCCACTGGTGAGAGCAACCGAACTACTGCTGCAAGAACGAATTCCTATTGGTGTCCCGGCCGCCCATCCAAGAGCCGAAGAAGTCTTGACGGGTCGCGTCACGCAATCGTTACCGGGAATGGTAACTCGCGTTTACGACACACCCGACCTGGAAACACCGCGCACTCAATTGTTATCCAACGGCACCTACAATGTGATGATTACTACCGCGGGCGGCGGCTACTCGACCTGCGGCCCGAACGCCGTAACTCGATGGCGCGAAGATGTAACCAGAGATAACTGGGGCGCCTTCGTCTACTTGCGCGACGTGCGTAGCGCAACAGTTTGGTCTGCCGGTTATCAACCAGTGCAACGCCGGCCGCAGTCGTATGAGGTCGCGTTCTCAGAGGACAAAGCGGATTTCTGGCGCAGTGATGGCGGAATAGTCACCCACATGGAGGTCGTCGTTTCGGCCGAGGACAACGCCGAAGTAAGGCGAGTCTCGATTACCAATAATTCGCTGCGGACACGAGAAATTGAACTCACAAGCTATGCGGAGGTCGTGCTTGCGCCGCCCCAGGCCGACGCAGCTCATCCGGCTTTTAGTAATCTTTTCATCGAAACAGAATTCATCGCCGCCGAAAATTCCCTGATGGCCCATCGCCGTCAGCGATCTAACGAAGATAAGCCCGTCTGGAGTATTCACGCCGTAGTTTCCGAGGGCGACACCCTCGGAGCCGTGCAGTACGAAACCGATCGGGGGCGTTTTCTGGGCCGTGGCCACACTCCTGCCGATCCCATGGCAGTAATGGAAGAGCGTCCGTTGTCCAACACAGTGGGCGCGGTGCTCGATCCCGTCTTCAGTCTCCGGCGTCGTGTGCGAATTAGACCAAACGAAACGGCCCGCGTGTCGTTTAGTACGGCTATCGCAAATTCACGTGACGAAGCCATCATGCTGGCGGACAAATATCACGACCCGAGCATTTTCGAGCGCGAATCAAGATTGGCGTGGACGAAGGCCCAGGTCGAGATGAGCCACCTTAAACTTGACGCAGAAGAAGCCCACCTGTTTCAGCGGCTTGCTGCTCGCATCCTCTATTCCGACCCGTCCCTGAGACCCAGGCCCCACGTGCTGGCGTTAAATACCAAGGCACAGTCTAGTCTCTGGCCCTATGCGATCAGTGGTGACGTACCGATCCTGCTGGTGCGCATCAACCGTATGGAAGATCTCCCAATGGTTCGCCAAATTCTGAGGGGACATGAGTATCTGCATTACAGAGGGCTTAAAATTGACTGCGTGATTCTCAACGATCACCCCGGGGGCTACGCACAAGCTCTGCAAAAGGAGTTGGAGACGCTGGTTCGCACCAGCGGGTTGCAGGGGCTACAAGACAAACCCGGCGGCGTTTTTCTGAGGCGGGCAGACATCATGCCGGAGGCCGACCGTATTCTGCTTCATGCCGTCGCGCGAGTGGTGATTGTAACTGAACGGGGACCGGTTGAAGACCAGCTGGAGCGGGCAGCAGTCGAGGAACCGTTGCCGGCGCCGTTCGTGCCGCGCTTACCTTCGCAGACCTACCCGGAACCAACTGTGGCTTTGCCGGAGTTGACTTTCTTCAACGGTTTGGGAGGCTTTCATCAAGGAGGACGAGAGTACGTAGTCGTACTCGGCGAAGAGCAGTGGACTCCGGCACCCTGGGTCAACGTCATTGCCAATCAAAGCGACTTTGGTTTTCAGGTCACGGAAACGGGAGCTGGGTACACGTGGTCAGTGAACAGCCGGGAGAACCGGCTGACGCCTTGGTCAAACGACGCGGTGAGCGATCCTCCAGGCGAGATCATCTATTTGCGCGACGAAGACACGGGCACGATTTGGTCCACGACTCCTGCGCCAATCCGGGAAAAGGAACCGTACACAATCCGCCATGGGCAGGGCTATACCGTCTTCGAACACACCAGCCACGGCATCTCCCAGGAGCTGCTTCTGTTTGTGCCACTTAAGGGTTCGCTGAAGATTTCTTTGTTGCGATTGCGCAATCGTACCGATCGTAAAAGACGTCTGTCGATCACGCAGTATTACGAACTGGTGCTGGGCTTTCAGCGCAGCAATTCGGCGCCATACATCATTACCGAAATCGACAACCAGACCGGGCGCATCTTCGCCAGTAATCCATTTAACAATGAGTTTGCCGGGCGGGTTGCCTTTGCCGCGTGCAGCGAGAAGATCTCGAGCGCTACCTGTGACCGCAAGGAGTTTATTGGCAGAAATGGTTTACTCTCACGCCCCGCCGCTTTGCGCCGTGTCGGTCTGGCCGGACGCGATGGAGCCGGCCTGGATCCTTGTGCTGCGCTACAAACCACTATTGAGTTGGCGCCACGAGAAGCTCGCGAGATCATCTTTCTTTTGGGCGAAGCCAATTCGCGTGAGGAAGCTGATGAACTGATATCAACGTTCCTCCATCCGGCCACGGTAAACGAAGCATTCGAGCGCGTGCTCACGTATTGGGATCAACTACTGGGAACCATTGAGGTGAAAACGCCCGACGTTGCCCTGGACACGATGTTGAACCGCTGGTTGCTCTATCAGACGCTGTCTTGCCGTGTTTGGGCGCGCTCTGCTTTCTATCAATCGGGCGGCGCCTTCGGCTTCCGGGATCAGTTGCAGGACGTGATGGCCCTTGTCTACAGCAACCCGAGTATCGCGCGGGCCCAACTCCTGACCGCCGCTCGTCATCAGTTCAGAGAGGGAGACGTGCAACACTGGTGGCATCCGCCCACCGGACGCGGAGTGCGCACACGTTTCTCCGACGATCTACTGTGGTTGCCCTTTGTTACTTCCTTCTACATCCAGGTAACTGGTGACCTGACAGTTCTCGATGAAAACGTTCCTTTTCTCGAGGCACCCCTACTCGGTCCGACGGACCACGAGTCGTACATGCAGCCTGTCGTCTCGTCTGAGGTTGGTTCAATTTTTGAACATTGCGTGCGCGCGCTGGATCGCAGCCTGGCGGTCGGCGAGCATGGACTGCCGCTGATGGGGGGCGGCGATTGGAATGATGGCATGAATCGCGTCGGCCACCTTGGCAAAGGTGAGAGCGTCTGGGTAGGCTGGTTTCTCCACAATGCATTGGCCAACTTCTCTTCTTTCTGCGATCAGCGAAAAGACGAACTACGCAGTGATCGTTATCGCAAACATATGGAGAGTCTGAAGAAAGCCCTGGAAGAACATGGTTGGGACGGAGATTGGTATCGACGCGCTTACTTCGACGATGGCACTCCGCTGGGCTCCGTGCAAAATGAAGAATGCCGGATCGATTCAATAGTACAATCATGGGGCGTGATCTCCGGCGTCGCTGAGCATCACCGCGCTGTCCGTGCGATGGCTGCCGTCGAGGAATACTTAATACGGCGGGGGGACGGGCTCGTTATCCTGTTCACCCCGCCATTCGACAAAAGCAAGCTTGATCCCGGCTATATCAAGGGATATGTTCCGGGAGTGCGCGAGAACGGCGGGCAATATACGCACGCCGCCTTATGGACATTGATTGCTTACGCAATGCTGGGCGATGGTGAACGTGCCGGGGAACTCTTTTCGCTCTTGAATCCTATCAATCACACTTCGACGCGTGCGGGTTTACACAAGTATAAAGTTGAGCCCTACGCGGCGGCCGGCGACATCTATGCGGTTCCGCCTCACACAGGTCGTGGCGGTTGGACCTGGTATACCGGCTCCGCAAGTTGGATGTATCGAGCAGGTCTGGAATCAATACTCGGCTTCAAATTGCGTGGTGATCGGCTGACAATGGCCCCGTGTATACCTCGCTGGTGGCGAGAATTCGAGATCATCTATCGGCGGGGGAGGACCACCTATCGCATCAAGGTTGAGAACCCTCTCGCAATTCATCGCGGCGTCGCATCCATCGAACTCGACGGCACTCCACAAACCGTTGACGAGGTTTTGCTGGTCGGCGATGGCCAGACGCATACCCTGCGAGTTGTTCTCGGCGAAAGGCCGGAGACTGAGCAACGTCAGACAGAAAGTTCAGCAGCAAATACCGAGCAGAAAGGGGCCGGGAGCGGCCGGTAGCAATGCTCGTTGTAGTTGCCACGCTTTTGGTTCGATGTCAGCGTCATTCCCAAAGCTATATTGTGAAACTCCCATTCGCTTTTCAGAGATTGCGCCCAATGTCTTAGGAGGACCTCATGACTAACGACCGAAGAAAACAGGGACGTGTGCCGGCTCTAATCGAGGTGATTTGGAAAGGGGCTTCAGGAAGATACGAGTCGCGGACTGGCGACCTCAACCTTGGCGGATGCTTCGTTGACACGATCGCACAGGTGGAAATCGGCGAAATTGTCCAGTTTAAGCTACGTTTGCCCTCTGAAGAGTGGATCGAGGTGCAGGGCGAGGTGGTCTATTCGTATCCGAACACCGGATTTGGCGTGCGCTTCACGAACATGACTGACTCTGATCGGAAACGGCTGGAATGGCTGATCAAAGCCGAGGCCCATAAATCTGAAAGATACTAATCGACGTGACGATGGTGATCAAAAATATCGCCAAGGCTTTGTATGCATTCTTTGGTGTGGGCTTTCTAATAACCGGCGCGATCGTTTTGTCGGTAGATACTGGTCTACTCCCTGATGTTCTCACTTCGGCTGTAATCAACGCCGCTCACGGCGATGCTAGGGCACTCCACATAATTCAGGAGTTTGGCGCGTTCCTCATCTTCGTCGGGTTAATCACCTTTTGGTTTGTCCGCCACTATGAGATGAGCAAACCGTTTCACTGGGCCATGACCGCAGCCTGGGGATTTGTCGCTCTTGCCCATTGGTTCGACGTGAGAGGACCCTTTCACCCGGGTATTGGCGCAATAATTAACTCAATCCCTTTCGTACTGTTTTTATTAGTGGGCCTGCTGCGCGAAATTGGGAAGAACGGCCGGCGTAAAGAGTTTTTAACTGATATAAGTCCGGCACCGCACTGATCGGGAGACAGTCTTGTATTGCCCTAACCACAAACTGGCATTGAGTGGGGTGCCCGACGATCAACGGCGCATGTTGAATGCCATGATCCCTTGGCTACCCCAAATGGTTCTGATGTGGGGAGGCTGACTTGAATGCTAGCATCCGGTCGCTACCGCTCACGGTTCCGTGTTGAGTCCCCGTCAAAAACCAATAATGCCGTTGTCCATGAGAGTCTTGATCATGCGCAAGCTGTCGGCTTCACGGAAAGGGCATATCGACAGGATTGATTCCACGTCCCACTCTCCGTTGATGCGCGAGAGAACAAATCCCTCCTGAGGTCCAATCTCCTTCTTGGCGAGGTCTTCGGGTTTGGCCAAGATCCTCGGCACTCCCGTGGGCGGCACTTTTGCGTACACCTGTTTGACGAATTTCCTTTCAGCTTCAACCAGCAGGCTTTGGGCGGCCGCATTCTTGGGCTCCCGTCTTAGAACGGTATGGATGATCGAGAGAGCTTTTTCCGTGTTGCTATTATTTAACTCGCTACGCGCCAGCAAGAGGAGCTCCGACGCATTTTCGGGGAGGTTCGGCATGTGGCTAACCGGATCAGGAATCTCCGGCAGCTCACCCGCAACGTGGGCCAGGCCCTTGTTAACGAGATCGTAGAGTTGGCCATAAACAGCAAATGAGGATGCATGCATGTTGTAGCAAATTTCGGCTACCGACATACGCTTTTCCAAAAAATAGAGGAGCTGGCGAGTCTCTTTGCCAATACCGAGCGAGGAGGTCCACCCAGCACCTAACTCCATGACCGTACGATCTGACGGGATCAAGGTGCGATAGCGGACCAGTTCGTCAGCCCGGTAAATTCCTTCCATGGTGACCTTGGTTGGTTCGACGTCGACGCGTGTAAAATCCGGTGGGAGTGGGTCTTCGATACAAAATTCAAAATGCGCTTCCTTCCAGAGGAACAGATCGTAAATTATTTCCAAAGTTCTAATCTTGAGAATCTCCGCCACGTCTGACTCTTGAAGAATGCCCTGGACCACCAGAATTTGCCCCAGCCTGCCGCCTGAATTACGTTGGACTTCCATCGCCGCTTGAAGCTGAGGTTCCGTTATCTTTCCGTAGTGGATGAGTACCTGTCCCAGATACTCCGTGGGATCGTTGGTGCTCGAACCTACGATGAATCCATTCTCAAAATAGACCCCCTTGACCACCTTGCCGTGGCTGAACTTGAGCGCCCCGGTCTTTCTACCCACTGCCAAAAACTGCAGCAGGTCGGCAACACTCATGGTGGTCAATGTGCCATGGATACCCATTTAATTAGTTGCTCCCGCAATGCAATGTTGGGCCATTACTTAGTTTCCGGAGAGGAACGCGGCGCACTGGGAGGGGCAAGCAAGAACCATGTTGTCTGTCGGTCACGTCTTAGAGTACATGCGATTCGAATTGGGATTCAAGTACTAAATTTTGAACCGCCAAGACGCCAAGAACGCCACGCAAA
>JBOGOU010000174.1:0-1391 GCA_050748205.1 Pyrinomonadaceae bacterium | reverse complement strand
TCTGGGTATTGCTCAGTCTTGCGCTCTGGCAAGACAGGCATTATCAGCTTTCTCAACGGCAGAATCACAGTCTAAACAACACAAGCTTCGAGAGTAGATTCTCCGCATCAGCCGCTACTTAACCACTGAACTTCCGGCGGGTTGAGAATAACTTCGCTGACGTCTTGTAACTATGTCTGATATCGCAATCAAGGTTGAGGGTCTCGGTAAACATTACCGAATAGGGGCGCCTCAGGAGCAATACAAGACCTTACGAGACTCGATCTCTTCTGGGTTTGCCAAGCCGTTCCGGGCAATTCGCTCGCTATCTCAGCGGAATCCAAATGGACACTCAAAAGACCCGGACTCGTTTTGGGCACTTAATGACGTTAACTTCGAAGTTAGGCAAGGCGAAGTTGTTGGTGTGATCGGGCGAAACGGAGCCGGCAAAAGCACGCTGCTCAAAATCCTCTCGCGTATTACAGACCCGACCGTGGGCATGGCTGACATATACGGCAGAGTTGGATCTCTGTTGGAGGTGGGAACGGGGTTCCATACCGAGCTGACCGGTCGCGAAAACACCTATTTGAATGGCGCTATTTTGGGCATGGCTCGGAAGGAAATCGAACGCAAGTTTGACGAGATAGTCGCCTTTGCAGAAATCGAAAGATTCATTGACACACCGGTCAAACACTATTCCAGCGGGATGTACTTGCGCTTGGCCTTTGCTATTGCGGCCCACCTGGATCCTGAAATTCTTCTCGTAGATGAGGTACTTGCCGTGGGCGACGCGGCCTTTCAAAAGAGGTGCATTGGGAAGATGAGCGAGGTTGCAAAACAGGGTCGAACCGTGCTGTTCGTGAGCCATAACATGGGAGCCGTTAATCAGTTGTGCAGCCGAGGCCTTCTCTTAAGCGGCGGAGAGTTGATCTATCAAGGAGAAGTGGCTCAAACAGTTGATCAATATCTTCGCACCGGAAATCACAAAGAGTTCGCAGCCATCACGGATACGAGGAACTCGTTGAACAGAACCGGGACCGGAGAAGCCAAGATTGTGAAAGTCGAACTTGCGGATGACACCGGTTACAACACGGCTTCTTTTGCAATCGGCCAGCCACTCACGGTTAGCCTGGAGCTTGAGTCAACGGAGGATTTACCCGGTTTGGTGGTTGGCATAGAAATAAAATCTCCAGCCGGGATCCCACTTGTTAACCTTCGCAGCGATAGCCAGGGAATTGACTTTGGACCTTACCCAGGGGGGAACAATGTGAAGTTACATATCAGAATCCCCGGGCTTCCCTTTTATCCAGGCGTTTATTCTGTCGAGCCTTGGGTTGGTCAGAAACGTGGCCGGCGAATAGATCAGATAGGCGAAGAGGTGAAAATTATTCTAGAGTCACAAGGTCTCTACC
>JBOGOU010000173.1:0-1772 GCA_050748205.1 Pyrinomonadaceae bacterium | reverse complement strand
CGTTTGCCTCGATTGTATGTCGTCATGTTGACCTCCATTAGTGGACTTGATTGAACGATCGGGCGAGTTGCGTCAAGTCGTCGCCAGGCTCGCCTTCGAGGAAGAGTTGAGTTACGCTGCGCGCGGATCCGCCTTCGACCGAGTAGCCTATCGCCGTGAGATACTCTCGGATTCCCGCTAGCACCATCTCACACAGCACGTCGCTATGGGCTTTTGTGATCTGCGGCTCCATGGCGATCAAGAGCTCGAGGGAGAAAACCTTAGTGGCCTTCATCATGACGCTCCGAGGTGACGAGCAAGCCATCGGCAGGCTAACACAAGTAGGATGAAGAGTTCACACATGACGTTACGACCTCACCCAATACTCGACCCCGCCATAGTCGACGGAGGAGTAGTCCATCTGGAGATCACGCGCCGCTTGCTCCCAATCGATACAGTTGTTCGGCCACGTAGCGTCTTTGTTGATCGCCCCGATGTCCTCCGCGAGCTCTTGAGCATACGTCTCGAAGTAGGAATCGCGAATCAAGCCGGCGCCGTCTTCTACATCCTCGCCTGAGACGTCCTGGACGTTGAGGAGGAGCGAGCCGAGAGAGCCGAGCTCCGGGATCTCATCCTCGTCGATGCTGAGGTCCTCTACTGCGGCGACGAGTTCGTCGACTCGTTCGATCACGTCTCGAGTGTCGATCATATCCTCACGATTGCTTACGTCTCTCATGTCCGTGTTACCTCCGGAAAGCTCACGAGGCGCCCCTCGTGAGCTTGCAGCAGGCTTGCACGCTATCAAGTGAACTCCGGCTCCACGGCCTCACACGTGTAATCGCAGCCGTAGCGGTAGGGCTTCGCCGGGATTCCCCGGACCAACCAATCCCGTCCAGGCTCAAGCGGGCTTTTCAGCTTTTCGATACCGAACGAGCGCTGCTCGGCATTGGCTCGAGCTTGAGCGTGATCGTGGGCTTCGTTCCAGGTTTTGAATCTCATTGGATGTTGTCCTCCTCGTTCAAAACCATGTCGAGTTCGTACAACTCGGCGTCGATTGCGTAGAGTTGCTCGGCGATCATCTCGCGCGAAGCTCTGTCAGGTTGCGTCTCGCGTGAGTGCTCCTCAGCGAAGGTCTCGAGAGCTCGGCGTTCGGCGAGCAGGGCTTGATAGCGGTCGACGGCGTTCATTAGTCTTTGCTCTCATCGTCCGATACGAGAACCAAATTAGCTTTCGTGTAATGTCCTGAGAGTTCGCGGGTCTCAGGGCGCGCCCGAATACAAACAGGATTAACCGTCCATTTCTTTGTAAAGTAATCAAACCAAGCACATCCTCGCGGATGCGTCCATAGAAAGAAACGAATTCGCCAGGGGAGTTTCATTAGTCAATCCCTTCACGCTCGTTACGCTCTGCGATGTCTCGCATTTGCGGCCAGGAACGGCCGAGTTCGATTGAGTCTGGGTGCGCTGCGACAAAGGCAAGGATTCGAGTCCGAGTAGCATCGCGATACTCAACATCGTCATATTGAGCGAGCCAAGTCTCGAGGTGATCTTGAGTAACTGTGTCGAGCTCGATTTGCTTTATCATATCGTTCCTCACTGCCTCAAGACTAATGCAAGGCCTATACCAGATGGGTCCAGGACGTGCACAAACCTGCTTTGTTGTTACGTCTAAAGGCCTTAGCCTCACGAGCCGACAATGAGTTCTCTCGCTCTCTCTTCACGCGCAGTGTAAAAAGTACATAAAATAAGTCCTTTGTTTTCAATAACTTAGAGAATGCCGTAGCATAAGTCCTT
>JBOGOU010000172.1:0-4728 GCA_050748205.1 Pyrinomonadaceae bacterium | reverse complement strand
CGGTGCCGAGCGGACGAGACGTCCGCGGTCCCAGTGAAGAGCTTGAACGCTCAAGCTCAAACTCCTGTCTGTCTTAATCTGAGTAACCTGATGCGTAATCTGTAAATTAGATTTGGGGCCGAAGTTTATGAAACTGGATCTCGTCAGGCTAATCAGTTGGGACCTTGATGGCACGTTGTATTCCATTAGCCGGATGAAATGGCACCTGCTGGGATTGTTTCTGAGAGAGATTGGCGCAGGAAGAGGCTTACAGGCCGGGCAAGCCCTGGAGGCGTTGCGTCGATTTCGGGCCAGGATTGACACTGCTCGATCGGCCGGGGGAGATCTCGGCTCTGCGTGGAACGAGTATCCTGATCGCGAGGCGCTCCTGGATGTTGAAACACGCTGGTACGGGGCAGCGATCGAGCAAATTGGACCTCGACCTGGGGTAGTCGGGCTGTTATCTTTTTTTGAGGAGAGAAATATTTCGCAGGTACTGTTCTCAGACTACCACGCGGAGTACAAGCTGAGTTCGTTGGGACTTGAGGAGCGGTTCACAAGAGTCTACGTTGGGGAACAACTTGGATTCGTCAAACCCAGCCCTAAGGTGCTCGAGCGCATCGCGGTTGACTTTGGCGTGCCGATCGAGAACCTTCTTCATATTGGAGATCGAGTCGATCGGGATGAAGCAGCGGCGCGCGCGGCCGGCTGCCAGTGCTGGATCCTTGGGAGAGACTTTCCCAGTTTTCCCTCGCTCTTGAATGAACTGCGTGCCGGAGTATAGCGGGAGATACGGTGGATTCAGAGGTCATTCTCGAAGAGAAAATCATTTTCGCCGCTGGTGGAGTTTCAAACTGATGCACCAGTACCAAGTTTTCTTACTGCGAACACTCTATCTCACCACCGTCAGTTCCCATAGATGACGATAGAGCGGTAGAAACTTAAATTGCGCTTCCCAACTGTTGCTCTGTCGAGCACTACCGATCCGATCGACAAACTCTCCCGGGCTTAGATGCACAAATCTTACCTGTCCAAGTCGCCCGCTCTCTCGTTTGCCCTTGTACTCACAGTTCATTTCACCAAGGAGCTGGTCGCACCTCCGTGCCAACTCACGAAGAGAAAACTCATCTTCCCTTACGGCGCCAACCAGCAGCACTTTATAATGCGGAATCGAGTCGGCAGAAGGCTGAGATGGCACGCAGGTCAGGAACGCATCAGATTCAAGCGAGGGAATTTCCTCGCACAGTCTCTGAAACACAGCACTGACGTGTTCAGCCGTGAGTTTCTCTCCGGTAAAGGAGTACGCCAGGCCGCGACGGCGAATAAAACTAAGATCCGGCAGCCCCGCAATGACACCGCGGCATAAGAAAACGTCACCGGTCTGATAGCGGCGCAAACCATATCGGTTGCTGACGACCATGGTATAGGTCTTCCCTGCTTCTAATTGTTCCACGCTCCTCACACTCTCAGGTCGATCCTCCGCTGTTTCATCAATAAACTCGTAGAGCACACCCCGCGCTAACGGTAAAAATGCTACTTCCCTTTCGTTAAAGTGGCTCACCGTTTCAATAGTCTCGGTCGACATGGAATACATTGGAATGAGCTGGTAACGCTCAGGAGGAAGATACCTTGCCAGGCGATTGAGGAACGGTTTGACATAGCCTCCCGTCCAGCAGATATAAGCCGCCACCGCCGGCGCGCAAAGATCGAGTGAAAGCGGCGTCTTGCTCGCGGCAATGCGCGCAAGACGCTCGGCGCTGCCGCGCGACTCCAGACGTCTTGCAATGATGTGCACGATTCGGTCGAAGGTCTCGGGTTGCCCGCACCAATCTCTTATCAGCCTCGAGCCTTTTGTCCAATCATCGTTGATTTCATCGAGGAAAGTGGAAATCGTCGAGGGATTGGTGCTGTAGAGAACGCCAGGATTTGCGAGAGTCAGAAGCCACAGCCGCACAGCTGTCGTTCCGTAGATCGACGCCAGATGTTGCAGCGCGGAATGGCGCTGCACCCGATACGGAGCCTGGAGCGTAGAAAGGTAAGGCGGCAGCTTCTTTTCGGCGAGCAACATCGAGGTGAGAGAGTCATCTTCACTCAAAGAACTGAACACGTAGAGGCTTGTTCGTTTGAGGCCCAGGCCACGACAGCAGCGGGCAAAGACATCGATGTACGTCAACTTCAGTAATCTCAGTCGTCGTTTTGTGTAGAGGTGCCGTTTGGGCTGTCCTGTAGAGCCGGATGTTACGGCAAACTGAGCTTTATCGCCCGCTCGAGCTGCGGCTTCTTGAATCAGTAGTTCCAGTTCGGGTCCATGAGAGAGAACGGGCGTACCAGCGCTTAGCCTATACCGACGCCAGAGGCGCTTTTGACTCTTGAAAAAGGTGCGGATTCTGACTCGCTCAACACCCGCCAGCAGCAGCCCGAGTCTTACAACGGCGCGACTAATTAGCCACCGTAGACAATCGTTAACGAGACCTCTCATATGAGTTCTCGCTGGGCCATTGCGATTTGCTCACGATACATCGCTGCCATTTGTTGAATGTCATCAGAGAAGAACAGACCTCTGTCATACGTGAAGGTCAGCCAGGTTTTGCCCAGGTGAGTTGCGCCGTAAATAGCTACGCCTTGTCGCTGAGGCAACAGACCGATGCATTCAACCTTTCCAACATTGCGGAACACTTCCTCGTTACCGACAGTCCACCGCTCGGCGTGGGAGAACACTCCGGTAGCCATGTCAACGGAAGGACGATTCAGATAGCAGCGAAGGAGCGGAGTGACGACCCAACTAGGAAATGATACGAACGGATTCACTTCGGGAACAACCCATTCACCATTTTGTGCAGCCCGGGAGATCTGGCGGCGAACCTCGCGGCACTTGTCGACCAGCGACGCGGTTTCGGCATAGCTTGCGTGGAGACGTATGCGGCTGGTGCCATTGCCGAAGCCCTCTAACGACTGTTGCCGGATGTTAACTGGCAACCAAAGACCTATTTTCCGACCGCGGTCTAAACCGTGCGTACGGTTCCAGCGTGTAAAAGTCTCCAGAGCGCATGTAATCAGTAAGTCGTTGTAAGTGAATCCGCTCTTCCGGCGACAACGCTGGCGCAAGTCTTGAGCAGGAACGTCAATGGTGATCCAGCGTCTCGCACCTGCCTGCTGAGAACGGGAAGTCCAAAGCGGCTCCGAAGGACCATCTTGAGCAAACTTCTTCGCGGCCGGCGGCAGCCGGCGCAAACTTAGGTTCTGGAAGGAAGATGCCCGCGCCACCGGGCATTCCAGCCCGTAGGTTACGCGCAGTTGATGGCCCAGCCACATGCCCGCGCTTAAACCATCGGCGACTGCGTGATGAAACCTCGTAACTAGTTGAACAGGCGCCTCAGGACCGTTGATTATCACGAGTTGCTGCACAGGGAGCTGCTTGTGCAAATCGACAGGTTTACCGACAAACTCTTCGATGGCTTCGGTGGAAGCCAAGCTGTTGGAGGACGAATGTACTACCACTCCATCTCTCACCTCGTCGAAGCGTGCCCACCGCTGCTTGTCGACATAAGAACCGGTCTGGGGATAAAGGTTTCTCGCGCTCCGCGCTCCGGTTCGAAGGGCCTCAATACCTAGCGTGCCCTTAAGATGAAATATCACCGTGAAATCGAGTGGTGAGCGTTGACTATCCATCACGCTAAAAACGAGATCTAGCGTGGACAGTCTGCCCGCGTTAGCTGTTTGCGAGTTCATACTTCCTCAGATTCGAAGCGGATATCTCGTCGGGGCAAAAGGGCGTAGGCCGGAGCATCTTCCACGTATGGTTTCAGCTCAATCCAGGCCAATTTGGGTTGCATGTGATGCTCGCGGTGCATTGAGAGGCCCAAAGAAAACCAGTACATAAACCGGCCATAGTAGTTGTGAGAGCGCGACTCAGCAGGCCCGATTGAATAACCCTCGTGAGTCTGGACTGCAAATGGGTACCACAGGAGGAGCGACACGAGGATGAGCACTGGAAACATCCCCAGAAACATTCGCGTCGGTCCGACAAACATCAAGATCACACCATGCAACGCGAAGATCCCGGTGTAGTTTAGTGTCAGCTCGATCAGGTCCTCTCTTTTCATGCGACCCCGCTTCCAAAGCCAGAGGAACCAGTGATGCGGCATGGCAAGGGCCCGCAAACAAAACTCCAGGAGATTGCGCGACTTCAAAAAATGGTCAGGATCCTGATCCGGAATGTTTGTGTAGGCATGATGCAACTGATGTGTGCGCCGGAAATTTGTGAACGGAACCATACTAGGTAATAGTGCGATTCGACCCCACCAAAAGTTGGTAGCTTTTGTACGGCCCAGGTGGCCATGAACGCTTTCATGGGCCATCACAGTGCCGATAAAGATGAGATACGTTCTCAGCAGGACGTCGACGACCAATTGCAACAGGTTCGACACGGGAAGAAAAAGCGTGCCCAACGACAATACGACTACTCCACAAATTACACTCCGACTCAGAAAATAGATCCGCGGCCGAGTCCAATGGTTTTGGTTTGGCCCGCCGCGGTGATGCTTAGAAGCGCTCATGTCTGCCGAGGATCCCTCCTGGTCCTCGATTCCCCAAAATACAAAATACCTTGTGTCCATAAGTTGCCGCCAAAGGCCCTGTGACACTTGATTTAGTGTCATCTCTCCGAGCGGAAACCCCTGGTTTGTCCAATAACTTATTCGACGGGCGGTGTGCAGTGAGGTCGGTACCGTCACGCGGTAGCGTCGGGTC
>JBOGOU010000171.1:0-15569 GCA_050748205.1 Pyrinomonadaceae bacterium | reverse complement strand
GATCACGAGGGCGCCCACGGAGGGACGCCCCTACAATTTAATCAAAGGACGCCAACAACTCCTTTGCGCTTGCAGTAGCGGTTCCCACTTTTCCCACCACAATACCCGCAGCGTGATTCGCCAGGGTAGCAGCGTCGAGCATGGATGCTCCGGCTGCCAGGGCGGCAGCGAGGGTTGCGATCACGGTATCTCCAGCGCCGGTGACATCATAGACCTCGCGCGCGGCTGTCTCTACGAAAACCGGTTCACCATCGCCTTCCAGCAACATCATGCCGCGGTCGCCGCGAGTAATCAGCACGGCATTACAGTTCAATTTTTCGCGCAGCAACCTGGCCGCGCGATGTAATCCGTCATCAGAATCTTCTTCGAGGTTGGTCATTCGCAAGGCTTCGTGGTGATTCGGCGTCACCAACGTGGCCGGTCGGTAGAAAGCGAGATTCCGAATCTTGGGATCAATCAGGACGGGCATTCGCTCGTAGGCGAGCGGTAGTATTTCGGCGAGAATACGCTGCGTTACGACTCCTTTATCGTAATCCGACACGACAAAGGCATCAGCGTTGCGAAGCGTCTCTTTCACTCTGCTGATAATCCGAGCCTCCGTATTGCCGTTAACAGGCGTGCGTAATTCTCGATCTGCTCGAACAACCAGCTGGCTGTGGGCGATGATACGAGTCTTGACCGTTGAGGGTCTGTTTTCATCGACGACGAGATGATCATCTGATTGCAACTCACTCGCCTCGCGCAAACTCACGCGCAAACGGTCGCCGGCAATGTCTTTCCCCACCACACCAATGACACAGGCTTTAGCCCCAAGCGCTGTAATATTTGTAAGCACGTTTGCCGCCCCACCGAGATGAACAGACTCGCGGCGTACGTCTACGACCGGCACAGGCGCCTCTGGGGAAATGCGAGTCACATCCCCCCAAACAAATTCGTCCAGCATCACATCGCCAAGGACCACGATCCGGCGGTTGCGAATCGTCTGAGTTAGCCTTTCCACCTGTACCCGTGAAAGTTGTTCCATCTTTAAACTTTGACTAGGTCTCTCTCAACACTCGCTCAATCGCCGCAACCACTCGCTCCACCGGCACTCGCTTAATACATTCTGGCTCCGCAAACTTTTCACAGAAGTAGCCATGACACGGCTGACACTCAAGCTCTTCGAGCACTACTTCCGCCGGAGCTTTGGCCCACGGGCGCCAGTGGGCAACGTTGGACGATCCAAAAATGACCACTGACGGGGCACCGACCGCCGCCGACATGTGCGCAATACCACTATCATTCCCCACAAAAAGCCGCGCCCGAGAGACCAGCGCTGTGACCTCCGGCAAAGAGAGATCAGTCAGCGCTATTACCGGCACTGTCGACTCCCGCTGCAGCTCATGCGCTACGTTGACTTCGGCGGGAGCGGTGATTGCAACAACGGCGAAACCGCGGGACGAGAGTGTCTCGGCTACTCGGGCAAAGTTTTCGGTCGCCCACTGCTTCGTGTCAAATGCCGCAGTGGGATGAATCACGGCCAGCGGTTTTATTTCGTCAAAACCGGCGGTATGCAGCCGTTCGGATACGGTCTCCGCTGCCTGCTGAGTAGCTGTCAATTGCGTCGCCGGACGATCTGTTACAGGAACACCCGTCCAACCGAGCAATGCCAACTGCTGTTCGACCGAATGGGTCTTATCTCGTCCCCAAAGTAATGACGAGGATGGCGCCAGATGATTGTGTAGACGCGCATACTGATAATTTGAATAACCAACTCGATGCCTGGCCCCCGAAGCCCGCGCGAGCAGCGTGGCAGTAGTTCCACCGTGAAGATTGTAAACAACGTCGTATCGCGAGCCTCGAATCTGACGGGCTACGCTGGCGCGCGATGCTATGCTCGAGCGTTTCAGCGTAATTACTTCATCGACGTGAGCAAACCCATCAAGCACAGGCGCGACCCAATCTTCCAAGAGAATGTCAACGCGCGCAGCGGGTAGAAATCGTTTGAGCGCATAGAGCGATGGTGTCGTAAGCACCGTGTCGCCAATCGAGCGCAGCCGAATGATCAGCACGCGGCTTACGCTTTCCCAGTTCCAAAGGGCTGGCCCGAGCCCCTGGGGCATATCTTCCCGGCGCAAACTTTGCATCACTAACGCACGCATCTGCGGAGACGACTCAACTATTTCGCGCAGACTCTTCATTTCGACTCAAGCTGTCGTCTTCAATCGTCGCTTCGTCAATGAGCATCACGGGAATATCGTCGCGGATTGGATAAACTCGTTTACACTCGACGCATTTCAAAGCGCTGCTGTCGGGTTTCAATTCAACTTTCGCCTTACATGCGGGACAGGCGAGTATCTCCAACAAATCTTGACTAATTGCCATCGGCGTGACCTCTCCACTGGCGCAAATTGGCTTTGCACAGGCATGCAGAAAGAAACTTCTTGAGAAGGGCAAAGCTTATCACAAGGCAGCGGGCTGTAGGCAGACAGCAGGAGGCAGGAAGCAGACGGCAGACGGCAGTTGGCAGACGGCAGCAGTGACCGATGAGTCTGCCTCCTGCTTCCTGCCTCCTGCCTCCTGCCTCCTGCTTCCTGCCTCCTGCCTCCTGCTTCCTGCCTCCTGCTTCCTGCTTCCTGCCTCCTGCTTCCTGCTTCCTGCCTCCTGCCTCCTGCCGCCTGCCTCCTGCCGCCTGCCGCCTATTTGCTGTTACACTGCCTTCTCATGTCGCTCGAATTCGCTATCCAGTATCCCTGCGTGCTGCGCGCACGCTATTCAGAAAAGCACCTGCGCGACTGGGGGCGGCTGAGCAATCTACATACTCGCCTCACCACAGGCGACACAAGCGCGCCATCGGATGACAAGCTGCGCTGGGTGGAAGACGCCAGCGAAGAAGTCGAACGAATGCAGGCGGAAACCGTGATCTGCCCGAATTGCCCCTCCTGTCTGCCCATCACTGCCGCCGGCGAGGGGGAATCAGTAGGATGCCTGGGAAGGATCACCTATCCCATCGAAGCGCAGTTTGAGAAGTTCCTCGCTGATCGAGTGCAACTTTGTTTGGACACTCTGGATAAAGAGGACCAGCCACGCCTGCTCCGGATCCTGGTTGATCCTGAATCACCTTTTGACGGCGAAGCGACGAAAGAACTGCGGCGCGTAACCACCGGCGACGGGTTGCGTTTTTATGAATTGCGGCTGCCTATTCGCTTGACGAGAGAGGCTGTGGGCATTACGACTGATCACGTCTTCGATCTCCTTGCCGGCTTTCGATCCGAAGAAAATCAGCAAACCACCTACACCCGCGAGCTGCCATTCGCGGCGACAGCCGATTACTACGATTTTCTCGATCTAATACTCCGCACCGATCTGAACCAGTCAGAAATCGCGCGGCTTACCACCCGCAGTAAAAACTACTTGCAGTTTCTGCGCCTGCTTGCGGCCATTGAAAGGGCCGAAGCTCTAAACACCAGAGTGTTGCTGGATTGATCTTGAATGAAGAAATTGGTCTTGGGTCTTTGTCCGCAGAGCTTGGAAGTCCTTTGAGTTTCGTTAGAATTACATCCCGGTCTGAAACCTGGAAGCCTTATCGCCTGACGGCATCGAAGCTGACGGCAAAACATAAATACCTACTCACTAAATACCTACTCACTATTGACAGACTATTCATTAAGAAATATCTTGCCGGCATTCAATTGGTATTCGTTTGTTGGCTGGGATTCTCTTAAAGATCTTCACGCAGCCAGCAACCTTGCCTCGCTGTTGACTTCGGTGTTGCCGTTTTCACGAATTACACTCGCCGCGGCAACTCTTGTTTTGACTCAAACTACTGCAAGTGATTCCGTCTCAAGTAGAAGGTCGTCAACGAATCCACGAAGGAGATCGGATTAGATCATGTCAACTAAATATCCACTTCCAGTCAGATACGTGCTCTACTCCCACTACCCTGAAGGTCGAGATTACGAGCGCTACTGTGAGGGGGAAGCTGACGTTTCCAAACTTGACGGTGTGAAATATCTGGTGAGTCACCTTGCAGGCTTGAGTGGATTACTGACCTGGACTGGTTTCGAGGGATTGCTTGTCCTTTTTTACTCACCCGGTTTTGCAAAAGTTCTAGAGGGCATTGAAAGCAGAGAGGACGAAGGAGCTCTGCTGCGATACAAGGAGCTTGAATTTGCCAAGGCAGTTGAAACGTATCTCAAAAGCGAACTAAAGAAGGATTACGACAGCCTTCTACCGCGGTTTCGCTTTGTTACTGCTCTCGATTTGCAGAGAATTTTCGGCCGCATGTATATGAAGAACATAACACAGCCGCTCCGGTCTTGGTTTTTTGGGCAAGGTGAAGATGAAGGCGGAATGAAATATGACTCCCCTAAGACGGTGGAAGCAATAGTTCGCGTGCGACTGCTGGGATCTGGAATTCCTGTGTTTCGGCTGGATTATGATGTTCTGTTCCGCGGCGCAGAAAACTCGGAAAAGAAAAACCTTGAGTTTTCCAGCACTATAGGCTCGTGTCTAAAAGCTTATGAGCTAAAGAGAGACTCCCCAAACATTTTCAGTTTCATCTTTTCCGCTTCCTATGATTATCGAGCCCTGCGTAAAAATGCTGCGGCGCAAGATTTCAATGCCTGGAGTCGCGCATTCGCCACAAGGGTATTCCCGGCGATTCCTCTAAAGAAGGAACAAATAGACAAGATAAACTGCAAAAACGGCGAAAAGCCAAGCTACAGCTGGCAGGACTATGCTCAGGAGTGTTTTAGTCCATACCTGGCGTTCAAGTTCTTCGGACTTGATGACCAGTTCAAGAGTGGGACGTTAAGCGGCATCGGCAAGATAGGCGCCCATCCAATTTCTTCGGTCATCTCAGGAGCTATGCTCTACTTAAGTGATGGGGCAATCCTTGACCTTCCGCCGTTTAGCAATTTTCGTCTGAACGTTATGTGGATTGATGACCACCTCAAATACTGTTTGCACCGCGAGCTTCGACACCTGAGCCGAACAGAAGTAAGAGCGACTGCAACTCAAATAGGATCCAACCCGCTATTGAGTCACGCGAGACTTGACGACGTGTTAGTACAGAAGACGGGGCGCAAGGTCAGTGATAATTTTGCGGAATACCTCTTTAATCAGTATCTTCCCACACTACTTTGGGGAACGATTATGGACGCCTGGATCACCGGAACCCCTCTGCTAAAGTTTCGGCCCGAAGATTTGTCAGATCAGGAGCGCGACACATTCAGCATTTTGCAAGAGAAGCAATGCGAGTCCGTATTAGGATCTGCACTCCAAAATGCCCTCAGACAAGGCGGGTTTGAACCACCAGCACGGAAAACTTTGGTGAAGAATCTGATGAAAGAAGCCCTAATCCGAATAAATGACGTTCGCAAACAATGGATGGAATTGACTGAGGACGGAATCGACACCTTTGCTTCCGTTTGGGCCAAAGGAACAGTGCATTCGTATTTTTCCAGGCTCAAGCTCAAATACCCTGGCATTGCTGACGCCGAATTGAAGCTGACTGAAGAGATTTCTGATCCTGATCATCTCAATCGGAATGTCCACTTAGGCCTCTTGGAATTAATCGAGGATGCAACTGACTACATACAGTGGACGCTCGACTGGCCAAAGATTGTTCAGGTAGTCCGCTCAATCGAACAGGGAACTGTAAAGACCGATCTGAATTTCGAAGATCGTGATTAATGCTGAATGCCAGCGCGCCGATTGACTGACTTTTTCACGAAGTTTTGACTAATAGATTCCCTCGGTGACCCGGTTGGAATAGAAGAAACCATTCAAGCTTTAGCCCTACGCACGCGGCCCTTCGGGCACGTAATCAATCGGAAGAACCCGTAGCTCTCCGTCTTCGTCAACGTCCACTGTCATCTCGCGAATATCGTTTTGTATGTCGCCTCCGGCAATGATGCTGTGTTCGACCGTCACCCCGCTACGGATCTCATGTCTATCGACCTGTTTTCTAGACTCGACAGGAATTTCGCGGCCTCGCTCATCAAAGTAGGAATATCTTTCCCAGAGCACCGAGTGCTGCAGCTGCACCCGTTTCTGTATTGTCCAGTCGTCTCCGATGACGGCGTATGGCCCTAAGGTCACGCCAGGTTCAACGATGCAGTTATTTCCAATTATGACCGGAGGTCTGATGATAACTTTCGAGAAATCTATATTCACATTATTGCCAAGATACCCCCAGGGCAACTTCTCATAAGGAAGTGCAACGTCTATTCTTCCGTCCAATAGGTGCTCGTTAACCCTTAAGTAATCCCTTTTCTGGCCTACATCAAACCAACTGCCATCGTATTGTATCCCCCATAACAGAAAGCTCTTATCGATCCTGACTCCGGGTAGGCGACCGAGCAACGCGGGAAAGACGTGCTTTCCAAAATCATAAAAGGGACTGGCAACATCCACGCTGGCCTCTGTCCGAAGCCCATCGAGGACCCTCAATAATTCCACTTCGATCATGTATATCGAGGCATTGTTAAGATTGCTTGGCGAGTTCGGATCCTTTTCAACAAACTCCTTGATCCGGCCAGACTTCGAAACAATACCCTCAAGACTCTCAGGATTCTCTAGTACGACCGTCCCAAAATCCTTCCTCCTCTCCCAGGGAACCGGCACCAGCACCATGGTGAAAGCGGCACCAACCTTCTTATGAATGTCGTACATTTCCTCCAAGAGTTCTGATCCGAAGTTAGTCACGATATCACCGCTAGGGGCAATCAAAGTTGATCCCTTGAAGGGTTCAGCATCAGGATGATCTTGTTCGGATGGCAACTTTTTTGACTCTGAACCAAATGCCTGTTTACAAACTCCGCCCAGAGTGCCGCTGGGGACCGCTTCATCCACATAGTTTATTCTGGCTGCGAACTTCGATCCGTCCTTAAAGTGCCGCTTAATAGTCTCGCTGAGTACGCACAAGTTCATCGAGATGTCGCTAATGCCGGACTCTACGAATCTTCTAACCCACACCTCGGCCATGGGCACCTTCCCACCCAAAGGGAACAAGGGTTTGGGCAGATGTGCAGCCGTCAAGGGATCCATTCGCCGTCCTAACCCTGCTGCCAGAATTGCGGCCTTGATTTCGTTATTGATACCCTTCTGGTAGGTCCAGGTTTTTTCCCAAAACGATGGGTCGAATTTGACTGGCAGGTTAAGTTTCCTTTCGTTTGCGCAAACTGTTAGCAAATAGCGTGTGGTAACTTAACGTGAAAGGATCATATTTTTCGCTGGTTGCGGCAAGGTGACTCGCACTATGATCCCGTCGTCGAACCCAATTCGACCATTGCTGCGAATACCTTCAGTTCTCGTGGTACGACCAGCTAACGACCTCAACTCTGCTTATCTTCATCGAGTTGGCGCAGCGTGTCGAGAAGCAGGTTGGTATTGCTGAGGGCCTGGATAACAACCGGATGCTCTTGAGGAGATTTGTGAAATTCGAAACTCCCCGTTGATATTTCAACAATCTGACGGAATCCAGCTTCGCCTTTTGCAATGCCAGACTCGGCGTCAACAATTTTGCCATCATTGAATAGTACCCGCCCACTGGTCACCTCACCCGTAAGATCCAAAGCACCGGTGAGCTTTGCATTTTCGATTACCTGAACCGCGTCAAAAACACTGATGGCGGATAGATCGCCGGCAAGCGTTGCAAAACGCTTCTCGAAAGCGGATTCAGTCGAACTGGCGACGGGGCTTAGATCAGGGCGCCTGGCCCGCCGAATAGCTTCAAGTCCTCCCGCAATATTGATGCGCGGATCAAGCTGCTTTGCCTCAAGCAAGCGCTCGTGAGCCGTATTGAAGTCTTCACGCTCAATGTAAATGCTGGCTAAGCCTAGACACTGACGCGCTGCCTCATCTGTGTGCTTGTAGGTAGCAGCAACCTGACGGAGGTGTTCACGAAGTGGAATTGATCGTGGGTGTCCTTCAAGGGCAGTTCGTAGGCGTTCGATCGCTTTTTCGGGAGCTTTGTACTTGAGGAACAAGTCGGCGTCGAGGATAGCCGTGTCGACCTCGCTTACATGTTCTGAATCGTGGAGGTTAGCCATAATTCTTCCAAAAACCATCCCCAGGGCGTGAGTGTTCAGTTTGATGTGACACGCCATCTTGGGCGTGATCCCACGGGCGAGACGCCCGCGTCACTTTTAACTGACCCATACCGCCAAGGGTGCCTAACGCTCCGCGGAGTTTATCACAGGAGATTTGGGGCGGTTGGGGCTTTCAATTTGGTGCCGACAGCTCACGTTATCGTGTGTCTGAAAACACCTGCGTCGGAACCAGGTGGCCGCGGGCCAGGGACCGCCGGGCTGCGACCCCCCGGGCATGGGGCGTTGGTATGTGAAAAGTTCAAGTCTGACAGGAACTTATTACGTAACTCCGGTTTCTAACCAGTGCGTCCGCGAGGGCATTTAGGCTCCTGAATATGGAACACGTTAAGTGGCACGGAAGCTGCGAGGTGAATTGGCGGGCGGGACTAAGGGAGACACCCCCGGAACGAAAAACAAGCAAATGTTGATCTAAATTCCCGCAAGCTTCGTATGTCTCTTCTAGGATCAAACAGGAAGGTTGAAGGCCATGTCCAGATGGATGAAAAGAAGAATAGAGCGCTCACGCGCACGCTGTCAGAGCGCGCTCACGGAAAAGAAGAGTAAGTCGGCGGAGCAAGACCGGAAAGACGAAGACCGCCAGGAAGTTAAGGACACCGACACGCAATAGGAACCACCAGCGGGTCATCGCATGCCAGAGTCATCTCAATATTACCTTGAGATAGTCCCGGCGGGCCTCACGTCCTAAGCTCGCATTCCAACTGCCGAACTCGATCTGCTTTTCCGTATTCTCTCCTCGTAGACTCTGAAGTAATCAAAAATCGAGGCGGATTCCCAGTCGTACCTGGCGCGGGCGAAGTGTCCGTGTGGGTACGAGAAAAGAATCCAAAAATGCTTTGCGCTGCTCTGGTGTGGCTGTAGGAGCCAAACCTGCGAAGTTAATGAACTCCGCGCCAAAGCTGAAGACCGTCTTGTTGAGAACGTTATCAAACTCAATTACTGGTCGCAGCCGGAGTCTCTCGTTGATGTGAAACTCGCGCGTAAGGCTGAGGTCGAAGAGGAACAACCCGGGTCCTCGCCCTGAATTGCGTGGTAGATTTCCTGATTGGCCAATCGTTGGTAGCGTGAAGAGATTGAGAATTGACCCATCAATCGGATCGTTAGCATTACGCCAACGTAAACTCCTGATGTCCCCAGCAAAATTTGGCCGATCGTTTCCAACGTCATCGAGATTGCGATCCGCGCCGCCAATTGAGATGTTGAATGGTGCGCCCGAGGATACGCGCATGATCGGAGCCAGGCGCAATGACCCAAGGTAAGAGGGCAGATCGAATACTCCCGAAAAGGCAAACCGATGCCGACGATCCAGCAGGCTGCGCGCTCGCTCGCGTCTGAGGTCTCCCGGTATCAGCGCGTCTGAGGTGTTGACGATACCATCATCACTGAGTCGGGAAAGAGTATATGCCGCGCGGAAAGAGAAGAGGGTGGCACTGCCCGGGGTAAAACGCCTGCGCAGCTCGATCGTCATTCCCTGATAAAAACTATTTCCGGCCGAGATCAGTTGTTCCACCTCAACGCGCGTAGGATCAGGTCGCAACTCGTTTATAGCCGCGAGCGCAATCTCCAGGGCGGTTGAAGACGTAAAGCCGTTCAGGTTCACAAGCGAGACGGGAACACCAAACTCTGTCACCCGCCCCACCGAATTCGGGTTTGCGGAATCTGCCGGGCTGAAAACAAATCTTATGAGTTCGCCGGCGTTTGCTGCGTTATAAAGAAGCCTTGCTCCACCGGCGCTGTTGCGGAAGTTAGCAAAGTCGCGTGAGGCCAGATATACCGAGAAGTTCTTGAAACCCGCTGGTAACACTGGCGCATTGGCGTTGAACTCCCGCCACAGGTGAAGTCCGCGATTCAAAGTGTAGTTTGTCTCGAGGACAAAACCTCTGCCCAGGTCTCGTTCGACCCCGAAGTTAGCCTGGTAGCTCTCAGGGATACGCAAAGCAGGGTCGAGCCGGCGAGAGAAACCTGTATCGCGAACCGCCAATTGCTCGACGAGCGGTGAATCGAGGATAAGAGTTTGCGGAAAGCGAAGGTTGGCCGCAATGAACGCGCGACGGCCGTCGGCATTCAGGAGTTTGCCTGTGGTGGGATCACGCAGCGAATTTGTGTCGAAAAAGAGCTGGCGCGCGCCAAGCGTGAAATCGTCGATGGTCCGCAGTAGTGCGCGATTATAGAAAACTCCCACCCCTAATCTGATAACAGTCTTGCCAGACTTCAAAGGATCGTAGGCCACCGAGAGACGCGGCCCAAAGTTGTTCCGATCAAGAACAATACTCTCGTTCTCGTGACGAAGCCCAAAACCGAATGTGAGATTCGGAAGCACTTGCCACTCGTCGTGCAGGAATAACCCCATATACGTGTTTCGTTGCGCTGACTCAGTGAGAAAACTCTGGCGGAAACGATTTGGTACCCCCGCAAGGAAATCGCCGGCGCTCGCGAAATTGAATGTGCCCGAAGCATCGCTGAGATCCAAAAAAGTCGAGCGAATGCGTTGCACGTCGAGACCAACCTTCAATGAATGCGCGCCGCGGGTATGAAAAACCACCTCCTGAACCTGAATGCGGTCTTCGCGGCGATTGGTTGCTCCCGTTGAGGAAGGGCCGGCAATCAAGGTCCCGGAACGTCTGGCTGGGTCGTCCGCAGTTAAAGGATCGTTAATCGCTATCAGTACTACCGGCCCCGCTGCCCTGCGTGCCGCAACCGCCGGTGTAAGCCGCGAAAACTGCATCCGGGCCTGGTTGACCGTGTTTTGGGAAAACACGAGCGTATCCGCATAGGACACTGCGTCAGACGTTCGAGTTCTTGCCTGGAGCGACTCTGCCAACCTATTGCCCCCGCCAAATTGGCGCAGGTTCGCCAAGCGACCCATCTGATAAACGAGTACGCCGTTATGAGTTTGGCTGAACGCATGATCGATGCGCGTCAGAAGAGTGTGTTTCGTTTGCGGCGTGCGAATTGACGAAATGAACGGGGCAATCTCGACATTTGCAGCGGGCGCACTAGCGTCTTCCAGGCGCCTTCGCGAAAGATCACTGGGCGCCGGAAGAGCGAATGTACTGCTCTGCTCGACTGGAACCAGCGTATCTATCAACGCGCCGTCCAGCACCTTGTCAACCTCGTACGAGATGAAGGAAAAGGTCCGGTCTCGCTGCCGGTAACGCGGGAGGAGTAACGGCCCACTGAACGTGAACGCAGCAGTGTGATCCTGCAACGGCAACCGCTTAAGTCCTAGCAAGTTGTTTCTAAACGTATTTGCATTTAACGACTCATCGCGGAAGAAATAGAGAGCCCGTCCGCGAAAGTCTCTTGTACCTCCACGAGTGCGAAGATTCACGCGGCCTCCGGAAGCTCGTCCGTATTCCGCAGAGAACTGATTTGTAATCACCTGCACCTCTTCAACTGCTTCAAGCGACGGCTCAAAGCGTTCACGCGCCGCGCGATCGTCGTTGTTATCCAGGCCGTCGATTGTGAGGTTGTTTGAATAAGCAGGCCCGCCCGAGAGTGCAAATGATCCCGCCTCTTCGGGTGCTGAGGCCGCGTTCCTGTCACGATCTTCCGCAAGGTCACGAGTCGACAGAGGTTCTTCGGTGACCCCACCTAATGTGAATATCAAATCAAGCGGCGAGCGTGTAGGTACAGGCAGGATTTCGATTTCATGGACGACGACAGTGCCGCCAACGTTCATGCGGGTTATGTCGACCGGTAGAGTAGCTACGGAAGTGACAATCACCGGATCCACTAGCACATCACGCGGGTAGAGTGTCACGTAGAGTTGTAGGTTTTGACCGGCGACTGTTGGCAGATCGTGCTTTTCTTGCTCAGCGAATCCAGTCGCTGCTGTTCGAAAGTTATAGATGCCTGGTTCAAGCTGTGCGATGCGAAACCACCCTTCCGCATCAGTCACACTTGTGCGACTTGCTCCGGTCTTTGAAAGCACAGCGGTGGTCGACGCGCCCGCGATAACCGCGCCCTTCTGATCCGCAACGCGACCACTGATGGTCACGCTATCAAGATCCTGTGCCGTCGTGGATTCGGGTGCAAAACAGAAAGCGAATAACAAGAATAAGTAGTGAAAGGGAAAACGAAACGAGAGCTGTGAGGAAGTTGCGTTCATGTGAGGTCTCCTGCGATGGCCCGTTGTAGCCGACGCGGACAGTTTCCGTCGCGCTCAGCAGATCCGGGAATGATTTCGGGTTTAAGCTTAGCTTCAAAAAAGTTGTTTTGATTGCGAGGAAAATCGTGAGGAGAAGCCAAGCTCACTATGGCTGTTACGCCGCGGCGAACTCTATCACGATACTGAAAGCAGAGACAAGCTACCTTTTCCACTGTTGGGGCTGGATAGTGACAATGGCTCCGAGTTCATTAACGAGTACCTGGAGATGTGCGTAATCTGTTGACTAGAAATGCAACCCTATCTCACAGGTTCGCGCAAGACTGATTCTGCCGCGACTGCCGCAATGTGCGCTGCTTCGGGATGGGCCTTCCTTAATCCGGCAATCTGGAGCAGGGCCTCACCCGTGCGCGAGAGCAGACGAAATAGATCGCCTTCCTCGGCACGCGTCATTTGAACCAGCGCCGGCCACTCCGTCCCACTGGCCCACTGCGCTGCCGCTCCCGCCGCTGAGAAATTGAGTTCCGGCGCCGGCTCAATTCCGTGCTTCCATTCCTCCGACGAAACTCGGAAACCGATATCTTCAAATTGCGCCAGGCTACTGACGAGTGCATCCCCCAGCTCGATTTCACCATAATCGCGATCTTCATCGGCGGTGAGCGCGGCAACAATAGCAGTCATGCGGATCGGATCGAGCGTCTTGAAAAGACCGCTCTCAAGAGCCTCACCGACAATCAGGGGCCTGTCGATGTGCAGATCAGCCAGCCACTTTCCTCTTTCCGTAACCTTCTCGGCCTCGAAATCGAGATAACCAAACGTGGCGAGCACTCTGGCGCGCCGCTCAAAGGGCTCCCAGATCTCGTTTCGCAATAGTTCACTGCGGCGGTTGGCGAGCTGAATTGTCTCTGCTTCGCCCACTAGCGACCACAGCAAACCCGTGCATCTGGCTTTCTCCGCCTCGTTCAGGTGCTCCGGTATGAGCGACTCAATTGTGTTTTCGAGTAAATTCAAAGCCGCGGACTCTTCATCGCGCACATCGCGCAGACGAGGCTCGTCAAGCACGAGCTCTTTGCCCCTTGCCTGGATCTCCTCAAAAGCCGCTTCGACAGTGTCGTCCCGGAGCGGGTAAACCGGTGCGTAGACGCGCCCAATACGTTGCAGCGGAAAATTCGCGCTACGTCCATCCTCGCGCACGCCGGTGAAGTTGCCTTCCCGCCGTTGAGTAACCATCACTAACCGGCGTCCGCTGCGACCAATGCCAACAACGCGGCCCGGCTTTACGACGTCGTGGAGCCAGCCAAGCAAAACTTCCGCCCTGGTCTGTGGCTTCGCTTGCTGAAGCCTTGCGCGTGCGCTCACCAAACGCTCAAGCCCAAGCACCGACGAAACCGGCAGGCCGCAACCAGCCTCTGCCAACTTGCTTTTGACTCTGGCTTCACTTTCAGCACGCTCCTGCTCCAGCTGTATCACCTGGCGCGCAACGTCGCGATAAGCAAAACTCTTTTCCGCAATCTCCCGCACTTGCGCGAAGTTTCCATAAGCATCCAGTAAGTTAAGCAGCGTTGAATAAGTCGCGCGAAACTGACTCACCAGGGGGTCTGGCCTCGCTTTTAACAATTCCACGACTCTTTGTGGGTCCTGATGCAGGCCCGGCGCAGCAACAATGAATCCGACGTGATCGCGGCCTCGTCTTCCGGCTCGCCCGGTCATTTGTTGCAGTTCCGACGCAGTCAATTGTCTCCAGCCAGTCCCCGTTCGCGCATCTGTGCCCGTCAAAACTACTGTGCGCGCGGGAAAGTCGACGCCCGCGGCAACGGTTGCTGTAGCGAAGATCGAGTCGAGCAGTCCGGCGCTCATCAGTTTTTCAATTACTAGTTTCCAGGCGGGAATATGTCCCGCATGGTGAGAAGCGACGCCACCTCTAATTATCGTGTCCCAATGGCGATGGCCGCGTACCTCTGGGTGTTGCTGGACAAAACTCTGCATGAATTCGCGACGCGCGTCGCGCCTCTCAGTATTCGTGTCGCGTCTCATTAGCGCTGCTTCGGTAGCCGCTTGATCGCAACGACGGCGCGTTGGGAGAAAAACAATTGCGGGCAGCAGGTTGTATTGGCCGAGTGCCGTCACCAATGTTGCCGGAGGCATCTCGGGCATGCTGAGTTTCAATCCGTCACCTCTTTAACCGCCAAGACGCCAAGAGCGCCAAAGAACTCAACAAATGGGCTTGAAACTCTTATGCTCGAAGAATTGCTAATATGAGCATTGAACTGGCCTCAGGGCCCACCAATCATCTGTTAAGTCTATTGGCGATCCTGGCGTCTTGGCGAATTAGTACCTTCGCCAACCTCCACCAGAGCGTCGCGACTTGCCGGTTTCATTTCCCATCCTGACTATCTCCGGGTTCAGTCTTCCGGCTTCGTCCATTAAAGGCAGCAGCCGCTTGTCGGGGAGCAAAAATGCGGCGCGCAAGGGCACCGGCCGATCCCCCGGTCGCGTTATCACACCACAGTGTACGCCGCGCACTTCTGCAATCCATCGAGCAAACTCATCTGCGTTACCAATCGTCGCCGATAACAGCAACAGCCGAATGCGTGCAGGAGTCAAGATAATCGCTTCTTCCCAGACGTGACCTCGATCTTCGTCGGCGAGATAATGCGCTTCGTCAAGTACAACCAGATCCGCTCGAACATCGCTGCCACCACGCAGCGAATCAAAGAGTTGATTTCGGTAGATCTCGGTCGTGCCCACAATAAGCGGCGCGTCGGTATTCTTTTTGCGATCCCCTGTGAGAATTCCCACGCGCGCCGATCCAAATTCGTCGATGAACTCCTGGTACTTGGAATTGGTCAGGGCCTTAAGTGGCGTCGTGTACCAGGCTCGCTTACCTGCTCCTATGAGCCGGCGGATCTCTTCTCGCGCGATCCAGGTCTTTCCGCTTCCGGTGGGCGCCGTCACAAGAACATCTTCCAGTTCGAGGGCCGCGAGTGCCTCGAGCTGAAATGGATCGGGTTTGAATGGGGCTGGGGGAGGAGTTCCGATTCCAGAGAGTAGCTTGCGGACTGCCGCCGACTGCGCAGGTGGTTTCGTACCGTCCTGTGTTTGGTTGTCAGTGCTTGAACGGTTGCGTCTCTGACCGGATCGATTGCCCGTAGGCCTTTGGGGACCTCTTCTTCCTTTGCCCCTCTGGGTTTTGTCTTGCCCGCGTCTCATGAAAATTTATTCTAACCCAGCCGTGCCGCAAGTTCCCTCCGTGGGTAGACCATGGCGAAACTGGGTAGATAGAACCGCTGCATTCCGTTAGGTCAACTACCAGTTCACGCAAAGACGCAAAGGGGCAAAGACGCAAAGATAAGAGCGCTCAAAGTCCA
>JBOGOU010000170.1:0-4454 GCA_050748205.1 Pyrinomonadaceae bacterium | reverse complement strand
GACCCGCAAAGCCTACCTATCGAGTGATGTTCAATGAGATCACCAAACGAGCGGTGAACGCGGCTTTTGAGCATCCCAGACAGATTGACGAAAACCTCGTTGACGCTCAGCAAGCTCGCCGGGTGCTCGATCGTCTCGTGGGTTACAAAGTTTCGCCGCTGCTTTGTCGCACCATTGGCGGCCGCCTCAGCGCGGGTCGCGTGCAGTCGGTAGCTTTGCGAATGGTCGTCGAGCGCGAGCGGGAAATAGAAAACTTCCTGAAAACAGAGTACTGGACAATCGCGGCGAACCTGTCTGCGAAGCTGCCGCCCGCCTTCGAGGCAAGACTTTTCAAGGTGGATGAGCAAACCGTAAAGACGAGCGGTTTCGATCAGGAGATCAAGAAAAACGAGATCCTGATTAATGACGAAGCGAAAGCCACCGGTATTGTCGCGGAGGCGCGCCAACAGTCTTTCGTCGTAAGCGAAGTAACCACCAAGGAGCGAAAGCGAAATCCGGTACCGCCGTTCATCACTTCAAAACTGCAACAGGAAGCGTCTCGCAAGCTGGGTTTTGCTGTCAAGAAAACGATGATGCTTGCCCAGAAGCTGTACGAAGGCGTGGAACTCGGCGCGGAAGGGTCAGTTGGGTTGATTACCTATATGCGCACTGACTCAACTCGTGTTTCGGAAACGGCTTTGAACGAGGTTCGTGATTTCATCAGCCAACAATACGGAAGTCCTTATCTTCCGGAAAAGGCCGTTCACTATCGCTCCAAGAAAGATGCACAGGACGCACACGAGGCCATCCGCCCCACGGACGTGGCCCACACTCCAGACGCCATCGGGAAGTATCTGAGCAAAGAAGAACTCAAGCTTTACCGGCTCATTTGGCAACGCTTTGTTGCGTCACAGATGACAGCCGCAATCTTCGATCAAACTACTATCGACATCCAGGCGGGCCGCTTTCTTTTCCGGGCCACCGGTTCGGTCCAGAAGTTTGATGGATTCCTCAAGCTTTACCAGGAAGGTCGCGATGAGAAAACAGAAGAGGATGAAGAGGCTGAGCGTACTCTCCCACGGGTCGACAAAGGCGAGACACTCAGACTCAACGAGATTACGCCCGAGCAGCATTTTACTGAGCCGCCGCCGCGCTATACAGAAGCCACACTCGTGAAAGCCCTCGAAGAGAAAGGCATTGGCCGCCCCTCAACCTACGCCGCCATCATGTCTACGATTCAAGATCGGGAATACGTCGAAAAGCTTGAAGGACGCTTTCACCCAACGGCGCTAGGCAAGACGGTAAACGATCTGCTGATTGAAGGTGGATTTGACGATCTCTTCAACGTCACCTACACAGCACGGATGGAAGAGGAACTGGACGAGATTGAAGACGGCAAACTGAAGTGGACCACGGCGCTTCATGAGTTCTACGACAAGTTTGAAGGCGACCTGAACAAGTTCATAGCCTACACCAAGAAGATCAAGGATGAAGAAAAACCCACCGAAGAAGTTTGTTTGAAATGTGCCACACCGGGAATGGTCAAGAAGTGGGGCCGCTTCGGTCCATATCTTAAGTGTCTGAACTGTAACGCCACACGCGATGCGACGCCAAAAGCCGGCTCCGATGGCGACGCAGGAACAGCGGATTCTCACGCAGGCAGCGAGGAAGCGGTTGAGCCTGAAGCCTGCGAACTGTGTGGCAAACCGATGCAATTGAAACGTGGCCGCTTCGGTCAGTTTCTTGGCTGTACTGGCTATCCCGAGTGCCGCAACATTCGAAAGATCTCCAAAGGAGGGGCCGCTGCCCCGCCCCCGGTACCACTGGACGAGAAGTGTCCCGTTGACGGGGCGCAACTGGTGAAGCGGTTCGGGCGCTTTGGAGAGTTCATTTCGTGCTCAAACTACCCGAAGTGCAAGTACATTAAGCAAGAAACAACTGGCGTTGCGTGTCCGCGTGAAGGATGTCCGGGCGAGTTGGTAGTTAAAAAGTCGAAACGCGGAAAGACCTTCTATGGCTGTTCACGGTATCCAAACTGTGATGCGGTTTACTGGAGTAAGCCTGTTGCCGAAGCGTGTCCCAACTGCCAGGCGCCCTTTCTGCTCGAGAAAACAACGAAGAAGCAGGGTACTTTCCGCTACTGTGCAAACGAAGAGTGTGGTTACCAGTCTGGGGGACCTCCGACCAGCGTCGTGAAGCAGAAAGAAACAAAGGTGGATCGGCCCGCCGTTTAGAGAATTTCGGATTTCGGATTGCGATTGGGAATTTCGAATTTCGGATTGCGAATTTCGAATTTTGTCTTTCCCAATCTCAAGTTTCGATTCTGCCTCGAGTTTTGGTTTAGAGTCGCTCATAAATTCTCAACAGGATCCTGTTCGGCTTTGGTTACACGAAATTCGAAATTCGCAATCCGAAATTCGAAATTCCCTTCCGAAATTCCGTTGCGGTTGCTGGAAAAACTTGGCCCTGGGGTGTATAAATTTCCTTTCAATCCATTCAGATGCCGCCAGGTTCTGCGGGCGGAAGCGACCAAAAGCTCGTACCACACCATAGGAGAATAGTCATGATGCTCCGATGCTATGCGGCAGTCGCTCTGCTGCTAATTTCTTTCGTGATGCCCGCTGCGGCATTCCTACAACAGCCAGCACCAGCCTCAGCCCAGACATCAGCCCAGGCCGGCGCTCAAGCCCCGCAATCGCCCGGGTCGCAGGCTCCTGCGAAGGATCCTAATGATCCCATCGAGCGAATCAAGGACGAAGGGATGAACCGCTCCCAAGTGATGAAAACCTTGAGTTATCTCACTGACGTCATCGGGCCGCGACTGACGAATTCGCCCAACATGAGACGGGCGAACGAGTGGACGCGCGATGAAATGAAGAAATGGGGACTCGAGAACGCCCATCTCGAGCCGTGGGGCCCTTTCGGTCGCGGTTGGTCATTGAAGCGTTTTTCCGCGCAGGTGGTTGAACCTCAGGCCATACCCCTAATTGCCTACCCAAAGGCCTGGTCGCCGGCAACCAATGGACCAATTACTGCCGACGTGGTCTATTTCAACGTGAAGACCGAAGCAGACATGGAGAAATACAAAGGCAAACTCAAAGGCGCCATTGTGCTGACGGCGCCTATGCGAGAAGTTAAGGCCCGCTTTGAAGTTCTCAGCACACGCCTGGACGAAAAGAATTTGTTAGCGCTTGCCGATGCGCCGGAGCCCAGAGCGTCACAACGCCGAGGCGGTTTTCAGATGTCGCCTGAACAGCGTGCCGCCCTTCAGTTGAATTCGAAGAAGTATCAATTCCTGCAGGATGAAGGCGCCGCTGTCTTGGTTGATCCTAGTCGTGCTGGGGATGGCGGCACGATCTTCGTCCAGTCTGCCACAGTGCCGCAGCCGGTGTCCGCGGAGCCGTTTGGGCCCAATTCGCGGTCAATAGGACCTTATGACAAAAGTGCTCCCAAGATCACGCCGCAGCTCGTGCTTGCCGTAGAACATTACAATCGGATAATTCGCATGATTGAAGCCGGCGAAAAGGTGAAGATGGCAGTTGACCTTGCCGTCGACTGGCAGGATGCTGACCTCATGGGATACAACACGATTGCCGAAATCCTGGGAACTGACTTGAAGAACGAGATTGTAATGCTCGGTGGCCATATGGACTCGTGGCACTCCGGCACCGGCGCGACCGACAATGGAGCCGGAGTCGCGGTAGGAATGGAAGCGGTCCGCATTATCCAATCGCTCGGTCTGAAGCCGAGGAGGACAATACGCGTTGCGCTTTGGAGCGGTGAGGAGCAAGGACTCCTGGGGTCGCGCGCCTATGTTGCCGAACACTTCGGAAAGTTTGAAACACCCGCAGCCGCCGCGGCTGCGGGAAACGGCGGGGGCAACGGAACCGCCCCTGCAACCGCTACGGCCGCCCCAGTCCTGATCAAAAAACCGGACTATGAGAATTTGAGTGCCTACTTCAATCTTGATAACGGCACAGGAAAGATCAGGGGTGTTTACCTGCAGGGCAACGAATCGGCACGTGCCTTGTTTAGGCAGTGGTTGATGCCCTTTCGCGACGCGGGGGCCGCAACCCTGTCAATCTCAAACACCGGTGGCACCGATCATCTTGCTTTCGACGCGATTGGTTTGCCTGGCTTTCAGTTCATTCAGGACGAGATTGAATACGACACTCGTACGCACCATTCAAACCAGGATGTGTTTGATCGGATTCAGGCCGACGACATGAAGCAGGCAGCCACCATCATGACGGCTTTTGTCTTTAACACGGCGGTTCGAGACGAAAAACTGCCGCGAAAGCCAATGCCCGCTCCCGCGCGTTAAAGGTGCGGGGTTCCCGGAAGGCCTCTCCCAAGTACGCTTCAAGCTCTTTACTGGGACCGCGGACGTCTCGTCCGCAATGAGCGCGAAGCGCGAATTGATTGGTAGAGGACATCAGGAGCCTCCGCTAGAGTTTCGCTTGATGCCGCCAAGC
>JBOGOU010000169.1:0-4887 GCA_050748205.1 Pyrinomonadaceae bacterium | reverse complement strand
AGCCAATGGATCCTAAGCTCAACCGCTTGTTTAGTGTCAGTTCGTGTGATTTCGTGGATCGTTTCGCCTTCCGATGGGGAAGAACGATCCACGAAGTTACACGAAACACCACGAAATGATGCAAGTTGAGCTTGGGATCCATTGGCTACCGCAAATGGTACTGTGGGTGAGTGGTTGCTGGTTGGGTTGAGCCTTCACTCCTGATCCAATACCCCCAGGCTTCTCAATCCGGCCGCAATTTTTCCCCCAACAACTCGCGGAGTGAAATGGTTTTCAATGTGACGGTATCCGCAATCCGCAAGGCGCTGCCACAAATCCTCGTTGCGGTAAACTTCCAAAACGCAGTCTGCAAAATCCTGTGGGTCATCAGCGATCATGGCATCTTTGCCGTGAGTTAGACCCAGGCCTTCGGCCGCAAGTGATGTCGTTACCACGGGTATTCCATACGACAAGGCCTCTCCAATCTTTCCGTTCACGCCGGCGCCAAATCGCAAGGGAGCCACGAAAACGCGCGCACTCTGAAAGAGGGGGTCGATGTCTGGAACATAACCTAAGACTTTCACGGAGTCTGAACTGTATGCCTGAATCTCTGCCGAGGGATTGCTGCCTACTATCTGGAAACAAACTGAGGGAAGCGATTTCTTTAGCAGTGGGAGCATCTCTCGCATAAAGTAATGAATCGCATCGCTATTCGGCCTGTGGCTCAAATGTCCGATGAATAACAGCCCTTCTCGTTCCCGCCAGGGCTTTCCCCGACCTTTTAGGGAATGGATAGTCGGAATCACAACGATTCGTTCTTCTCCCACACTCCTGGAAACCTCTCTCTTGTCTGCGGGAGCGGCACACCAGACTTGATCACTCTCTCTTGCCAATGTCAGCTCCAATTTCTCATGGTCTCGGGCTGCTTTAGCCAATGCGAGATCACCAGTAATCTCGGACTCCCGTCTCAGCCTGATGAAATAAGCATCTACCATGTCGAAGACTATCTTTGTCTTTTTGTCTAAGCGGCGTATTGATTTAACGAGCGCCGCCGCAACCTCGGGCCGGCTCAGAATGGCCACGCGAAACCTTCGGCTCTTCATCAGGCGCACGTAATCCTCGACGTTTGCTGTCTCGATTCCCTCTTGCCAAAGCAGTCGCTCATATTCCGGCAGCGGTTTCATGGGAACAAACACCGGTCTGCCGATACGCGCCAGCGACTTCAAAATCTCTGACATGCGAGCGCTGCCTGCATCTCGGTCAGGCATTGGCACCCGATCGTCAAAGACAATGATGCGGCTCCCAGGTTTACGGTTAGCGGCCTCTTCAGCGAGGGCCGGGTCATTCTCGAAGTGTTCGCGTTCCAGCAGTCCGCGCCACTTCTCGAAGAACTTCTGGCGGTTTATCGACTGATATTGCTTAAAGCTGGCGTTGGTGTTCGTTCCAGCAGTTGCGCCTTCGTAGTGAATCAGACGCGAAGCCGGTTGGTAAATGACCTTGTACCCGAGCGATCGCACTCCGAAGCAAAGGTCAACGTCCTCGTAATAAGCTGGAGAGTAACGCCCATCAAAGCCACCGAGCTGATCGAAAAGGCCCTGTCTAACCAACAATGAAGCCGCCGAGCAATAATCGACTTCCCGCGCGAAGTTGAATCTTCTGTCTTCGGGCGACTTTCCCCATCCGTAGTGGAGTGCCTCGCCAGTCTTCCAGACAATTGCGCCCGCTTCCTGAATCCTGCCGTCGGGATAAAGATACATTGAGCCGACGGCGCCAACCGACGGATCTTTCATGACCGATTGCAGGAGATTCTCAAGCCATCCCGTCAGCACAATCGTGTCGTTATTCAAAAAGACGAGATACTCGCCACGAGCGGCCGCGGCCCCTTGATTACAGGCATCAACAAACCCCTTGTTTTCCGGATTGTCGATTACACGAATGAAGTTTCCGAAGTAGCCGAGGACTTGGCTGGTCTCGTCCGTGGACGCGTTGTTCGCGATGATGATTTCCGTATCGCTGACGTTGATCTCCGGAAATAGCGAGCGCAGACATTGAAAAGTGTAGTGAATCTTGTTGAAAACAGGAATGATGATCGAGACAGTTACGTGGCGATCGATCTCCGGCGCGGGCAGCGTATCCAATAAGGCGTTGGTGATTGATGAGAAATCATCGACGCTTAGTGGTTGAAGGACCCGAGGCGTCTCAACAGGCTTCGCGCTCCGAAAGCGGCCCGCAAAGTCTGCCAGGCGAGCCGGCACGCGCGAGCACGCTTTAAGCAAGCGTCTCAAAGTGAGCTTCACGGACAGTGGCAAAGTTTCGCTAAACTTATTTTTTAGAGAGCGAAACTGAGTCATAGGTTACGTTGAAGTCTGCAAAGCCTGCTTCTATTTATAAGGTCCGGAGTTGCGGACAGTGGTTGGTTGCGAATGCTATTTTGCGGCGAGGGCCAGGCGATGTGCTGCCGGCGCAGCAATTCTCGTGACGCCCTCCCGGAGTAGCTTTCGCCAGTATGGCCCGCCCACGAGCAGATACGACACGATCTATATGTTGACGACATCTGGGCGAGTGTCCCACTCGAGCAGTGGTCGCACGACACCCGGCATAGGGCCGATATAATCACCGCGCGCCGAATCGCCCTCCTGCGTGTCGACCACTTGAAAGGCGACCACGCTAGTCTCTCGTGCGTGAAGGATTGTAGCTGGAAAGTGCGACATGATCGAAACGTGCGCCAGCAGGGTCCCTTCGGCAAGCAGGTTGCCAGGAACATTGACGGCGCTCGTGTAGCGACCGACGGGACGTTCGCGACGGCGCCACTGCTCGCCGGTATCGTGCGTGGTGAGAACTTCAGTACCCTCCTCGTTGTAGAGTTCGACAACGGGCAGCAGTACGTGCCCGGCTTCCACCACGTCATAGGTGACCTCTATCCGGAAGGGACGGCGGATGTCTACGACGGCTGTTGTTGCTCCGCTTTCGTCGCAGACGCAAACGCGTCGTAGCCGAACCACCGCATCGCCCGGCGCTTCGCTATCTTCAAGCCATTCCCTCAGTGCGCCGGTTTTCCAGCTGCCGCTCAAATAGCGGTTCACAACTGCGTGTGGTTCGCCGTCGGCTACCACTGCACCAGCTTCCAGCAGGAGGACGCGCTTGCAGAGCCGCGTGATGGCCGGCATGTTGTGCGAGACGAAGAAGATCGTACGCCCCTGCTGGCGGATGGCGTGCATTTTGTCGAGACACTTCTGCTGGAATGCCGCGTCGCCTACTGCCAGAACCTCATCCATGATGAGGATCTCAGGTTCGAGATGAGCGGCCACTGAAAAGGCCAGGCGCACATACATTCCTGACGAGTAAAACTTGACAGGGGTTTCGATGAACTTTTCCATTTCTGCGAAGGCGACGATTTCGTCAAACTTGCGTTCAATCTCGGCGCGACGCATGCCGAGGATCGCGCCAGAGAGATAGACGTTCTCGCGTCCTGTCAGATCTGGATGAAAGCCTGTGCCGACTTCCAGCAGCGAGCCGACACGCCCGAACATTTTGACGAGTCCAGTGGTCGGTCGCGTGATGCGCGACAAGATCTTCAACAACGTACTCTTGCCTGCGCCGTTGTGGCCGATGATGCCGACCAATTCGCCCTGCTGAATTTCCAAATTGACGTCCTGGAGGGCCCAAATCATCTGATAATTTCCGTTCCCTCGCCGGAGACGTCTGAGCGGGGCTGCGATCGCATCGCCCACCATTTCTCGGAACGTCATATATCCCGGGTGCAATCCACCTATGCGGTAACGCTTGCTGACTTTCTCGATTGTGACGGTTGTGTTCATTCGTTCTTCAAATTACGTCGGCAAAGGTGTCTTCAAGCGCACGGAAAACATAGAAAGCGATGCCGAGCAAGACCGTCGCGGCGACAGCGGAAATCGAGATTAGGGTCCAATTGAAATCCTGACCCATCAGTGCAGCGCGGAAGCCCTCGAGCACTCCGGTCATGGGATTAGCAAGAAGAATCCAGCGCCAATTTTCAGGAACGATAGACGTTGGGTAGATGACCGGTGAAGCGAACATCCAAAACTGCATGATGAAGGGCAGCGCGTGACGCAGGTCGCGATACTTCACCGTTAACGCTGACACGAGGAGGCCTGTACCCAGCGCCAGCATAGCGGCCAGCAATACGAATACGGGTAGCAACGTGATGCTCCAGGAAGGACTGATGCCGTAATAGAGCGCGAGAGCGACGAGAATCAGAGACGCGATGCAAAGATCTACAAGACCCGCGCCGACAGAAGCCGTGGGGATGAAGAGTCGCGGGAAGTAAACCTTAGTCACCAGGTGTGAATTGTTTACCAGGCTATAAGTGCCGCTTGTTACGGAGTTCGAGAAGAACGTCCAGAGCAGCAGGCCCGAGTAGGCAAAAAGCGGGTAAGGAATGTCTTTGGTGTCCAACCGGGCAAACTTGCTGAAAATGAGGGTGAATATGAGCATCGTCATGAGCGGTTGGATAATTACCCAGGCTGCGCCCATGATCGTTTGTTTATAACGAACTTTGATGTCGCGTAGCGTAAGGAAGTAGAGCAATTCCCGGTAGAACCAGAGGTCGCGAAGATTCAACTGGACGCCTGATTCTTCTGACTGGATTACTACGTGCGGAGTGTTGGCGGGCGTCGAACTTGTCGAAGGCTTTGGTAGGTTGGTAGAAATTGGTTCGAGAGAGCGCGCTCGTTCGCTGCTATCAACATCCATCCGGTTGGTTCTCACGTAAAGTCCGACGTGTCAGTCTAAGCACACGGCATACACGCGTCAAGCAACGCAAACCGGAACACTGACTATAGAACCATTTGCGGTAGCCAATGGATCCTGGACTCAACCTTCGCTAATTTGCAGGTTGGGAAGGTGGGCTTGCCCCCGCCTCAACTGTGA
>JBOGOU010000168.1:0-5396 GCA_050748205.1 Pyrinomonadaceae bacterium | reverse complement strand
ATTTCGTGTTGGTTCGGGTGGCTTCGTGGATTGTGTTCTGAGTCAAAACTTTTGTTCAAAAAAGCAAGCAACTGCGGACTTGTTTCACAAAGCGTAGACTCCGCAGGTATCTCGAACGCAATCACATCCTGTCTTTCAATCGATCTGCTTAGATAAACCGAGTCGCTTTGTTAACCACTCCCGACGATCAACGCGAGCTGCCTCAATATCCAAATCGTGCTCGGAGTCGTACCACCTAACCTCCTTCGGCTGACTGGCTGCTCCGAGGAATTCATCGGCTACAGATTTCGATATGTAAACGTCGTTGTTAGCAAACTGGAACAGGAGCTTCGCCGGCGCAGCTAGAGCGATATATCGAATCGGATCCACCTCTTTCATGACTTGCCGGTAAGCATCGGCTCCCTGAGCAGCAGTAGCCGGCCAATACTTGAGCGACCAGTCGCCGAAGTTCCCCATGCCGGCAATAAGGACATAAGTCTTCACACGTTTATCCAAACCCGCGACAATGCTGCCGTACATGGCCCCGTAATCATGGCCGACATAACCAACGCGCTTTGGATCCACTTCGGGTTGCAAGAGCAGCAAATCGAGCGCCCTGCGCACTTCAATGGTTTGGTCAATGACCTGCTGCCGATCCGCCTTCGCTTCAGTGGGCGGTTCCAGCCACGGGAAGTAACCTTGAATCAGAAGCGAGACGACACCGTGACTGGCCAGCGTCATCGCTTCATCCAGGAACTGGGTTCGATCTGATTTGGAATTGCCCAGCCAGTGAAAGAACAGTACGCCCGCGAATCGGCCGGACTTCTGAGGCTTGACGAGATAAGCCTTGACGCGACCGTGCCGCGGAGCGTACGCGGCATAGTTCACATCTCGGACCAAGACGCCATTTTGTTCTTTGGCCGAGGTCTCTTTTAGATCAAACGCCACAGATCGGTCGTAACCGAAGAGCTTAGCTGAGGAGTCCCCGCTGGGCTTCACCTGACTCTGACTCAAGAGTGATGCCGGCCAAATCAACAAGCTTAGGACGAGGCTGAATAAGATATGTGGTTTCATTTTACCAATGTCCCATTTGTAGAATTCTGTTGTGACTGTTTTCAGCTTAACTGCTTTTAGTTTTTCCTGAAAACCCAAGACCTTACGGCAATTTGTAGGTCAGGAATCATTTGCAGGTCAGGAAGGTGTTCCTGACCTGCAAATTGGTGTAGGCCCTTCGGATGACCACCGATACCGGAAGTATCACGAAATTTCGGATCTGCAGTTTCAATGCCGGTCATGGTTTTTGATGCAGCGTCATTCAGGCTCCTCAAACAATGAGGGAGTTTAGGCAGACGAAGATTAGTCCTGAGGGAGTCTTTACTACATGAAGTCTCCTGGCGTCTGCCTCACTGAACATTACGTCACGGTCGTCTGCCAGCATCAGCATCTCGACTTGCCTGGAACATACGTCGCACCAAATTTTCGTAAAGTTTTTGCGTTCGCGCATGATCAAGGTCTTGTCGCTCTCAACGGTGATTTGTATTCTTCTCCGAATCACTATTTGCGCCTTTCTTTTACTTCACTCAAAGGGCGGCCGTTTGATACACTGAATCCCATTCGGTCTAAGTCTTCCCACGCCGTTAAGCCTGGCATCAATGCTGCTTCAACAGGACACTCCAAGTCCTTAGAGAGTCGCTGAAAGTTTCTGAAAGATTATGAAACCGCAAATGGGTAGGCGAACAACAAGCTATTACGAGTTTGGCCCCTTTCATTTAGACCCGGTAAAGCGCCTTTTGTCGCGTGATGGCGAATCGCTGCCGCTCACGCAAAAAGCCTTCGACACACTCTTGGTGCTGGTTCAAAACAGCGAGCGAGTGGTCGATAAGGACCAGCTGATGAGAGTGGTTTGGCCGGACACGATCGTGGAAGAGAACAACCTCACCCAGAGTATCTCCGCATTGAGAAAAGCTCTGGGTGAAAGTCGAAAAGACCATAAGTACATCGTGACTATTCAAGGTCGAGGCTACCGCTTTGTCGCCGGCGTTCGAGAGGTTTACGACGAGAACACGGACTTGATACTGGTCGGGCACACCAGGGCCAGCATCCTGATCGAGGAGGAGGCTGAAAACGAGGTAGAAGCGACGACAAGCGTCGCGACCCCGAACTTGCATCCTGCGTTCTATCGGCCTGTGGCCCTAAGGACGAGGGCCATGGTTGCGCTGGTCTTGTTGGCAGGAATGTGTGGCGGCTTTTATCTGTGGCAAGTTAGTAGTGCGAGGCAGCCGGAGTCGAGCGCGACCACGGTGCGATCAGTTGCCGTAGTTCCTTTCAAATCTCTGGGCACTGACGCAGTTGACAAGTATTTAAGTTCTGGTATCGCTGATCATTACACAGATGGTCCGGAGGCTTATCAGGCCTATATAAAAGGTCGTTACTTCTGGAATAAGCGCACCGAAGCGGGGCTGGTTAAAGCTATCGAATACTTCCGTCACGCAATCAATGTGGATCAGAATTATGCGCTGGCGTATTCCGGACTGGCAGACTCCTATCTCATGATTGCGACGTACCACTACAGCTCTCTACCGCCTGAGGAAGCCACTCAGATAGCAAGGTCGGCAGCCATCAAGGCCCTTGAGCTGGATGAAACGCTGGCCGAGGCCCACACGTCGCTGGCTGCGTTTCTGGAAAGTACCGGCGGAGACTTGCCTGGTGCCGAGAGGGAATACAAGCGAGCCATCGAATTGAATCCGAATTATGCGACGGCCCGGCAATGGTACGGCGAGTTCCTACGCTCGAGGGAGCGTTTTGACGAAGCTCTGGTGGAGCTCAAGCGCGCGCAGGAGCTGGACCCTCTCTCCCCAATCATGAATTCATCTTTGGGTGTGAGCTACTATTACGCTCGGCAATACGACCTGGTGATCGAGCAAAACCGAAAGGCCCTTGAGATTGATCCAAACTTCACGCCGGCCCACTTTGGCCTGGGACTCGCTTTCGAACAGAAGAGAATGTATGAAGACGCTATCGCGGAGTTTCAGCGCGCGAAGGATCTTTCCAGTGGTGGCGAGCCGATGATTGCGGCGTTGGCACACGCCTACGCGAAATCTGGTGACCGAGCCAGAGCGTTACGAGTGTTCAGAGAGTTGAAAGAGAAACGAAAGCCCGCCTCAGCCTACAACCTGGCACTCTTCTACGTGGCGTTCGGCGAGAAGGAGAAAGCACTCCCTTTGTTGCAAAAAGCTCGCGAGGAAACGGGTGACCATATGATGCTGAAACTCGATCCGAGACTGGACGGCCTTCGTTCCGACTCGACGTTTGACGAGGTATTTAAGTCATAGTTAGCGGGCTCCAGCACCCAAGTAACGCTCTCACGAGAAGGCAAGCTCATAGCCAGTCTGATTACATCTTCCGACGTTAACCTGACAATACCCTGCGCTGTATACTGACGCTTCGCTTATCGCACTCAGCATTCTCATCTTGACAGGAGGGTTCGCTAATGACACCACAATACCAACCTCCGTTAGGGCCACCGCAGAAGCAAAAGTCTCGTGCTTTGCCATGGGTTCTTGGTATTTGCGCGGTGCTGTTGCTCGGCGCGATAGTTGTCGGCGGCGGCGGTTATGCTTTCTATCGCTGGCGGAACGCAAACACGACAAACCAAAACACCAGTGGTGTGTCACCAGGCGGTGGGGCCGACAGCACTGAGAAGGCCGAAGCGAGCGCGAGCCCTGCGGAGTCAAACAGCGTCAACTCGAATCAATCACCTATCGCGGAGGGCACTCGCACCGCTTGGGAGAGCACTGCTCAGGGAGTAACCGGCAATGCAGGAACAACATTCACGCTTGTATGTCCGGCCGGTGGTTCTTTGCGTTCCGTCTGGGGCAGTGACATCTATACTGCTGATTCATCAATCTGCACGGCAGCGGTCCACGCAGGGCTGATCACCGTTGAGGACGGCGGCACGGTGACAATAGAATTGAGACCTGGCCGTGAGGTCTACGGTTCGAGCCAAAGAAATGGCGTCACCACCGGCGCCTACGGTAGATTCGGTCGCAGTTTTATCTTCAAATCAGAAACAAGCTCGAGGGCAGAAAAAGCTGCCGACGTTGTAACCTCGATCCTGTGGACTACACCCGCGTCAATGCTGACACACGAGAATGGCAAGACTTACAAGTTCAATTGTCCGGCAGGAGGCAAGGAGAGCACTGTTTGGGGCACAGATGTCTACACGGCGGATTCCTCAGTCTGCACTGCGGCGGTCCATGTTGGCGTGATTAAATTTGAAAGCGGGGGCGCCGTGACAATAGAGTTGCGGCCAGGACAATCATCCTACCAAGGCACATTGCGCAACAGTGTGAAGTCTAACGATTACGGCCCGTATGCACATAGCTTTGTGTTGAAGTAATTGAGCGTTGGATGGCTGTGTTCTAATACGTAGTTAGATATTGGTGCAGTTTCAAATCCCACCCACGGGAGTGGGTGGATAGTTCAGGTCCGGCCTACTAATAATAGCGCCGTCAAAAATCGGAATCCCCCCAACCGCAGTTGGGGGATAGTTCAGATCCAACCTACTAACAGCGTCCTTTTAGGCCGGACTTGAACAATCCACCAACTGCCGTCGGTGGGATTTTGAAACTCATTTGGCTCGTCACTTTTTTAGGCTGGGCCCGTCGACATCACCTTCGTCATCTATGCTAACGAGTTGAGTCAAATGCGTCTGGAGCCTCTAAGAATTGCATTTGCGACACCGGAGTATGTGACAGAAGAGTATTTCGACGGTGGATTGGCCAACTATATCCATCGGGTTGCAAAAGCGCTGGCTGGCATGGGTCATGAAATCCATGTTCTGACCTTATCGGAAATTGATGAAGCTGAATTTGAGCACGAGGGCGTGACAGTCCACCGCATTACCAGCAGTAAATGGTGGCCTCAATTAAATCGCTTGACTCGATCCCGCCTGGCAACAACCCCTCTGCTTCTGGATTTGAGTGTTAAAGTTTATCGCAAGCTGAAATGGCTCAACTCACAACAGCCTCTTCATCTGGTGCAGTTTCCTAATTATTCTTGTTGTGGCTTAGTCTCGATCTGTTGCCTCAGTGTGCCGCATGTTTTGCGTGCTTCTTCTTATCACCCTGCCTTGAATGACGCCGTCGGAGCAAAACGAAAGCTGAATTCGAGTATGGTAGAGCGTTTAGAACGGCTGCAATTTCGCCTGAGCCGGCACATTTTTACCCCCAGCTATGCTCTCCAACAAATGTTAGCGAAGGAAGCCCGGTTGCCTCACGTTCGAGTGATTCGGACGCCTTTTTATGTGGAAACCCGGGACTGGGATAACTCGGTCTATGATCGGTTTTTGAAGGGTAAAAAATATCTACTGTTCTTTGGCCGCTTTCAATTGCACAAGGGATTACACACGCTCGCTC
>JBOGOU010000167.1:0-14091 GCA_050748205.1 Pyrinomonadaceae bacterium | reverse complement strand
ACTGTGAGTTAGTTCTGTAAAGCACTGCCGCCCGCAAATCGTACTCTTCGTTGCGGTGTTCAAGAATCTTGCCGGCAACAAAACGCGCTTCAGCTTCAGCGTCGAAAGCCTGATAGTAGCGAACTCGTTCGCCCCTGGGATTTGAGGTCCAGAGTGTCTTTCCCTTGCGCTCGATGTTGTGCTTCACTACCGCACTCGCAACGTCGAGAATGAGCTGCGTGGAGCGGTAATTCTGTTCGAGACGAATGGTCTTAGTGTTGGGAAAGTGCTGCTCAAAGTTCAGGATGTTGGCAATGTCAGCGCCCCGCCATTTGTAAATTGATTGGTCTTCATCGCCCACCACGCAGATGTTCTGCTGTTTCTCGGTCAAGAACCTTATCAGCTCAAACTGAAGCATGTTTGTATCTTGATATTCATCCACCAGAATGTTGCGAAACTTGTTGTTGTATTTGTCGCGTACTTCCGGGACGTTGCGAAGCAAGCGCACGGTCTTTATGAGCAAATCGTCGAAATCCAGCGCATTGTTCGCCTTAAGACGCTCTTCGTAGAGCTTGTAAACCCCGGCGATGGAAGCGCGGCGCTCATCCACATATTCTGCGCGTGCGGCAAAGGCGTCTACGTCTTCGCCACGGTTTTTCGCGGAGCTGATAGACCCTTGCACGGCCCGTAGCGCCAGCTTCTTCTCGTCGAAGCCCAAGTCCTTTATGCAGTTCTTAACCAGCCGCAGAGAGTCATCCTGATCGTAAATCGTAAAAGTCCGGCTGTAGTTCTCGTTAAGTCTTTCAATGTCCTGCCGCAAAATGCGCACGCACAGGCTGTGAAAGGTCGAAACGAGCGGCTTAGCGGCAAGCTCCTGGCCGCGTAATAAACTCTGTACCCGCAGTCGCATTTCTTCCGCAGCCTTATTAGTGAAAGTGACCGCCAAAATATTCCACGGTTGGACGCCTTTCTCCGCAATGAGATAGGCGATGCGGTGAGCGATCACACGGGTCTTTCCCGAACCCGCACCGGCAAGAATTAGAAGCGGGCCTTCCGTCTGTTCGACCGCAAGACGCTGGTCAGGATTGAGTGAAGACAAGAAATCAGTCATAGAGTAACTTTTGAATGATGATATTAGTCTGTATGAGGCAAATTGAGAAATCCTCGAGAAATAGGTCGTATAGGACGAATAGGACCTATTTCCTGCGCCTCAATTCAAAAGCAAGAATCGGATAGATTCAAAAGCAAATACCCCTTACCCTACGGGCAGTTTAGAAACAGTTATGAGCTCGATAGCGGTAGGAGGTGTTAGGATGAGTGCGGTGCTAAACGAACAAATGAACATATGGACGGACGATCAGGAGCAGCTTTGGCAGGCCGTTTTGGCGAAAGACTCCCGGTTTGACGGAGACTTCGTTTTTGCGGTGAGTTCTACGCGCATTTATTGCCGGCCTTCGTGTCCGGCACGTCGTCCGCGGCGTGACCGAGTCAGCTTCTTTCGCTTGTCCGCGGCTGCTGAACGTGCCGGATTTCGTCCCTGCCGGCGTTGTCACCCGCAAAAAGCTCTTGTCAGGGATCCGCAAGTCGAAATGGTTCAGCGGGCTTGCCGGTTCATCGAGGCTCAAGACGAATTCACAACCACTCTAGCGGCCCTAAGTCAGCACGTTGGCGTCAGCGCCTTTCATCTGCAAAGGGTCTTCAAAAGTGTCATGGGTATAACCCCACGTCAGTACGCGGATGCGGTCAGGATTAGTAAATTCAAAACGCTTGTGCGCGAAACCGGCTCAGTGACGGGGGCGATGTATGACGCGGGTTTTGGTTCGAGCAGCAGGCTGTACACCCGTGCTCGATCGGAGTTAGGGATGACTCCCGCGACTTATGGGCGTGGTGGCCGAGGAGCAGTTATCAATTACACCACGACGAAGTGTTCGCTCGGCCTGCTGCTTGTAGCGGGAACTGAGAAAGGCGTTTGCGCGGTGAAACTTTCCGAATCAGAGGCTCAGCTTGAGACGGAGTTACGCGAAGAGTATCCGGCGGCTGAAATTAACCGGAACGACGCTGTTTTTCAGAAACCTGTACAAGAGTTACTTGCTTACCTTGCAGGTAGACAGCCGCGTCTTGATCTGCCCCTAGACATTCAAGCGACGGCGTTCCAGTGGCAGGTCTGGGAAAACCTGCGCGCGATACCCTATGGCACGACAAGGTCATATGCGGAGGTTGCGAAAGCCATGGGCCGGCCAACGGCCACACGGGCTGTAGCTCGTGCCTGCGCCACCAATCCCGTGGCGTTGGTTATACCGTGTCACCGAGTGATTCGGGAAGATCAGGGCCTGGGAGGCTATCGTTGGGGACTTGAACGAAAAAAGAAACTACTAGCAAATGAGCGGGCCGCGTCGCAGGAAGCAGCGAAACGGCGTGGGTAGGAACATTTTCAAATGAAAAATGGAAAATGGCTACTTCTTCTTGAAGTATTGAACGGCGCGTTCGTGCTTTAGCGCCTGCTCCCGGGTGGCGAACGTTCCAAGATTTCTTCGTTTGCCGGTTTTCGGATCTTTCTTGCGTGAATAGAGTCGATACTGGCCTGACTTTAGCTTTCTGATCATGCCGCTCCGCGACTCTGACAGATCAGACTGAATAGTCCGCCCTAATTTTCTATTCGACCGTAACCGACTTCGCAAGATTTCTAGGTTGATCCACATCACAACCTCGACGCACCGCAATGTGGTAAGCCAGAAGCTGTAGCGGAATAATCGAAAGTATGGGAGAGAGCAAGTCGCTGGAAGCCGGAATCTCTATTACATGATCTGACACCATCGAAGACATCGAGTCGCCTTCGGTCAAGACTGAAATGACAATCCCTTCGCGCGCCTTAACCTCGACAATGTTGGAATGCGTCTTTTCATAACGCAATTCTGAAGAGCGATTACCTTCTTCGCGAGTGTTTATGAATAGCACCGGCAGCCTTTCGTCGATAAGCGCATTAGGCCCGTGCTTCATCTCGCCGGCTGGGTATCCTTCCGCATGAATGTAAGAGATCTCTTTCAGCTTCAAAGCGCCCTCGAGTGCGACTGGAAAGTTGATCCCACGGCCAAGATAAAGAAAGTCGGTAGACCGGAAAAACTCTTTGGAAAGTTCCTCCATCTGATCGGACTCATTCAGCAGATGCTCGAGTTTTACCGGCAATTCGGCCAGCTCTTGCCCATGGTGCTGGGCCTCAGCAGTCGACAAAGCGCCGCGAACTCCGCCGAGATACAGTCCGAGCAGGTACAAAGCAATCATCTGAGCTGTGAATGCTTTGGTGGACGCCACTCCGATCTCCGGGCCGGCGTGAGTAAGAATCGTGCCGTCTGCCTCGCGCACGATCATCGAACCCTGCACGTTACAAATCGCCAAAACCTTCGCCCCGAGCTCTTTCGCTTCGCGCAGTGCCGCGATCGTGTCAGCAGTCTCGCCCGACTGAGATATGACCAACAGCAGTGTGTCTTCGTCCATCACGGGATCGCGGTAGCGAAACTCAGACGCATAGTCGACTTCCACGGGAACCCTGGCGAGTTGCTCAATCATGTATTTTCCGGCTAGTCCTGCATGCCAGGAAGTGCCGCAGGCAGCAATCTTGATCGAGCGAAAACGTTTGAAATCCGCCTCCGTGATGTTCTTCATTTCGTCGAGAAAAACCCGCCCGGAATCCAATGAGATCCGGCCCTGCACAGTGTCGCGCACGGCGCGTGGCTGCTCATAGATTTCTTTGAGCATGAAGTGCTTGAAGCCGCCTTTTTCCGCCATGATCGGATCCCAGGTGATCCGTTGAATCGCCGGCTGCACCGAGTTGCCATCAAAGTCTGTAACGCGGACAGCATCCTTTGTGAGGACGGCAATCTCGCCATCGCCCAGAAAGAAAACGTCGCGCGTGTGCTGCAGAATGGGTGGGATGTCGGAAGCTACAAAGTACTCTCGATCGCCGAGACCGATTACCACGGGCGGGCCCTGACGTACGGCTATGATCGTGTCCAGTTCGTCGGCATTTATGATCGAGAGAGCAAAGATCCCACGCAGGTCCTTCGTTGCCTCACGCACGGCTTTCTCAAAGCTAACGCCATCCTTTAGATACTCCTCGATCAGGTGCGCGATGATTTCTGTATCAGTTTCCGTGACAAACCGGTGATCGGTTTGGCGCAGGCGCTCCTTGAGTTGCAGGTAGTTCTCGATGATGCCGTTGTGAACAACCACTACGCGTCCCGTACAGTCGCGATGAGGATGGGCGTTTTCCTCCGTAGGACGGCCGTGAGTAGCCCAGCGTGTGTGGCCAATGCCGTAGGTCCCATCCAGTGGAGTGAGTCGAATCGCTTCTTCGAGGTTGCGGAGCTTGCCTTCGGCACGCCGTATCTCAAGCTTCTGATCCTCGTTGACCACCGCGATGCCGGCGGAATCATAGCCGCGATATTCAAGCTTTCGCAGACCATCGATTATTAGTGGTACTACCTGCTTATTTCCAACGTAACCGACTATTCCACACATTTATGTTCTCCGGAGAGTCATTGCCAATTGCCGATTTGCCACTGGCAGCGACGCCTGAATTACCCTTAGACGAAATAATGAATACCTCGAACAATGATCAATTGGCAATCGGCAATCGGCAATTGGCAATCAGCAATGACTCTTCACTTATCACTCTTCTTAAGTTTTTTCTTCACAACAGCCGGAACTCCAGCGACAAGGGAATTTGGTGGGACATCTTTAGTTATGACTGAACCAGCGCCCGTGACCGAATCGCTGCCGACAGTCAGAGGAGCTACCAGCATCGTATCGGAGCCAATCTTAACATTGTCCCCGATGGCCGTTTTGTGCTTTTGTTTGCCATCGTAGTTGCAAGTGATTGTCCCCGCGCCAATGTTTGTTTGCTCTCCGATAGTCGCATCGCCCAGATAGGACAGATGCATCGCCTTGGAGCGCCGGCCCAGCCGGGAACTCTTCATCTCCACAAAATTGCCAACCGACGAGCCTTCTTCAAGTAATGTGTTCGGGCGCAGGCGAGCAAACGGTCCGACTCTACAATTAGCCTCGATGCGAGAATCAACTATTACGCAATGGTCGTTTATCACCACATTGTCGCCAATTTCTGAATTTGAAATACGCGTGCCGGAGCGAATTACACACCCGTCACCGACCACTGTGGTGCCCTCAATCAAGACATCGGGATAAATCACACAGTCACGACCAATGTGTGCTTCGTCGCTGATATAGGCGTGAGAGGGATCTATGAAAGTGACGCCTTCTAGCATGAGACCGCGAACCGTAGCTCGACGCAGTAGATTCTCAAACTCCGCAAGATCAGCACGGTTGTTGATTCCCGAAACTTCGCGAGCATCGTTGTGAAGATAGACGCCAACCTTCTCGCCCTCCGTCAAAAGAATGCCGGGTACATCCGTCAGATAGTATTCCCCCTGCTGGTTGGCCGGCTTCACACGCTCGAGCGCTCCAAAGAGTTTTTTCGCTTCGAAGCAGTAAATGCCGGAGTTGATCTCGCGGACCAGCTTCTCTCCCGTAGTCGCGTCCTTTTGTTCGACCACGCGCACGAAGGCACCTTCCTGGTCGCGTACTATTCGGCCGTAACCTGTAGGATTCTCGAGTCGAACGCTGAGAATTGAGCAGGCTGCGCGATTGGAGCGATGGAAGGCGATAAACTTCTTCAGGGTTTCATCCCGGACAAAGGGTACGTCACCGGACAAAACAAGCAGTGTCGAGTCCGAATTCTCCAGTTCATGCCGCGCAGCAACGACCGCATCGCCAGTGCCGCGCTGCTCCTTCTGCAAGACAAAAGCAGCAGAATCAGCGCCTATATCGTTTCGCACTACGGCCTCAACCTCGGTCGCCTGGTGACCGACAACCACATAGATCTTTTCCGGCTGTAGCGCTTTGGCCTTGCGAACAACATGCAGGATCAGAGGCCGCCCGCCCAATTCGTGCAGCACCTTTGCTTTTTTGGACTTCATCCGGGTCCCCAATCCGGCGGCAAGGATTAACACATCAAAGGGACGCAGTTGTTCTTGGGAGCTCAATCGAGGGTGTCTTTCAAAGTTAAGCGGAGATCGCCGGTCGTGAGACAGCCTCTTGCCGGCAGGCGATAACCACGCGGGCCAAACTGTCGGAATTGTGTCGAGCCTTTTCACCTTCATCGAGGAGGTCAGCACGCACCACCTCGGTATCACCGTCAAAGGCCTTATCAAGAGCGTCTTCATCTATTCCGATCTGATTTGCGCCTTCGGCTGCGTAGCGCCTGCGTTGTTCCTCACTGACTCGACGGCTATTTACGATGACGAAATCGAAGTGAATCTCCGGGGCATATTCCTTAACTACTTCGAGATGCTGACGTGCGCTGTAGCCATCGGTTTCACCTGGTTGGGTCATTAGGTTGCAAATGAATATCTTCGTCGCCGGCGCAGCGCCAATAGCCTGGGCCACGCGCGCGACCAGCAGATTAGGCAGAATACTCGTGTAAAGCGATCCAGGGCCCACCGTAATCACATCAGCCTCCCGTATAGCGGCGAGCGTCTCTGGAAGCGGGAGACATTGCTCGGGTTCCAGTCGCAACGACCGGATTTTCGAGTGTGAAGCTGTGATCTGCGTTTCTCCCTGGGCGACTGTGCCGTCCTCCAGTTCCGCCACGAGTCGAACATCATTGATCGTCGCGGGATAGATGTGTCCTTTGCTTGCCAGCACCTCCGATGATAGTCGCACAGCCTCAACAAAGTCGCCTGTAACCTCCGTCAGAGCAGCGAGAAACAGGTTGCCAAAGCTGTGGCCACCGAGGTCGCCATCACCGCGGAACCGATATCGAAAGAGGCGCGCGAGGAGGGTCGAGTCTTCTGAGAGCGCAATCATGCAATTGCGAATGTCGCCGGGCGGAAGCATTTGGAGTTCCTCACGCAAACGCCCGGAGCTTCCCCCATCATCAGAAACCGTGACGATCGCCGCCAGATGCTCGATCCACAATTCATCCTCGGCGTGTCTTCCTACCAGTCGCTTTAATCCCGCCAGGAGAGTTGAAAGCCCGGTGCCACCGCCGATGGACACGAGCTTCAAACCACAATTGTCGGATGAATACTGCACGTCTCGTCTCTACCTTTGACACCGAACGCACTACTCTAAGGCGTTGGGAATCATACCTAAAAGATTGAAGCTTTCAAACCACTGAAGCGACTTAGGAAAGCACGTCAATACGGCGGGGAAAACTAAGGTCGCGGTTGAAAGACCAGCTTGTCGAAGTCCGGATCGTTTCGTAATGAGGTTAAGTCGTGATCATGCTGCGCACGGACGCGGAGATTCGGCTGAAGATCCAGCGCCCGTTGCAGCGACTGCAATGCCAGATCAACTGAGCCGAGACGGGCTCGAGTGGCGGCCAAGCCGTAGTGGATGTGTGCCGCCTCAGGTTCTCGTTTTAGTGCTCGCTCAAACATTTCCTGAGCCGCAACATACTCGCCGCGGTTGAGTTCAATCACACCACGATCATAAAGCGAGTCCGCGTCGCGCGGCAGCATATTCTCTGTGCGGAGACGGGCCTCCGCGATTGCCAGATAGGTGCGCGCCCGCGCGGCCACTTCGGAAACCTGAGAATACTTATCCAGGAGTGCTCGAAACTGATTTCGGGCTTCGCCGAACCGACCATGAGTAAACTCTCTATGGGCGCGCTCAAAAGCCACGAGCGCAGCCGACTCGTCTACAGTTGGCTGGCGACGCGGAGGAGGTGGTATGGTTGCCGGTCGTTGTGCTCGAACTGCGGCGAGCTTCTGGGTCTTTTTGACTCCCGGTACAACCGTCTTCTTCTGGCGCGCCAGAGTTCTCTTTGGAAGCTTAGGAGTTTTCTTCTGCGCCGCAGCCGACGTGCGTTTAGCTAAAGGTTTCTTCCCTAAAGGTTTTTTTGCGCGGGTTTTTGCCGCAGCCGATCTGGAAGCTTTTCGCGCTGCGGGCTTAGTGGCAGTTGCCCGTTGTGCTTTCGGACGAGCGGACTTAGCCTTCACGCTGCGACCTTTAACCGAAGACTTTGGCGCAGATCGGCGCGACGTCGTGCGCGATGTCGATCGTCTCAAGCCTTTTGTCACGGGACTACTCATCAGAAGGTCTAGATCTGAAAGGCGGGTCGGCCTTTCGACAGCCGTAAGAACGAGCGGGAGCTTAACATAGCTTCTCTTGTAAATCAACGCGAAAAGGGGAGTTGCGGGCACAATTAACTCCCGAACGAGTACTTCCGGAGCGCTTTGTATCAACAAAGAAAAACACTTGAACGTCATTGTTGGCTATGTTAGAGTGCCTGAGGCTCAACGAAGGTGACTCACCTTCGGCGTCTAAGCACAAGAAGCCCTGTTGAAAGCGCTTAGACATCAATGTCTTGCGTTCGTGAGCCCGACTTTCAAGCAAACAGAGCACCCGCCATTCGTCTTGCCTACCTTATCTTAAGAAAGCTGTATTAATGGCAGACACTCCAATTCTGCTGCGAGAGCAGCAATACCACCAGATCAAGGCTGTTCTGGCCAGACTCCGAATGGACGCTGCAGCCAAAGTCGTTTTCCTGGTTGATAAGGATGGGCAGGAGATCGCTTCGCAGGGCGAAGTGGGAAATCTTGACACAACAAGCCTGGCGTCACTCGCAGCGGGTAACGTTGCCGCAACAGGCGGCATGGCTGAGTTGATTGGCGAGAAAGAATTTCCCACTCTTTCGCACGAGGGCGAGCGAGAGAGCATACACATCTCCGTAATAGGCCGGCTCCTGCTTGTGGTTCTGTTTGACGAACGTTCCAGCCTGGGGCTCGTGAAGCTGCGAAGTAAACAGGTCTCGCATCAGCTTGCCGCGATGTTCGAAGCGATTGCCGACGCCAGCAACGACGATTTGGACTCCCCATTCGCCGGAATTACGGACGAAGACATCGATAGTCTATTTAGTTAGAAAAACGACTATGACTTTCATCAACTACGCATCACGGGAGATCAACTGCAAGATCGTCTATTACGGGCCAGGGCTCTGTGGGAAGACGACGAACCTGCAGTACATCTTTGATTCAACTGCTCCCCAAGCAAGAGGCAAACTGATCAGCCTGGCTACTGAGACAGATCGGACGTTGTTTTTCGATTTTATGCCGCTGGAACTGGGTACGGTTAGAGGCTTCAAGACCCGTTTCCATCTTTACACGGTTCCCGGCCAGGTTTTCTATGATGCTTCGCGCAAGCTGATCCTCAAGGGTGTAGACGGCGTGGTGTTTGTTGCAGACTCGCAGGAGGAGCGCATGGATGCGAACATTGAATCCCTCTACAATCTTGAAGAGAATCTTCGCGCACAAGGGTATGACCTGATGAAGATTCCCTACGTGCTACAACTAAACAAGCGCGACCTACCCAACATAATCCCGGCTGAAGATCTTACTGCTGAGTTGTTGCGCAAGGGTGAGCCAGTTGTAGAAGCGGTGGCTTCTTCAGGAGCTGGTGTTTTCGACACCTTGAAGGCAGTTGCAAAGCAGGTTTTGACAGAGCTCCGCAAGGGATGACACTCGGCGTCCTAGTCCAGCGACTTTAGCATCAACAACCCGTCTCCGCCATTTGAATAGTATTTGGGAAGCCTTTGGGTCACTGCATAGCCCAGATTCTCGTAGACCTTCTGAGCCGCCGTATTCAAAGACCTCACCTCAAGACGCACGAGGCGCACGTTCCGCCGCCGAAAACCCTCTTCGACTTGCAGCATTAGGCGCTTCGCAACGTGCCGCCGGCGGTGCTCCGGTGCCACTCCGACCGTGGTCACATGTCCCGTGTGATCGGGTTCAACCAGTCCGATGACAAAGCCTACCATCGCGCCTCCGGGAGTTACGGCGCGGTAAGAAACTGATTCCTGGGCCGTTAGCAAATACTCAAAAGTTTCGCGGCTGTAAGCTTCGCCGTCGACGAAACAGCGTTGGTCGAGTCGCCAGCATTCCTCAAGTTGGGAAATGGTAAGGGGTCGAATGTCGTACTTGGCGGCCACGGAGGGGATTACCGCTCGCTCTGGCTGCATCGGATATACGTCCGGCTGAGCCGGCTGCGACCACCATTTGGTACGAATTTTCTTGAGTACTGCCATTTAGCGACTTTCCGTTTGCGGCCCTTAGTTTAGCATCATCGTTTTCAGAATAACTAGATCAGTAACATGCAGTCGCCATAACTGTAAAAGCGATAGCGATGCCCCACCGCGTGACCGTAAGCCTGAAGCACGAGATCCGCACCGGCAAACGCGCTTACGAGCAGCAGAAGCGATGAGCGGGGAAGGTGAAAATTAGTTAGGAGAGCATCTGTGATGCGAAACCTGTACCCGGGAACTATAGTCAACTCGGCACGTTTCCTAACGGGTTCGAGGCGACCCGCTGGATCTGTCGCCGCCTCGAGGGCGCGAGTCGTCGTTGTCCCAACCGCGATAACACGTCCGCCCCTGGCCCGGGCGTCATTAATCGTTTCCGCGGCCTCCTTCGTAATCTCAAACTGTTCAGGCGCAACGCCGTGTTGTTCGATATCTTCCACTCGAACAGGCTCAAATGTTCCATAGCCGACGTGAAGCGTGATCTCGGCAACATGAGCACCGCGCTCCAACACTCGATCGATGATGTCTGGAGTAAAGTGGAGCCCTGCGGTCGGTGCGGCTATCGCGCCTGACTCACGAGCGAAGAGAGTTTGGTAACGCTCGCGATCTTCTGGCCGGGCAGGTCTGAGGATATACGGAGGCAGCGGAGTCTCTCCCAGGTCGTCTAGAACCGTGTCCCAGGGCTCCTGGCAATCAAAACGCAGCCTGCGCATCCCATTTCCTGGGGCATCAAGAAGTTCGCCGCGCAATCTGGAACCACTGAATTTGATTCTCGCCCCTTGCTTTAACCGAGACCCGGGTCGCACCAGCGCTTCCCAGATATAGGGCTCAAGCTCGCGAACAAGGAGGACTTCGACACGGCCCCCGGAGACCTCCCGGCGACCGATTAACCGAGCCGGAAACACGCGGGTGTTATTGATAACCAGCACGTCGTTCTCACGAAGATACTCAGGTAGCTGCACAAACTCCCTGTCAGACCAGGCGCCACGTTGTCGATCAACTACGAGCATCCTTGAAGCATCGCGCCGTGCGAGCGGCGTCTGGGCAATGAGTTCTTCCGGGAGTTCGTAGTCAAATTCCGAGATATGCATGGTGCGCAAAGATCACGGGAGTGGATTCATGCCGGCGATGGATAGTTGGGATGTTCCCGGTGGAAAACCGCGGTAAGCTGGGCGCCAAACAGAAGGATCAAACTCGACACATAGCTCCACGTCAACACTGCAACGACAGCACCAACCGAGCCATAGATCTGATCGTAGTGAAAATAATTCAAGCTCCAGGCAAAGATGTATTTCGCGATTTCCCAGAGCAGCCCGCCAAGAAACGCGCCCGGCAGCGTATCGCGCAAACTAACGTCGGCCTTCGGCATGAAACGATAAATGACAACAAAAAGCACAACGGTCACCAGGTAACTGAGTACAGCGAAGATTCCTTGCCAGAATACGCTCCCTACCGAAAGGAGCATTGGATAGCGAGCGATTTGACGTGGAGATAAGTTACCCGCCATGTCCCGTAGGGCGACCACCACCGAAGTTATCAGAACAGAGCAGGCGAGCAATAAACCGATGATTCCGATCATTCCGATGGTCAGGGCACGGCCGTGCCAAAAAGTGCGTGCCTCTGCTCGCCAGATGCGGTTCAGTGCTCTCTCGATGACTGAAAAAACCCAGGACCCGGCCCACAGAACTACAACGATGCACGTGATAATCACTCCTGGTCCTACGCCTGAGAGCGAGCGAATAGTGTCGCGTAAGAACGTGCTCGAACCTGGATAGACGTCCACGGCGCGAGTAAGCAGTTCGGTCGCTGCCCCAAACTGATTGCTTATCGCCAGCAGTAATAAAAGCGCCGGGAAAAGGGCCATCAGGCCGAAGTAGCTCATCGCCGCGGCCGAAGTGAAGAGGTCGTTTTCGTGAAACTGTTGGAGCGAATGGCTGATGATCGAACGCCAGGGCCCGCGATTTTTGACACCGAACGAGTGACGAGAAAACGAAGAAAGCCTTTTCATTACACTTCGCCTATTGATTTAACACCCTACCAAAATCTTCAGTGAGAATCGAACAGGCTGGGCTTGTGGGGGTTTGCGGGTTTGATGCCGAAATGATCGTAAGCGAGCCTGGTTGCCATGCGCCCGCGCGGAGTGCGGTCGAGAAAACCGATTTGAATTAGATAAGGTTCGATTATTTCCTCAATCGAATCCTTCTCTTCATGGATCGAGGCGGAGATTGTACCCAGACCTACTGGTCCGCCGTTGAACTTTTCGATTATCGTCAGCAGCAGCTTGCGGTCCATCTCGTCGAGGCCAAACGTGTCAACTTCCATGCGGTTGAGGGCATCATTCGCAATGTCCCTGGTAATTCGGCCCTCGTAGTCGACTTCTGCGTAGTCCCGGACGCGACGGAGAAGCCGATTGACAATACGTGGAGTGCCTCTGGAGCGCCTGGCAATTTCGCGCGCACCTTCCTCATCAATTTCTACGCCCAAAATCTCCGCCGAGCGCTTGCAAATCACTTCCAGGTCCTCATGGGGGTAAAAATCGAGATGAAACACGATGCCAAAGCGGCCACGCAACGGGGCGGTGAGCAACCCGGCCCTGGTCGTTGCACCCACCAGGGTGAACTTTGGGAGTTCCAACTTGATAGACCTGGCGCCGGCGCCCTGGCCGATTAGCAAGTCCAGGTTGAAATCCTCCATGGCGGGATAGAGCTTTTCTTCCAGTGCCGGAAGCAGGCGATGAATCTCATCAATGAAAAGCACGTCGCCTTCCTGTAGATTCGTCAGCAGCGCGGCAATATCGCCGGCCTTTTCGATGGCTGGCCCTGCTGTTGAGCGCATCTCCGCCCCCATTTCATTGGCAATTATATGGGCGAGCGTCGTCTTGCCCAGACCCGGGGGACCAGTCAATAATACGTGGTCAAGTGCTTCACGCCGGCCCAAAGCTGCCTTCATATAGACTCGCAGATTCTCTTTGACCTGACGTTGCCCAATGTAATCAGCGAGTCGAGTTGGTCGAACGGTCAGTTCAAACTGTCGCTCGTCGTCATTCGGACCGTCGTCACGCACTCTGACTGTTTGCTCTGTTGACATGTTTATCCTAGTTCCTTGACCGAAATCGTAGTCTGAAGCGGCGAAAAAAGCGATCCGAACGTTACGGAACCGGGATGCGGTAGCGACCGGATGCTATGCTCAATTAACTAAAAGAATTGTAAGACGTAAATTGAATTCCGAATGATGATTCTCCGGAGATCAGCCTTTTGCGAGTTTGCGAAGACTTCTTCGCAGGATCGACTCGACCGAGACATCGCCGCCCTCGCTTAACGCCGCAGTCACAGCTTTTTCCGCGGCCGCCCGCTGATAACCCAAATTCAACAGGGCCGAGAGTGCGTCTGAGTGAATGGCGTCCTCCGTCGGAGGCGCAGCCGCTTCTGGCTTGGCACCCAATTCGTCCTCCAATTCGGGTGATGAAAGCGAGGCGACCTTGTCTCGCAGCTCCATCACCAACCGTTCCGCGGTTTTTCTGCCGACCCCAGGGATAAGCGTCAACCGGGCGAGATTGTTTGTACGAATCGAGGCAATCATTTCGTCCGCACTCATCCCGGAGAGCAACGTGATGCCGAGTTTTGGCCCGATACCGCTAACGGAAATCAGTCGCAGGAATAATTCACGTTCGCGGGCAGTTTTGAAGCCGTAGAGCTGCAAAGCGTCCTCGCGAACATGTGTGTAGATTCGCAGTTGAACGCTTGCGCCAGGTTCCTCGAGTTCGTAGAAGGTTGAAATCGGAATCGTCACTTCATATCCGACGCCAGCGACGTCAAGAATTACTGAGGTGGCCTGTTTGGAGAGTAGCGTTCCCGACAGATGTGCAATCATTTTGACGAGTGGTACAAGCTTGCGCCAAGGAGTCGTTCGCTGAACGCCGACGATTGTAGTTGATGCCTGAGCGATTCTCCAAAGCATTGCCGATTGCCGATTGCCAATTGCCGATTCGCGTCTCTTGTGCATTGTGAAGTCTTTTGGAG